>JAKQEZ010000157.1 GCA_029558435.1 Bacteroidota bacterium
CTCCAGAGCAAATGCATCTACAAAATCAAATTAAAATAAGAACTTATAAAAACAAATATCCCAGTAAAGACGTCTTTACTGGGATATAATTAATTATTTTTGTCTTAATAATCTGTATCGGTTATTTAGGACTAGTCAAAAGTGTAAATTATTTTCAATTTAATATAAATCGTAATTGGATAAAATTGTCTAATTTTGTCAAAAAATAAGAATTATGCAATATACAGAATACCTTCAATTGTTTGACACCATCTTAAAAAGTGACAAACCTCAAGCTCCTTATGACGATGCTGAATATTTGAACTATACCAAACTCAACGAATCGCGCATGAAACGTTGGAATAAAACAGCGGTGCTAAACGATGCTACAAAAGAAGCATTGCAATCACTTGATAAAAAACAACATTGGATTATCATTGCAGAGCCTTGGTGTGGTGATGCTTCACAAATTGTTCCTTTTTTAGTGAAAATGGCAGAGGAGTCACCTGCAATTACCTACGAAATCCAATTGCGTGATGCCGCTCCTTTTTTAATTGACAGTTATTTAACAAACGGAGGTAAAGCTATTCCTAAAATGATTAGTAGAGATGCCGAAGGAAACGATTTGTTTGTGTGGGGACCACGTCCACAAGATGCTCAAAATTTTGTTGTAAATTCAAAAGAACAAGGTATTCCAATGGAACAAATCAAAATTGATATTCAAAATTGGTACAATGCCAATAAAGGCGAAGCCATTCAAAAAGAATTAGTGGAATTGATATAAATTTCGTCCAAAATGAAAAATCCCGCTTTAGATTTCTAAAGCGGGATTTTTTATTGATAAACATTCAATCTTATTGCTTAACAATTCTAAATTCTGTACGTCTGTTTAACTGATGTTCTTCTTCTGTACAATCAGAAACTACATCACCTTCACAACCACAATCGTTCAACAATTTTGACTCACCATATCCTTTACCAAAGATTCTTGAAGGATTAGTAATGCGTTTTCTGATGTATTCAGCTGATGATTTAGCACGTTTATCAGATAGCGTCAAGTTGTATGCTTTTGTTGCACGACAGTCGGTATGAGACCCTAATTCAATACGGATATTAGGATGGTCGTTCATGATTTTAACAATCTTATTCAACTCAATTTCAGCATCTGGACGAATATCCCATTTGTCTAAATCAAAGTAAATAGGATTTAAAGAAATCATTTCAGCTAAGTCTTTACCAATATCTGTTTTCTCTAACGTAATTACTTCATCAATTTTAATGTTTGTAGCCAAAATTTGATCTACATCTCTCGTAATTGTTAAGTAACCAGGTTTAGAAAACTTCAATTCATAACTAATCGTGTCGCCATACAATTTATCATCCAACAAAGTACTCAAGAATTTACCCGCTTCATCTGTTGTTAAAGTTTCCAATAATTTATTAGTTTTCTTATCGTAGATTTTAACCGTTACATCTTTAATTGGTTCTTTGGTTTCTTTGTCACTTACACTACCCAATAAATCGTAGTCAGCAATGTATGCATCTTTTGTAATTTCTTCGTATTTTTTATTACAAGAAGTGTTGAATTTTTCACGTCTGATAACTTTTGAGCTATCTTCCATGAAAATAATTTCATAGTCCATACAAGCTTCCAATGGTGTCATAAATGCTCCATCGCGCATACGTAAAGAAACTACACTTTCTTTTTCTTCCACACAGTTTTCGCATTTTAATACAACGTGAGCAGCTTCTGTTAATACGGCATTTCCTAATACGTGGATGTTTCCTTTTAATACAATTACGTTTTGGACACCCATGTAATCATTTTCAATTTCATACAAGTCTTTTTCGCCATACCCACCTTTTCTAAACGATGATAAATAACCTTTTTTACCATTTACAGTTGTGGTATAAAACAAATCATCACCCGTTGAGTTAATAGGATAACCTAAGTTAATAGGGTCAGACCATTCATTGTTGTCATCTCTAACAGATACGAAAATGTCAAAACCACCAATACTATTTGGTCCATTTGATGCAAAATACATGGTTTTGTTGTCAATGGCAATGAAAGGAGAATCTTCATCGTATGCGGTATTTATTTTTGCGCCAAGATTTTTTGGTTCACTCCAAGATCCATCAGCCATTTTTACAATTCTGTTGATATCTCTACCTCCAAAACCTCCTGGTCTATCTGAAACAAAATAAATATTTTTTCCATCTGGAGTTACTGCACAGTGTGTTTCCCAGAAATTTGTGTTTACATTTGGCGCATCAATTTGTGCAAAAGTTGTGAAGTTGTCTTTTACAAAATCAGAATAGTAAATATCTCCATTTCCAGTTGCATCTTCATAAGAGTAAACTCTGCGTTCATCAACACTAACAGCAATGGTTGCTTCATTTGTTTTGGGTTCACAAAAATCCATTTTTTTTGGATCTGTCCATTCTCCTTTTGATAAATAACTTACATAAATATCTTCTGGGAATTGATACAATTTAGGGTCTCTAAATTCGTGTGTTGAACTATCGGCCCATGGTTTTCTTGAAGTAAAATACAACGATTTACCATCAAAAGAAATAAATGGCGAATATTCTGGGTATTCAGTATTGATTTTAGAACCTACATTAACAACTTTAGCACTTTTAGGATTGGCAATCACTTGTTTTGCTAAGTTACATTGCGTTATTCCTAATTTTGCATTGTCCATTAACTCCGATTTTTTTCTACTGTTGTTAATAAACAAATTGTAATACTCAATTGCTTTGTCTAGTTGCTCGTCCAAATGATAACAACGTGCTAAGTGGTAATATGCATCAGAAGGTGCTCCTTTTTCTTTTGCAGAATACATATCGTAGTTGTTGTTAATTACCTTAACAGCTTTTTCCAAGTACGTTAATGCATTTTGAAAATCAGAACGAGAGTTCAAAACAATGTAGCCTTTACGGTAATTGTAGTTTGAACTCTCAGGATTTTTTTCTAATAATTTATCTACCATTATTTCAGAAAAATAATAGTAATCATCTTGCAACATTCTTGAAGCCTCAACAACTAACTGTGCTTCAGGAGCTGTGTTCGCAATTTTTCTTACAGCATCAACTGTATATTGTGACAGCCCAATTACTGGAACTAGGCAGAGTGATAATAGGGTTAATTTAATTTTCATTACTTAATTTTTAAAATTTAGTTTATTAAAAGTCTCTATTTGGGTCAAATTGCTCTAAATAATCAGCAACACGTCGCACAAATTGTCCACCCAATGCTCCATCAACTACACGGTGGTCATACGCATGAGATAAGAACATTTTGTGACGAATTCCAATGAAATCACCATCTGGCGTTTCAATTACAGCAGGCATTTTTCTAATAGCACCTAATGCTAAAATTGCAACTTGTGGTTGATTGATAATTGGAGTTCCCATAACGTTTCCAAAAGTACCAACGTTGGTTACTGTATAAGTTCCTCCTTGTATATCTTCTGGTTTTAATTGGTTGTTACGTGCACTGTTGGCCAATGAATTTACCGCTTTTGACAAGCCAGTTAAGTTCAATTGGTCGGCATTTTTAATTACTGGAACAATTAAGTTACCCGTAGGCAATGCGGTTGCCATACCAATATTAATATTTTTTCTTTTGATGATTTGTGTACCACTTACCGATACATTAATCATTGGGAAATCTTTGATTGCTTTTGCAATTGCTTCAATGAAAATTGGCGTAAATGTAATGTTTTCACCTTCGCGTTTTTTATACGCATCTTTCACTTTGTTTCTCCAATTAACAATATTTGTAACGTCTGCTTCAACATAAGATGTAACGTGAGGAGAAACGTGCTTAGACATTACCATGTGCTCAGCGATAATCTTACGCATACGATCCATTTCCATGATTTCATCACCTGGATTAGGAACTACAATTGGCTCTTTAATGTTAGATAAGAAACCACCTCCAGCTGGAGCTTCAACTTTTGGTGCAACAACTTCAACTTTTGTTGGTGCAGGTGCAGCCACTTTTGGAGCCGCTCCATTTTTTCTATCATCTAAATAGGCAAGAATATCTTTTTTAGTTACTCTTCCAGCTTGTCCAGAACCCGCAATTGCATCCAATTCATTGATTGAAATACCTTCTGCTTTGGCAATACTTTTTACAAGTGGAGAATAAAATTTGTCTGATGAACTAAAATCTGCAGATGATGCAGAAGCAGTTGCAACAGCTGTTTCAACGATTTTTTCGGCAACAGCAACTGGTGTTTCAGCTTTTGCAGGAGCAGAACTAGAGCTAGGCGCATCTCCACCATCTGTTGAAATAATAGCAATAACATCCCCAACTTGAGCAACTTGATCCACTTCAAATAAACGCTCAACAAGCACTCCTTTTGCTTCAGAAGGTAACTCATTGTCCACCTTGTCTGTAGCAACTTCAACTAATGGCTCGTCTAATTCAACACTGTCACCAATGTTTTTTAACCAATTTGTAATAGTTGCTTCGGTTACACTTTCACCCATTTTTGGGAGCTTTATTTCAATTCTTGCCATTTTAAAAATCGTATATGAAATTATGTTATCGACTGCAAAAATAATTGATTTTTCCTTTTTAACAAATATATGTTAATTTGGTTGGTCCATTTTTTTCCAATTCTTTAAAAGTAGTTGTAAATCCTTTTTCACTGAATAGTCTCTTGCATAAATTAAATTTAATTTATTTAATTGATTTTCTGATAGTTGATTGGTTTTTGTGGTTAGAGATAAAATTCCTTGTTTAATTTTAGGTAATTCATTTGTAGGAACACTTGTTACATATCCAACACATGTTTTTTTGCCTGTAAATAAGTTGATTAAGTTTTTTAGATAGTCTTTTTTATGAGTGAAAGACCAAATTAAAAGCGGAAGTGTTAAAAATCCAACAAGTGAAACTGCAACATCAAAAATACGTTTATTACGAATGTTTTCTGGTCGCGAAATTGCATTGATGTCAATTAAATATAAATCGCCAGCAGTATCGATGGAATTACTACCAATCAAATACAAGCTATCGGGTTGTGCAATTTTGAAATCAATGTTGGTAGAATCAATGTCCGACATCCATTTTATAATTGTTTGAGTATCAATATCTTTTGCACAGAAAATGATTTCATCCATTTTATGGATGTAAGCAATTTGGCTGAGTTGCGAAATGTTTCCAATGCTCCAAGTTTCTTTATTTTCACCCGAAGAAACGGAATATACTGTAGCATTTTTTGAGATAGAATGCTTTAATATTTCTGCTACTCGTTCTGTTTCTTCCTTAGACCCTACAACGGCAAAACGGGTGTCCTTACGTTTGAAAAGTGGAAAAGATTTTCTAAATGCAAAATGTAAGAACAAGCGTGAAATAAGGAAATAAATAAAGGTGAGTAATGCTCCTGTAACAATAAATAAACGAGAAAACTGATATTCTTTAGGCAACAAGGCGTAAATAACAAGTATAATTAAGGTTCCCCAAAAGAGCCCTTTTACCACATTTTTTACTTTAAATGGCTTAATATAACCGTTTTGAAAAAAAATGCTGATCAACCAAGTTAAGGTATACAGTGGTAGCGCTACTTTTAAAATCGAAGTAGGGAACTCTATTTGGTGCAACTCCCAACGATGTGTCATGGCATACAAACCACCCAAGATTATCAAGAAATCAATAACTGGCAACGTTATTTTTTTTATAAAACGCGCCATTATAGCCATACTTGCTCTTAAATAGATCGCAAAATTGATGAGTGATGAAAATAATTTGGCATTGCGCTGCGAAAAATGTTTCTCGGCAAAAATGACCATCGCTCGGTAAAAAACAAAAACATAGTTAACCGAACTTTTTTTGGTGCTTTCTCCTTTGTAATGAATGATACGGGTTTCTGGAAAATAATAGTTTTTATATCCTCCCTTGATGATGCGGTACGACAAATCAATGTCTTCTCCATACATGAAAAAAGTTTCATCAAGCAAACCTACTTTTTTCAACGCATCGTGACGCATCAACATAAATGCTCCACTTAATATTTCAACCTCGTTGGTTTCAAATTCACTCAAATAGCCTAAATGGTATTGCCCAAATTTTTTGGATTTTGGAAATAAACTCGACAATCCAAAGATTTTATAAAAAGCCACCATGGGCGTGGGCAACCCTCTTTTGGATTCGGGTAAAAACTTTCCTTTTCCGTCTATCATACGTACCCCCAAGCCACCAGCATCTGGATGTTGATCCATAAAAGCTATGACTTTTTCAAAGGTATCTTCTTCTACAACGGTGTCGGGATTAAGCAAAAGGATGTACTCACCTTGGGCTATTTCAATTGCTTGGTTGTTGGCTTTAGAAAATCCACGATTGTCTTTGTTGGCAATGAGCTGGTATTCTGGAAATTTAGCCCGCACCATATCCACCGAATTGTCAATCGAATTGTTGTCCACCACAAACACTTCGCCACTAACGTTTCTAAGTGCTTTTTTGACAGAATTAAGGCATTGCTCTAAAAAATAGGCAACGTTGTAATTAACAATTACAATACTAATTTTATATGGATATTGAGACTCCAAATGCAATTAAATAGCTGCAATACAAGAAATTTCAATGTTGACATCTTTAGGCAATTTTGCTACTTGCAATGCCACGCGAGCTGGTGCAACCATTCCTTTGAAATATTCGCCATATACATCGTTCATAGCAGCATAATCGTCCATGCTTTTCAAGAAAATTTCACATTTTACAACATTGTCCAACGTTGCGCCAGCTTCTTTTAAAATGGCAATAATGTTGTCCATCACTTGTTTGGTGGCAATTTCAATTGTTGCCATGTTTAATTCACCTGTAAACGGATTTACGGGGATTTGACCGCTAACAAAAATAAAATTTCCTGATTGGATGGCTTGACTATATGGAGCAATTGGTTGTGGAGCTCCTTCTATGTGGATTGCTTTTTTCATATTGGTATATTTTTCTATTCTCTTTATTAACTTTGTGCAAGTTTAAGCATTTAACTTGAAAAATTGAAGGTACTGATTATAGATAATTACGATTCTTTTACTTACAACTTGTATCATTACATTCAAAAATGTGGGGTAGAAGTGGTGGTAAAGCGCAACGATGAGTTACAACTCGCCGAAATGGATGCGTACGATAAATTAGTGCTTTCTCCCGGACCCGGATTGCCCTCTGAAACAACGTTGATGTTTGATTGCATTGAAAAATATGCCAACTCCAAACCAATTTTAGGTGTTTGTTTGGGCATGCAAGGAATTGCAAATTATTATGGCGGAGAATTAATCAATCAAGCAAAAGTAAAACATGGTGTTGAAGCGTTGGTAAATATCGATACAACCTCTCCGCTTTTTAAAAATTTAGATGAGCAAATTACCGTTGGACTCTACCACAGTTGGTGTGTAGATGAACAAACATTGCCTTCCGATTTTAAAGTGATTGGCAAATCCGCCGAACAAGTGGTAATGGCAATAGAGCATAAAAAACTTCCTATTTATGGCGTTCAGTTTCACCCCGAATCCATCATGACTCCTAATGGTTTGCAAATCATTGCTAATTTTTTAGCGATTCAATAAAAGAGTTTTATTTGCATTCTACATTCATTTTTTCAATTGATGAATAAATAGCTATCTTTGTCAGAAGTCTAAAATTAATAACAAGAATATGCTGGGATTAAAAATGCCAACAGACCCACGTTGGTTGAACATTGCCGAGAAAAATTTAGAAGAAGTATTGATTGATCATGCATTTTGTGAACAAAAAGCGGCATCAAATGCCATTTCTATGATTGTTCAATATCCACATTTGACAGATTTAGTGGAGGAAATGACAGCAATTTCCATCGAAGAAATGCAACATTTTGAAATGGTACACAAAGAATTGCAACGACGTGGTATGAAGTTGGGTTTTGAACGCAAAGATCCTTATGTGAACGATTTGGCAGAATTTTTAAAACACCATAAAAACGACCGCTCAAGAGAAGTTCATTTTGTCAATCAAATGTTGTTTGCAGCTATGATTGAGGCAAGAAGTTGTGAGCGTTTTAGAATTTTGAGCGAAGAATTAAAAGATCATGAATTACGTGTTTTTTACCGTGAATTGATGGAAAGTGAAGCGCGTCATTACACTACATTTTTAAAGTATGCTCGAAAATATGGAGGTAAAGTAGATGTGGATGCTCGTTGGAAGGAATTTTTGGAATTTGAAGCTTCGTTGATGGATAAATACGGAAAACAAGAAACTATTCATGGATAAGATGAAATTACAACTTAAAAAACCACTAGCAATTTTTGATTTGGAAGCAACCGGACTGGATGTAACCAATGATCGCATTGTAGAAATTGCCATTTTAAAAGTGGAAGTGGATGGTTCTACAAAAGAATATGTAAAACGTGTAAACCCAACCATTTCAATTTCCGCAGAAGCACAAAGTGTGCACGGCATATCTAACGAAGACGTGAAAAACGAACAAACTTTTTTAGAATTGGCACCAGAAATAGCTGCATTTATTGGCGATGCTGATTTGGCTGGATATAATTCCAATAAATTTGATATTCCGCTATTAGCGGAAGAATTTTTAAGAGCCGGAAGCGATATTGATATATCTGCCAAGCGATTTGTAGATGTTCAGAACATTTTCCATAAAATGGAACAACGCACCTTGGTGGCTGCGTATGCTTTCTACTGCAATAAAGATTTATCCAACGCACATCAAGCAATGGCGGATGTTACTGCAACATGGGAAGTGCTGCAAGCACAATTGGAAAAATACGAAAATCTTGAATCAAACGTTGAATTTTTAGCCGATTTCACAAAGGTTGGTAACTACGATTTACTTGATTTTGCGGGCCGCATTGCCATTAACGAAAAAGGAGAAGCGATTTACAATTTTGGTAAACACAAAGGCAAAACAGTTCGTGCAGTGATGGTTGAAGAACCCGGCTACTATGGCTGGATGATGGATGCTAATTTTCCACTTTATACCAAGCAAGTTTTGAAAAAAGAGATGGAAAAAATTAGAAGCGAACACAATAATAAAAAACAAGCGCAAAAACCAGAGGATGAAGGGGATTTGCAAGCAAAGTTAGAAGCATTAAAAAACAAATTCAAATAAAAATGAAAATCATTTGTATTGGACGAAATTTTGCTGATCATGCAAAAGAATTGAAAAACGAGTTGCCAACCGAGCCGTTGTTTTTCTTAAAGCCCGACACGGCACTTTTAAGAGATAACGATGCTTTTTATTATCCTTCGTTTTCAAAAGACATCCATTATGAATGTGAAGTGGTGATTAAAATCTGCAAAGTAGGGAAGAACATTCAAGAGAAATTTGCACATAAATATTACGAGCAACTATCGTTGGGTATTGATTTCACAGCACGCGATATTCAACAAATTTGCAAAGAAAAAGGGTTGCCTTGGGAAAAAGCAAAGGCCTTTGAACACAGTGCGCCTCTTTCCAATACGTTTATTAATAAAAACGAACTCGATTTGACCAATTTATCCTTTCATTTAGAAAAAAACGGTCAGATTGTTCAACAAGGAAACACCGCTCAATGGATTTTTAACATCGATGCCATCATTGCTTATGTATCGCAATTCATGACCTTAAAAACGGGCGATTTAATTTTTACAGGAACCCCAGCAGGCGTAGGTCCAATAGCCATTGGTGACAGGTTGACAGGCTATATTGGCACACAAAAAATGTTTGATTTTGAGGTGAAATAAAAAAGACCAATCAAAATTGACTGGTCTTTAGCAATTGAATATTTTTGTAGTTTACTCTTCGGTTGCTAACATTTGCTCATAAGTTTCTTTTTGGCTCTCAGTCAAGAAACTTTTTAATACTTGTTGAAAAGAAAGCTCGTTCTTATAAGTAAATTCAACTTTTTGTTCAGCAGTTAAATTTACTTCACTTTTAACGTATTCCTGTTTTTCTTCAATTCCATTAATTAAGCTTCTTACTTTATCTTTTTGCTCTTCAGTAAAATGCAATGTAGCGTTAAGCGTGTTGTAACGTTCTACAGCACGAGTTCCAGCTGCAGCCAAATCCTGCGCCATAACTAATTGGCAAGCAAAAGCAAAACCGAATGTTAAAATAAAATTTTTCATATTAATAATTTTCAACTTTTCTTACGAATATTGTACCAATGTACTTTCGTATATATGACGACAAAGTTACAAAAAAGTTGCTATGTTGCATATTTCTTTAATTTTCAGCGTTTATTTTTACTAAAAGCTATGAATAACGTGAAGTCATAGCTAGTGTGCACCGCAATTGCAAACCATAACCCCAACAATTCATACCCCCAACCAAGCAGAAAAGAAAGTGGTAAAACGATGATGCCATATAGAGAATGTCTCCAATTAAATGGATTTAAGTATCCGTGTATGGCAACAAAAAATACCGAGGTTAAAATAACTCCAAAATAATGTTGAAACCCAACTCTGAAGAGCAATTCTTCACCAATACCAGCGCAAAGGGATAAAAATAAAGCATCGGCGATAGTTAAATTCAATGAGTTAACTAATTCATCAATTTTTAATGGAGTATTGTCAAAAACAGGGAGTTGCATTAATTTATTGGCAGCAATGGCATAAACACATCCCACCAATATTCCTATTAAAAACACATCCCAATCAAATGGAGTTGAAAATAAAAAATCGTGGAAAGTTGTCCCCTCCAAAAAATGCAGTGTAACAAATGCAGGGATTGGAAACAACAATAATGTTACCAAGCCCATCAAGTATATGTATTTTTTATTCAACGTGTGAGTTTGTGTGAATGGAAGCTTTAAGTAGTCCACTAATTTAGAGCAAAAATATACGAATACAATTAAATAGCCAACTTTTAATTTTTATTTTTGCAAAAACTTAATTTGCATGAAAGAATCAATAATCAATTGGATAAAAAGTATTTATGAGCACACAATAAATGGCGAAAAAGTTTTTAATAGCGAGTTGTATGCTTCTCACACAATCTGGTGGAGTTTAGGAATGTTTGCAGTTTTAGGTATTTCATTTTTAATATTTTGGTTCTTATTTAAGTTGGTTTTAGTTAAAATTACCCATTCATATTTTCACAAATCAAAAGTAAAATGGGATGACTATTTGGTTAAAAACAAAGTGTTTAAGGCTATTGCCTATTTGATACCTTCATTGTTTTTAGATTTTTTCTTTTCGATTGTATTCTACGAATATCCAAGTGTTTATAGTGTATTTTCAATGCTATCTAAACTTGTAATTGTTTTTATTTTTATTGTTGTAGTAAACAGAATTTTAGTAACTATCAAAGATATATTACTTGATAATGTAAAATTTAAGGATAAACCGGTTCAATCCTATATTCAAGTAATTCAAATTATAGTAACCATTGTATTAATTGCAGTGATGATTAGTATTTTAACTGGTGTGAAACCAATTAATTTATTGGCATCTTTTGGTGCTGCTTCTGCAATTTTAATGCTCGTTTTTAAAGATACAATTCTTGGTTTTGTTGGTAGTATTCAATTGGGAGGGAATGATATTGTTCGAATAGGCGATTGGATTACGATGGAAAAATTTGGGGCAGACGGAACAGTAGAGGAAATCAACTTGACAACAGTAAAAGTTAGAAATTTTGATAAAACAATTACCACAATTCCAACCTATTCAATGGTTTCCGACTCGTTTAAAAACTGGCGAGGAATGGAAGAATCGGACGGTAGAAGAATCATGCGCTCGGTGAAAATAAACATCAATTCCATAAAATATGCCGACCAAGAATTAATCGAAAAATTGAAGAAATTTATCATTCTTAAAGATTATTTGGAATCGAAACAAGCAGAAATTGATCAATACAACCAAAAAAATGGCTTAATTGGTGAATATGCAATTGGTGGAAGAAGACAAACGAATATTGGGATTTTTAGAAAATACATGGAATTCTATATTACCAATAAGCCAGAAATTAATAAAAACATGCCCATTTTGGTGCGCCAATTAGAATCTACTGATACAGGTCTGCCTATTCAAATTTATTGTTTCGCCCTCGCGAAAACAAGTGTTGATTACGAACCTATACAATCCGATATTTTTGACCATATTTTTGCTGTTATTCATGAGTTTGAATTAAATGTGTTTGAACAACCTTCTGGAAATGACATGAAAATATGGAATAGAGAGAAGAATTGATTTGTTAATTAAATGAATCGCTAAAGAAAATATGTTAAAAAAATAACATTGTTTCTAATGATTTATTTCCTCTTTTTTCGATGAAAGCCCTTTATTTTTCGATGAATTTATTGAATAATTTCATAATAAGATGTTTTTATCTTGTATTTAATTGATAGATAGTGTTTTATTTTTTTTCATTTATATTTGACAAAAAATTGATAAACCATTAATTATTACACTATTTACACTATATGAAAAAGATGTATAACTGCTATAGACTACGCTGTATTCCTTTTTTTGCAATGACTAAAATTATCGTTTTTATGATGATTATTAGTTTGTCTTCCAAAGAACTATATGCACAAAACAACTACTCGCCAGCAAAGCAAGTTAGTAATGTTTTAGTAAATTCTAATTTAGAATCGAAGTATTTATGGGAAAAGGAGGCATTTGGAAACAGAGCACAATCGTCAGAAATTATTGAATTACGCGATGCCAACTCAAAGCATTTCAAAAATGAAAATGGAGACGTAACAGCTTTTATTACAGCTGGTAACATTAATTATTTAGAAAATGGAAAGTGGAAAACTATTTTTCACAGTATTGTTTCGGATGCCAATGGGTTTTCCAATACAACCAATTTTCATAAAACATATTATCCTCAAACAGCAGCAGGTGCTATCACAACAATTTTACCAAGTGGTGAAACCTTGGTGGATATGAAGGATATGCGCATGTATTATTTAGTTGGTAATTCTGTAGTTCAACCTTTAACTATTGCACCTAATACAGGAACTGTTGATTTTAATGAGTTGACCTATTCCAACGTTTATGGAAATGGAATTGATTTAAAACTTACGCAGCATACCACCTCCGAAAAATGGATTATATCATTCAAAATTTGAATGCTTTAGCTACTATTCCTACTGGTGCAGAATACTTAGTGTTTGAAGAAAAAGTAGTTTTGCCAAACGGTTGGAACGCTACTTTAACCGACGAAAATTACATTTTAGTTACAGGAACAAACGGATTGAAAGCTGTATTTAACAAACCTGTTTTTATTGAGTCACCTTCTATGCATACCTATGAAGTTAATGGAGAATCACACACGCACAGTGGGGCAGAAAGAATAGATGGTACTTATCAATTGGAGCAAAATGGCACAGTTTTAACCATTAAAACATTGGTACCAATAGCTTGGTTAACTGCTGCAGAACGCACTTTCCCAGTAACCATCGACCCTTCAGTTAATATGTATCCTAACAATGCAAATTGGTGGACAGGTACAATCCATACATACGGTAATACACCAACTGTATATACAGAAACAGATATTTATGATGCATACGATGATGAAATGATTATTGGAAAAGGAAATTATGATCCATGGTATGGGTATTATGAGTCTGATGATTGTTATCACTCTTGGGCAAAGTTTAACTTAACTACATTGCCGTCAACTTGCTTGAGTACTGTTAGTTTTCATTTTTATACCGCTGATGATGCTGGAGTTATTGGTTCGGGTTGCTTTATGAATTTTAATGTAAAACCGTTGGCCTATGATCCTGTGCCTTCTTCAAATGCTACTGTATTAGCAGACATTCGTGATGGTTCTCTTTATGGTTCTTTTAGTTTGACTTCAGCTACAGAATCAGGATGGCAAAATTTAACATTAAACGCTACTGCCACTTCCGATTTTATTGCAAGCATTCCTACTGGTTGGTTCGGTTTAGGATTAAGCACTACAGGGATTGCATCAGGTCACTATGATTTCTTATGGATTCGTGCACACAGCCATGCCAATAAACCTTATATTTTAGTAGATTATCCATTGTTAACTACTCAACCTGTAACAACCAATATTTGTACTAATGGTTCGGGATCTTTTACCGTAGGTGCTAATGCTACATCACCAAGTTATTTGTGGCAATATTCAACAAATGGAGGGTCAACATGGCTCTCTACTGTAGGAGTATCGCAATGCTCGGGACAAACAACCAATACGTTAACAATTACAAATCCTCCTTTGGGATGGAATAACACCGCATTAGTTCGTTGTGCTGTTACATCTGGTAGTTGTACCTTGTATTCCAATGCTGTTCTTTTTGCGGTTAAAGATGCATCTACGGCTCCAACAACAGTTACTGGTGGTGGCAACTATTGCTTTGGAAATTCAATTGCATTGAATTCATCAGGTGGTACAAGTGGTGACAATGCAGTTTATGCGTGGTATAAAGGAGGTTGTAACAATGCATTCACAGAGACGTGGATGAACCTCAGTTCAACTTATACTTTTCCAAATACTACTGTGAACTCAACTACTAACGGAATATTAAATGTAACATCTACGAATAACGACCCAATGATTCACATGCCAAATATTGGGTCTTTTAGTCCAACTACATATCGATACGTTAACATTCGTTATCGTGTGGTTTCGGGTACTGCAAATTCTGCAGAAATATTTTTTTACAATGCACATTATCCATCTGCAAATGCTGCACACCAAACATCAACATCGCTTATCAGTGATGGCAATTGGCACATTGCAACTATTGATTTAACACAAAATTCGCACTACCTAGGGGATGGAAGCAATATAACAGGTTGGCGCTACGATTGGGCAACAAATGCTGGTTGTACAATGGAATTGGATTTCATTCAATTGAGCCAATACCCAATGATAGATGAAGACAATACAACAACGGCTTTGGAGTGGACGCCTGCTCATCCTCATTATCCTGGGGCTGGTACAACAACGTATGCAACAACTAGAATTGATAATTGTGGGGCAACAAGTTGTGCTTCAACTACTGTAACATTACCTAGTAAAACTAATGTGCTTGCCACAGACGGAGAATCAGCTACTTGTACTGTAAACGCCAATGAAACGGTGCATTTTTACAATACAACAAGTGGAAGATACATTGCATCTGTTTCTGCTGGTGCAACTGGACTTGGAAGCACTGTTGCAACAACGTATGTAGCAGGTTCGCCAATTATTACCACAGAATGTGGAAACCCAACATTGGAAACAGCTGTTTTGGCTCGTCATTGGGTTATTAATCCAACAACAAATGTGGGTGCAACAGTTCGCTTGCCGTATTACAATTCAGAGTTAACGGCGTTGTACCCAGCAAGTACTGCAACTACTAATCCTATTGATGATATTTCTGCACAAGCACAATTGGGGTTAAGTAAATATTCAGGACCTTTAAACGTCAACAGTTCTTGGGCAGATAACTGTCCGCCTAGTGGAAATGGCAATACAACTTACCAAATGCCAAATGGTTTTGCTGATTTATCAACTTATTCACCATTGTCATGGCCAGCAAATGGAGATAAATATTCATGGTTTGTCATTTCTGGTTTCTCAGAATTTTGGTTGCATGGATCTCAAAACTTGTCACCGTTGGCAGTTGTTTTATCCGATTTTTCAACCACTTGTGCTGATGAATACACACACATTCGTTGGACAACCGCATCTGAACAAAATTCAGATTACTTCACAGTTGAATACAGCCGTGATGGAAGTCAATGGAAAACAATTGAAACCGTTGATGGTGCAGGAACAATAAATACCTCCCAACAATATCAAATTACAACATTATCAAAAGATGAAGGATATTATCGTTTAAAACAAACAGATACGGATGGAACAACTAAAACATTAGAAACTGTTTTTAGTGCATGTAAATCCACATCCAATTCAATGAATGTTTATCCAAATCCAAGCAACGGAACATTTACACTTCAATTAAATTCAAGTGAAGAGTTAGAAAATGCCGTTATTACAATTCAAGAGTTAAGCGGTAGAATTGTTGAACAAAGATGGGTAAATGTAAAAATGGGAACAAATTCAATTTATTTTGAAAACAATCAATTGAATGCAGGTTCCTACATCATTTCGGTAAATGGAAAAGAATCCGCTTTTTCGCCATTACGAATGGTTATTCAATAGTAAAAATTGTAGTATATAGTTTAGGTTAGAGGAGTCGGCATAAAGCTGACTCTTCTTTTTTTTATCCCAATTTTTTGATAATTTCTGAATTGAAATAAGCTGGATTTTCACTTACTTCTTCTGTTACCCAAGGTGGTAATTCAAAGTAGTCGTCTTCTGATTTTAATTCAATTTCGGCAAGAATCAAAGGCGCTAATTTTCCGTGAAATTCATCAATTTCCCAGGTTTTCCCCTCCCATTGAACTTCGTAGCGTGTTTTTTCTAAATAAGGCTGGGCATATTTTTCCAATAATTCCAACGCATCGGAGTAGGGGATTTCATACTCGTATTCGTCACGAGAAATACCAACCGTTGCACCTTTTATGGTAATGTAGCCTTTTTCACCTTTTGTGCGAACACGAAGGCTAATTTTTTCATTCGATAAAAAATAACCCTGTTTGATGGATTTTCCTAGCAAAGGTTTATGTTCCTTCCAAAGTTGCTCGTTGACTAAAAATTTGCGTTCTATTTCCATGTAAAAAAAATAAGGTAATTTTATACTCAAAGTTACTAAAATAAACAGATATGAATAATCGTTTGCAAATAGTTGAACGTGCTAACATAAATGAAGAGAAATGGAACCAATTGTTGCAACGTTCTTCAGCTTCTGTTTATAATCAATTATACTTTTTAGATTCACTTTCAGAACATTGGTGTGCATTAATTTATGATGATTACAAAGGAGCAATTGCTTTGCCCTATACCATTCGTTTGGGAGTTAAAGGTTTATTTACACCCAATTTCATTCGTTCACTATCTTGGTTAGGCGATTTGCCAAATGACTTTAATGATGTTGAAATAAAACTAAAAAATGAATTTAAACGAGCTAACTATCATATTGATCAACTGCTTTTTAAAGAGAGTACAAAACGTGTTTATCAGCTAATTAAAAGTAGTGAGCAAATTAAAATAGGTTCGCAAACAAAAAGAGCTTTGAAAAAGTTTGAAAAATCTGGAATGATTATTCAGCAAGTTGAAATTAGCCGTGGAATAGATTTAATTGTTAAAGAACTTCAAAATAAAGTGAAAAATTTGCGTGAAATTGACTTTGTTCGATTTAAACAATTGCTACTTCATTATAATCTTTCTACCATTTCTTGTTGGACCGCACAAAAAAATGATAGTATTCATGCTTCATTAATTTTAATTGAATGGAATAACGAAGTGTTATACATAAAAGGTGGTGTTGATGAAATTGGAAAAAAAGAAGGTGCTATGCATGGTTTAATGCATCAAGTCATTCAAACAACATTGAAGCACAATAAAATTTTTAGTTTTGAAGGATCTACAATTGAGTCTGTACGCCAATTTAATTGTGGATTTGGAGCCGCTGATTCTGTTTATTATATGGTGAAATGGGATAATAGTCCGTGGTGGTTTAAACTACTAAACAAACTCAGAAAGTAGCATTTAAGATTTCCAATAAATCATTCCTTGTTCCACAATTAGGCTTGTTTCGTGATTTTTCACATACAAACTTCCAGTTCCCAACCCTTGCGGGAGTTGGTTGTTGTATTCTGCGGTTAGTTCACAAATGGCTTTCAAACCAATGTTGGATTCCAAGGCACTCGTCATCCACCAAGCAATATTTTGTTCTTCGGCAAGTTGTATCCACTCTTTTGTACCCGAAATTCCACCGTGTAAACTTGGTTTTAGAATAATGAATTGCGGTTGAATGCTTGTTAAAAGTTCAATTTTTTGTTGCTTTTCGTTGATGCCAATTAATTCTTCGTCTAAAGCAATTGGAGTAGGAGCGGAGTTACACAATTCACGCATTACTTGCCATTGTCCGGCTTTGATAGGTTGCTCAATGGAATGAATGTCTAGTTGCGCCAAAAGTTCCAATACATTTTTTGCTTCTTGCGGAGAAAAAGCTCCGTTGGCATCCACACGCAAGGTGATGGTTTGTTGATCAAATTGTTGGCGTATAGATTTCAATAATCGGTATTCGGTGTCAAAATCAATTGCGCCAATTTTCATTTTAATGGTTGTGAAACCAGCAGCCAATTTTTGTTCTATTTGCTCTTGCATAAAGACTTCATCACCCATCCAAATCAACCCGTTGATGGGTATTTTCTGATTTCCTTTCGAAAAATCGTTGTCAAAATAGATTTTATGCCCTCCATTTTGAAGGTCTAAAAATGCACATTCAACTCCAAATAACAGTGAAGGAAAATCTTTTAATAGTTGCGATGCGTTTTCAAATGTCAATTCACCCGATTGAATTTGTGAGCAAACATTTTTTAATACAGCTTCATATTGATCGTTGGATTGGTAATCGGGAGATAAATCGGGGATGATGCTGCATTCACCTGTTCCAACTACACCGTTTTTTTCAATTTCTAGTATCCACGAATGTTTAATGTTCAAAACGCCCCTACTTGTTCCGGCTGGACGTTTAAATTCAAGAGGAGAATAGAAAAAACGAGCTTTCATTTTACAACCAAATGGAGATGAAATAAAGAACAGCGATTGCAAAAGTGGAAAGAGCAACTACTTTTAATTCAGGATCAAACGCTTTGGTGTCTTGAACCTTTGCTACTTTGTATACGTGTAATAACAAGGAAACAGCTGGTAATAATGCAATATAGCTTATTACTTGATTGCTCTTTTGAATGAAAAACACCAACACTACCAAAGCAATAATAATCAGCAGCGTATGATAAATTTTAGCATTATTAATTCCCATTTTCACTACTAACGTATTCTTTTGTGCGTTTTTGTCTGAGAAATAATCACGCATGTTGTTTAAATTCAATACAGCGGTACTCAACAAGCCAATTGTAATGGCAGGATAAATGTTGTTCCAATCAAATTGTTTTGCAAAAAGCGGATAAACACCCAGAACACTCACCAATCCAAAGAAAATAAACACCATCACATCGCCCAATCCGTGATAGCCATAAGCTTTTTTACCAACAGTGTAGGTAATTGCAGCAATGATGCACAAAATAGCCAACATTACGTAATACCAAATGGTGGCAAGAGGCATTTGTTGCGTTCCAAAATAAATAAGCAAACAAGCAGATACAAAACTTAAAATGGAGGTGAAAACAACGGCAGATTTCATTTCTTTTTGCGAAATAACACCCGATTGTATGGCTCTTGTTGGACCAACACGTTCTTCATTGTCGGTTCCCTTCACGCCATCACCATAATCGTTTGCCAAATTGGAAAGAATTTGAAACAACAACGTAGTTAAAATGGCCAATGAAAAAATTGTCCAATCAATAAAACCCTGTTGAAATGCAATGGCAGCTCCAAAAATTATTCCCGACAAACTTAAAGGCAAGGTTCGTGGACGAATAGCTACTATCCAAGCTTGTTTTTTGGTCATGTAATTTGTTTATTGACGTTTTAACTTACCTTCTTTCCAGTCTTTCACAAATTTAGACCAAGCAAATGGGTTGAGCAGGTTGTTTCCTGGAATTTGTCCTCTGGTATAAATCTTTGTATTCATTTGATTTTGAACAACGCCATGCGCTAATGATGCATCCGATTTAACACGAGCAGCAGCAAAAGCTAAACTTTCTCCTGATAACTCACGTTGTGCACGCTTGATTGCATCATCTGTTGGGTTCATTTCCACAAAATAGCGGGCGAAATCCTCTTTTGAAGGCCATGGATAAACGGTTACTTCAGGTAAATTAACCGTGTCTTTTTCCAACATGTGAATAATTGAATAACGATTTTCTGTTAATGTATCTGGCACAACAAACATCGATGTTTTATAACCGTAATAAGAGAAATACAACGTATCACTTGGTAGAACAACCAACGAAAAATAACCATAGTAATCAGCCATCACCCCTCTTTTTTGTGTTTTATCATAAATGGTGGTGTAAGGCATGGTATTCAACTCTGTTTCAGAAACTACTACGCCAGATAGTTGAATTAATTTTGTAGTGTCAATCTGTTGTTGAGCATTGATTTTACTCATTGCTACAAAAAGTAAAAGAAACACTAACACACTATTTTTTAAGTTTTTCATATAACAAGTATAATTGATTTTCAAGCGGAATATTATTTTTTTAATAAAGTTAACATTTTTTTATCGTTTATTGATTAAT
This sequence comes from Bacteroidota bacterium, assembly GCA_029558435.1. The sequence continues at coordinate 20,207 of JAKQEZ010000157.1, forward strand.
TCATGCAATTACAGGGTGCACTCAGTACTAATTTTGTGTTGGGAAACATTTTTTTTAACTTGTTTTGTCCTTCTTGGTTAATTTGCACTCCCGAAAAATCAATCAATTTCAATGTTTTTATTGTTGTCATTTCTATTGGGAGATGATCAACGGCAGTGTACCACAAATCCAATGTTTTTAACTGTTGGCAATTTTCAATACATGCAGGAACGGCATCTATGTAAATGTTTCTATTGAGAATCAAGGTTTCAAGTTGCTTTAATTGGCAGATTTCATTTGGAAAATACTCCAATATGTTTTTTTCGGCATTCAAATAGGTTAAATGCTCCAATTGCTCTATGCCGTTTAAATTTTTTAGTTTGTTTTTACCAACATTCAACGAAGTGACGTTTTTGAACTTAAAAACGATGGGAGGCAACTGTTGCAATTTCATTTTTTGTAAATCAATAGCAAACACCGAATCTACGTGTGCAGTTTTCAACTCAGCAAGAGTGTACTGTTTGATTGACTGATTTTGTGCAAAACCAACACTAATGAATAGTATCGAAATAATGGCGAGAATATGCTTCATCTTTTTTCATTTGTTCGATTAACACGTCGATAGAACTAAACTTTTCTGATGGACGTATCAAATGCAATAATTCTACCTCTAAAATTGTGCCGTATAAATCTCCTTGAAAGTCGAGTAAACAAACTTCAATGGTGCGTTGCCCATTTTCTGCAATGGTTGGGTTGGTGCCTATGCTCAATAATCCTTTGTGTTTTTCACCCGTTTGTGTTGTTGCAAAAACAATGTAAACACCATCAATTGGAAGTAATTTTAGGTTGCTTTTTAAATCTAGATTGGCAGTTGGAAAACCAAAAGTTCTTCCCAATTGTTTACCTTTAACAACTTCGCCTTTTATGCTAAATGGACTTCCTAAATATGTATTTGCTGTTTCAATATCTCCTTTTTGAATGGCCGTTCTAATTTTGGTGGAGCTAATGTTTACTTCATCAATTTCTTCAGCAGAAATTTCGGTAATTCCAAAACCAAATTGGGGTGCAACTTTTTTCAAAAACTCAATATTGCCCTCTCTGCCTTTTCCAAAATGATGGTCGTAGCCTATCACCAAATGTTTAACACCTAATTGATTTACTAAGAATTTTTCTACAAATTCCATAGCAGATAATTGCGAAAAATCGGTAGTGAATGGTTGAATGATAATGTTTTGCAATCCTGTTGAGGCAAGTTTATCTAACTTTTCTTCTTGAGTTTGAAGTAATTTTATCCCATGATTATCCGGCTGAATAACCATTTTGGGATGTGGATAAAATGTAAATAACACCGATTCACCTCCAATCTCAGTAGCTTTTTGGTTCAAGTAAGCAATTATTTTTTGATGTCCCAAATGCACACCATCAAACGTTCCGATGGTAAGCACCGGATTTTTGATTTCTTTTACTTGCTCTAAACCTTCAAAAACTCTCATGAGTAGAATCGAAAATTGTAAAAAAAACTGCCCGATCAACAGACAGCCTTTCTTTTTATGCTATTGGTTCTTCTTTTTGTTCGTCTTTGGCTTCATAAGAAGGTTGTTCAACTTCTTGTTCAGAAGATTTTACAGTTGCTGTATCCTCCGTTGATTCATTGGCAACCGTTTCAGCTTTTAATTCTTCTGGAACTTCAACTTTTTGCAAATCTTCTTGCACGTGTTCTTTATCCCACGGACGTTTACCAAAAATTTCTTCCAAATCTTCTTTAAAAATCACTTCTGCAGAAAGCAATTTCTCTGCCAATTGTGTCAACTTGTCTTTATTTTCAGACAAGATTTGCAAAGCACGTTGGTATTGTGATTCAATAAGCTTGCTTACTTCCTCATCAATAATACGAGCTGTTTCTTCAGAGTAAGGTTTTTGGAACGACTCTCTACCTTGTGAATCGTAGTAAGAAATATTACCAATTCTATCGTTCAAACCATAAATAGAAACCATGGCGTAGGCTTGTTTGGTAACTTTTTCCAAATCGCTTAACGCACCAGTTGAAATTCTTCCAAAAATTAATTGTTCTGCAGCTCTACCACCCAATGCCGAACACATATCATCTAAAATTTGCTCGGTGGTAGTAATGCTTCTTTCTTCTGGTAAATACCATGCTGCGCCAAGTGATTGCCCACGAGGAACAATTGTCACTTTCACCAAAGGATGTGCGTGTTCCAACATCCAAGAAATCGTTGCGTGTCCAGCTTCGTGGAAGGCAATAGAACGTTTTTCATCTTTTGTAATGATTTTGTTTTTCTTTTCCAATCCACCAACAATACGGTCAACTGCGTCTAAGAAATCTTGTTTTTCAACTTCTTTTTTCTCTTTTCTAGCAGCAATTAACGCCGCTTCGTTACACAAATTAGCAATATCTGCTCCAGAGAAACCTGGTGTTTGCTTGGATAAGAAATTAATATCAATATCTTTTGCCAATTTTAACGGTTTCAAGTGAACTCCAAAAATTTCCTTGCGTTCGTTAATATCGGGCATATCCACATAAATTTGACGGTCAAAACGACCAGCACGCATCAACGCTTTGTCCAAAATATCGGCGCGGTTGGTTGCGGCCAAGATGATAACACCCGAGTTCGTACCAAAACCATCCATTTCTGTCAACAATTGGTTCAAGGTGTTTTCGCGTTCATCGTTTGAGCTAAATCCACCGTTTTTACTTCTGGCACGTCCAATTGCATCAATTTCGTCAATGAAAATGATAGAGGGTGATTTTTCTTTAGCTTGCTTGAATAAATCGCGCACACGTGATGCACCTACACCCACAAACATTTCAACGAAATCTGAACCAGATAGTGAGAAGAAAGGCACTTTTGCTTCACCTGCAACAGCTTTTGCTAATAAGGTTTTACCTGTTCCTGGAGGGCCTACAAGTAAAGCTCCTTTTGGAATTTTAGCACCTAATTCAGTATATTTCTTAGGGTTTTTAAGGAATTCAACAATTTCTTGAATTTCTTCTTTAGCACCTTGCAATCCAGCCACATCTTTAAATGTAACATTGGTTGATTTGCCGTTCTCAAATACCTGAGCACGCGATTTTCCAATGTTGAAAATTTGACCACCAGGTCCACCACCGCCACCAGACATTCTACGCATGATAAACATCCACAATCCAAAAATTAGGATAATAGGCAATAAGAAACCAAGGATACTCATCAAATAATCGTATTCTGTTTCAGAAGTGTAGGATATCGGTTGCTTGTTTTTAGCCTTCAATTCTTTGTTTATTTCTTCCAATTTCTTTTCAAAATTGCCATTGTCAGAAATGTTTAACTCCAAATTTTCTTTTTCTTGTGTTTTATTTCTAAAGTCTTTGTTTTTCTTTAGATAGGCTGTTATAGCTTTAAACTGAGGGTTGTCAGTTTCTTTTAAGTACTCAGATCCTTCTTTACTCAAGCGGATATCAACACGAAGTTTATTGATAACGATTGCAACATTTTCAACATAACCACTGTCGGCTAATGTTTCAAATTGGGCCATTGTTTTCAATGGAATTTTACTGTTGGTGCTGTAGTAGTATTGGTAAGCAATTAATCCAATACCTAAAATGGCATACACCCAATATATTGAAAAAGGTGTTTTCTTATTTGAATTCTTGTTTTTTTGCATCTTGTTGTTGTTTTTTTTAGTGTAAGTCAGGGATTTGCGTAATTTTAGCATCTGCCCATAAATCTTCTAAGTCATAAAATCCTCTCAATTCTTTGTAGAATACATGGGCTACAACATTTACATAATCTAGCAAAATCCATTCACTACCGTTTTTGCCTTCCACATGCCAAGGTTTTTCTTGCAATTCTTTTCGTGTTAAACGCTGAATGGCATTGCTAATTCCATCCACTTGTGTACTAGATTCACCACTACAAATGATGAAGAAATCACAAATGGCGCCTGGAATTTTACGCAAGTCCATTACGGTGATGTTTTTTGCCTTGTTCTCTTGCATCCCTTCAACTATTGTATCACACAATAATTCGGAACTGATTTTCTTTTCTTTTTGCATTAATTTCTTTCGTATTTACAAATCTAATGCTATTTTTAATTTTACTTCATATATTCGTCAAAGAAATAAAATTAATGAATCAAATTGGATGTAAAATTATCCACCTGACTAGCGTGGATTCTACTAGCAACTATGTTGCCAATCTCCAAAAAGAGGGTGTTTTGGCACATGGAACTGCAATAATTGCAGACGAGCAAACGCAGGGACGTGGACAACGAGGTACCGTTTGGAACACCACTCCCGGGCTTAATCTAACCATGTCATTTTATGTAGAATATACTGATTTATCGATTGAAAATCAAACAAGTATCCATCATTGGGTAGCAATTTCTGTTGTTGAATTTCTACGAAAATTGGGCGTGGAAACTTGTATAAAATGGCCAAATGACATTCTTGCAGGAAGTGGCAAAATGGCAGGTATTTTAATTGAAAACACATTGGCGGGTAAATTCATTAAATCGTCTATTATTGGTATTGGTTTAAATGTCAATCAAACAGATTTTGGCGATGTGAATGGTACGAGCATAAAACTAGAAACAGGTAATAATTTTCCAGTTGCAGAAATAGCTCAGAAACTATTGCTTGAGCTGGATCAACAATACAGCCGTCTGACCTACAAAGCGTTTAAAGCACTAAAAACAGATTACTTGAAGAATTTATGGAGAATGAACCAAGAAGTGCGTTTTATTCGAAACAATCAACTTGAAAGAGGAACAATTTTAGGTGTCAATGATGGCGGTTTGTTGGAAATGCAAACACAACATGGAGTTGAATATTTTGATTTGAAAGAAGTGAAATTCATGCTTGATTGACCTTAATTCTTAACTTTGCAAATAAAAAATATGTCTCGATTTATTGGCCTTCTGGCGATTTTAGCAATTCTTTTGTCTTCATGTATGAAAGCACATCACGTGGATTTGGTGGTGCACAATGCCGTTATTCATTCGTTGGATGAAACCATGACCATCTACGAAGCAATGGCTATCAAAGATGGAAAAATTGTGGAATTGGGTCCAGAACGTCAAATTCTTAACAAATATTCTTCGGACGAGGCGTATGATGCAGGTGGTAAAAACATTTATCCAGGATTAACCGACGCTCATGTTCATCTTTTATATGCTGCTAAACAACGCATGGGGGTGGATTTGTCTGGAAGTAATTCATTTGCTCAATTGTTGATGGATGTAGAAATGTATCAGCAACGTCGTCCTCAAAAATTCATCGTTGGTTTTGGTTGGAATGAAAGTTTGTGGCGCGATAATTCTATGCCAACGAATGCTAAATTAAACGAGCTTTTTCCTTCTACACCCGTATGTTTGTTTCGCAACGATGGGCATACGGCTTTGGTGAATGAGGCGCTATTGAAATTGGCTAATATTACTACAGAAACAACAGTTGCTGATGGTGAAATTCATAAAATTGATGGACAATTAACAGGTATTTTAACCGACGGTGCCATGCATTTGGTACAAGAAAAATTGCCAAAATTTTCATTGAACGAATTGAAAGAAAAAGTCATTGAAATTCAAAACGAATTGTTGATGTATGGCATTACCAACGTGCACGATGCGGGATTGGAAGCCGATGAAGTGAAAATGTATCAAGATTTGATTGATAAAAAACGATTCAAGTTGAATTTTTATGGAATGTTGTTGCCAACCGAAGAAAACATTCAATTTGCAAAGAAAAATAAGGTGTTTGAATACAAAAACATGACCATCCGAAGCTTTAAAGTTTTTGTGGATGGTTCACTCGGTAGTTGGGGCGCCTATCTGAAACAACCTTATTCAGATAAAGTAACAACAAGTGGCTATCCAACAATAACAAAAGAAAAATTGGATGAATTGGTGCAGTTTTGTTCGTCAATTGGATATCAATTAAACGCACATGCCATTGGCGATGCAGCAGTGAAAATGGTGTTGGATGCCTACCAACCGATAGCCAAATTAAATCCCGATCACCGTTGGCGCATTGAACATTGCCAGGTTGTTGACCCAACAGATTTGAAGTTGTTTTTAAAACTAGGTGTTATTCCTTCGGTTCAACCAACGCAAGCACTAAGCGATTATTCTTTTGCTGAATCGAGGTTAGGAAAAGAACGTTTGAAAACGGCTTATGCCTATAAATCTTTGTTGACTCAAACAGGTATATTGTTGTTGGGTACCGATTTTCCAATTGAGTCCATGGACCCATTTAAAACCTTGTATGCTGCTTGTGTACGCAAAAATGATAAAGACCTTCCAGAGCTAGGGTTTTTACCCTCAGAAGCATTGGAATTAGATGATTTTTTAAAAGGTTCAACCATTTGGCCGGCTATCGGAAGTTTTCAAGAGCAACGAAATGGTAGCTTAGAAGTTGGCAAAGAAGCAACGTTTGCTGTATTTGAAAGCAAGATAAATGTTCCTCAAAATTTTGTCAATAATTTTTCTTTGTTGACCTATATCAAAGGTGAGAAGGTGTATTCGGCACAGTGATAATAATTGAGCAACTCCATTCAAATTAAAGGATAGAGATTTTTGAATTAAATTCCAAACAGACCAACTATAAACAAAAAAGAGATTGCCGTTTGACAATCTCTTTTCGTATTTTTAAGAAGAACAATTATTTCTTTTTATTCTTCATTTGTTCTTGTTGCATTTTTTGCATCATTTCCAAACGTTCTTGAAACTTAGATTTCTTTTTTGGACCGTTTCCTGAATTTGCAGCTGCTTTTTTCTCAGCCATTTTAGCTTTCAATTTATCTTCATCAACAAAGAATTGTTTGATAGCCACCATTACTAAAATGGAAATCAATGTTGAAATAAAGTAATAATAACTCAAACCAGCCGAATAGTTGTTGAAGAAGAAAATCATCATCACTGGCATCATGTACATGATAATTTTCATATTTGGCATTCCAGGTTGTTGTGGTGCTTGCATGTTACCGCTGTTCAACATAGTATAAATCAACGTAGTTGCCGCCATTAACAAGGTAAATAAACTCACGTGGTCACCATAGAACCAAATGTTTACACCAAAATCCCAAATAGAGTCGTATGAAGATAAATCTTCTGCCCATAAGAAAGATTGTTGACGAAGCGAAAATTCTGCAGGGAAATAGCGGAAAATTGCAAATAAAATTGGTGCTTGAAACAACATTGGAATACAACCAGAAAGCGGACTAGCCCCCGATTCACGGTAAAGTGTCATCATTTCCATTTGTTTCTTCATTGCATCCTCTTGTTTTGGATACTTTTTGTTTAATTCATCAATTTCTGGTTTCAAAATGCGCATTTTGGCAGATGAAACGTACATTTTCCATTGAACTGGAATTAAAATCAATTTGATAATCAATGTAAGAATCAAAATTGCAATACCTGCCGAAATAGCAAAGTTTCCAACTAATGTGGTGTAAATTGGTGCAAACACATATACGTTCAACCATCTAAACAATCCCCATCCATAGTTGATGATTCTGTTGTAGTCTTTGTTGGAATTGGTTAAAACCTTAAAGTCATTTGGTCCAAAATACCAATCAAAAGAGATGGATGCATTGTCGGTATTGTTTAAATCCAACATGAATGTGGACGAATAATCTTTTAAGTTGGTCCATTTTTGAGGATGTCCATCTTTGTAATTTTTCACTTCAAAGTCAGTTCCTTTTTGAGCAAAAGGCTTGTCAGGATGTAAGATGGAAGAAAAATAACTTTGTTTGTAGGCCACCCATTCAACAGGTTCTTCTGCTTCTGCATAATCGTCGGTCATTTCACTTAAATAGTCAAGCCCACTGTCTTTGTAAAACATACAAATAGTAGAAACACGACGTTGTTCAGAAAACAAGCGCTCTGTTTTTCTAAACGCCATGTCCCAGTTCAAACCAACATTTTTTGGATTTACGCTTCCACCAAATCCTTTCATGTTGATGGTGTAATGTAAATCGTAAGAGTCGTCTGTTAAAATGTATTGATTTTCAATTGTTTTTCCTGGCGCAACTTCTGTCTCAAAAACGATGGATTTATCTGTTTTTGATTTGATAGTAAACGGTAAATTGGCTGTTTTAATTTTTTTGCCATCCATTTCAAACACCAACTGGTTCTTAGCATCGCCATTTTTGAACAACTCAAGCGGTGTAATTTTACCGTCTTTTTTAGCAAAGTTGGCATAGGTTTCATATTCCTTTAGCCACAACGATGCAATGATACCACCTTTGGTGTTGAAAGCAACTTTGTATTTGCTTGTTTCCAAGAAAACCAACGAATCTGTTGCAACCGCTTTCTTAGAAGCAATTTTAGTTGTTGTTGCTGTAGAATCTCCAGTAGTTGATGGAGTTGCCTTTACTGTTTTTTCAGCTTCTTGAGCTAATTTTTGTTTTTCGTCTTTTAATTTCTGTTCTTTTTTTAATTCAGCTTGCATTTGAGCACGCTCTTCTGCAGTTGGTTGATTAAAAATGGTAAAAACAGAAAAAATTGTTCCGATTAATACGAGTCCGATGACTGTTTTTTTATCCATGTATTGTTTTCTTAATTATTTTTTATTTTCAATTGCCGCTTTAATAAACGCCACAAAAAGTGGGTGAGGGCAAGCTACTGTACTTTTATATTCTGGGTGGAATTGTGCACCAACAAACCAAGGATGTGATGGGATTTCAACAATTTCAACAAGGCCAGTATCTGGATTTTTTCCTGTTGCAATCATGCCAGCATTTTCAAAATCTTGCAAGTAACTGTTGTTAAACTCAAAACGGTGTCTGTGGCGCTCACTGATTACATCTGTATTATAAGCGATATATGCTTTTGAATTGGCTTTTAAATGACATTTGTAAGCTCCCAAACGCATAGTTCCACCTTTGTTGGACACTTTCTTTTGTTCTTCCATGATGTCAATTACAGGATGCGTGCTATCTTCTGCAATCTCAGTTGAATGTGCGTCAGACCAACCCAAAACGTTGCGAGCATATTCAATAACCGCACACTGCATTCCTAAACAAATTCCAAAGAAAGGGACATTGTTTTCACGTGCATATTTGATGGATTGAATTTTTCCGGCAATTCCACGAGAACCAAATCCTGGAGCAACCAAAATTCCGTCCAAGTCTTTTAATTCATCCGTTAAGTTCTCATCCGTTATCTTCTCTGAATGAATCCATTTTACATTTACTTTGCATTTATTGGCAACACCTGCATGAATAAATGCCTCTGAAATTGATTTATAAGAATCTTTTAATTCTACGTATTTTCCAATCAAACCAATGTTGACTTCTGTAATTGGATTTTTTAAATCGGTTAAGAAGTTTTTCCAATTATCTAAATTGGGAGTAGTGCGAGTGGATAATTGTAATTTTTCCAACACCACTTTATCCAATTCTTCTTCTTGCATTAGTAATGGAACGTCGTAAATAGTTGATGCATCGCGCGATTCAATTACGGCATTCATGCTCACGTTACAGAATTTGGCAATTTTGCGACGAATGTTTAAATCCAACTCATGTTCTGTTCTACACACCAAAATATCTGGTTGAACACCAAACTCAAGCAATTGTTTAACAGAGTGTTGTGTTGGTTTTGTTTTTAATTCACCAGCAGCAGCCAAATACGGCACCAATGTTAAATGGATAACAATGCAGTTATTTTCTTCTTCCCACATCAACTGGCGAACAGCTTCCACATACGGCAACGATTCAATGTCACCAATTGTACCACCAATTTCTGTAATAACGATATCGAATTCACCGTTTTTACCCAAAATTTGGATGCGTTCTTTAATCTCATCGGTGATGTGAGGAATAACTTGAACCGTTTTTCCTAAATAATCGCCACGTCTTTCTTTCTCAATTACCGATTGGTAGATGCGTCCTGTTGTTACGTTGTTTGCTTGCGATGTAGGAACATTTAAAAAACGTTCGTAATGTCCTAAATCCAAGTCGGTTTCGGCACCATCATCGGTTACAAAACATTCACCATGCTCATAAGGATTAAGTGTTCCTGGATCGATGTTAATATACGGATCCAATTTCTGAATGGTGGTTGAGTAACCTCTTGCTTGTAATAATTTAGCTAAAGATGCTGAAATAATCCCTTTTCCTAGGGAGGATGTAACACCGCCTGTTACAAACACATATTTTGTTGAATTTGACATGGAAAATAAATGTAACTACGGGGCGCAAAGTTAATACAAACTTTTAAGAATCACCCTTTTTTATTTTATTTAATTTTCCACAATTGGTGGATTTGAAAATTAATCTTCTTCTACGTAGTCTTCGGGCTCGTTGTTTTCTTCGTCCCAACGAATCACGCGTTGAACACCTTCTACCTCTTCAATTTTATTTTTCAATAATTCCAAATGCTTCGTGTCGAGTACCATTACACGTACTTTTCCTTCAAACAAACCACCTTCTGTTTCAAAAGAAATGGCGCGCATGTTCACATTTTGTTGGTTGGAAATAATGCCTGTTAGCTTGTTAACAATTCCCATGCGGTCAAATCCATAAATTTTAATGGTTACTTCTCTTTCCTCAATATCTTGATCTTTCCAGCGAGCATTGATGCAACGATAAGCCATTTTTGACATTAAATTTTCGGCATTTGGACAATTGGTGCGGTGAATTTTTACCCCATCGTTGATGGTGATGAATCCAAAAACTTTGTCGCCTGGAATTGGTGAACAACATTTAGCCAATGTGTAGTGGATATTTTTAAAGTTTTCTCCAATTATTAATGTATCTGATTTTTTATTGACAGAAGCTTGAATGTTATCCTTTTTACGTATTCTCTTTGAAGTATCTTCACTTTTTTTGTGCGATAGATAACCGTTATCATTGTCAAACTCGCGCAACTTCGTTAGATCCATTTTGCCTTTTGCAATTCTAAAATACAATTCTGTTGCACTTGGCAATTGATAGGCTTTTTCTAAGAACGTAATGTTTTCTGAAACAAAAAGGATGTTGTGCTGTTTGAATTTACGCATCAAAATTTCTTTACCATCCTCGGCAATTTGCTTTCTTTCCTCGTTTAGATTGGCTTTTATTTTTTGCTTTGCACGCGCTGTAACCACCATGCTCAACCAATCTTCATTTGGTTTTTGTTTAGAAGAGGTAATGATTTCTAGCTGATCGCCACTTTGCAATTGATAGGATAGAGGCATCAATTTGTTGTTTACCTTGGCGCCTATACATGTGTCGCCTATACGTGTGTGAATGTCGTATGCAAAATCGAGAACAGTTGCACCCGTTGGTAAAACACGTAATTCTCCTTTTGGTGTAAACACATAAATTTCATCGTTAAACAAGTTTAATTTAAACTCGTTGATGAAATCCATGGCATTCAAATCTGGATTTTCAAGTAGAGAACGAATTTCTGCAATCCATCTGTCTAATTTAGAATCGTCTTTTTTAGATTCTTTGTATTTATAATGTGCAGCCAAACCTTTTTCGGCAATTTCGTCCATTCTTCTGGTGCGAATTTGCACTTCTACCCATTTCCCTTGTGGCGACATCACCGTGGTGTGCAAAGATTCATATCCGTTGGCACGAGGTGTTGAAATCCAATCACGCAAACGATCAGGGCTGGGTTGGTAAAAATCGGTAACAATTGAATAGACTTTCCAACAATCGGCTTTTTCTAATTCCAAAGGAGAATCTAAAATAATGCGAATGGCAAAAACATCATACACTTCTTCAAATGGAATGCCTTTGGATTGCATTTTGTTCCAAATGGAAGAAATAGATTTGGTGCGTGCTTTTATTTCAAATTGGAATCCTTCGTTGGTCATCGATTCTTTAATCGGTAGTACAAAACGACGGATGAAGCGGTTGCGGACCTCTTGACTGGATTTTAAAGCAGTTTCAATTTGCTTATACACTTCTTTTTCGGTGTATTTAAAAGATAAATCTTCTAATTCAGACTTGATGGAATACAATCCTAAGCGGTGTGCTAAAGGAGCGTATAGGAATTTTGTTTCAGACGCAATTTTTAGTTGTTTGTCTTCGCGCATGCTGTCTAGTGTTCGCATGTTGTGCAAACGATCGGCTAATTTGATGAGTACTACGCGCAAATCTTCTGAAATAGTTAAAACCATTTTACGGAAATTCTCCGCCTGAATGGATGCATTTTCATCAAAAACTTCTGGAATTTTGGTTAATCCATCAATAATCAGCCTAACTTTTGAGCCAAAAACATCTTCAATATCTTGTAAAGTGATGTAGGTGTCTTCTACGGTGTCGTGCAACAAAGCACAGATAATGGCAGTTGGCCCCAAACCCATTTCCTCCACACAAATACGTGCCACTGCAATGGGATGGTAAATATAGGGTTCACCCGAGGCTCTACGCATGTCTTTGTGCGCTTCAACAGCCATGTCAAAAGCTTTTCGAATCATTTCGGTATCTTTTCTCGAACGATTCTTTACATGACGCATTAATTGTTTAAATGCACGTAAAATTTCAAGACGTTCTTTTTCTAAATCAATTTGCGAAATATCAAAACTTGCTTTTGCCATATTATCAAAGGTGTAGAGTTTATTTATCTGGTTAGACAAATGTAAAAAATAGATTTTTACTTTAGATAGTGGAAAAGGATAAAAAAAGAATATTTATAAAAAAGCCAGAGTTGAAAACTAATTCACTCTGGCTTTAACTTCTTATTTGTTGTTTTACTTTGCAGGCAAAACTTTAGAGCTTACTTCGCCAAATCCTATGCGGATACCGTCTTTTTCAGAATAACCACGCATAATTACAGTGTCGTTATCTTGAATGAATTTACGCTCAGTTCCATCGTTCATTTTTAATGGCTTTGTACCTTTCCATGCTAGTTCCAACATAGAACCGTAGGAATCTGGAGTTGGACCAGAAATAGTTCCAGAACCCATCAAATCACCACAACGCACATTACAACCATTTACAGTGTGATGTGCCAATTGTTGCGCCATGTTCCAATACATGTATTTGAAATTGGATTTACAAATTAATGTTTCTGTGCTGTTTTCTGGCTGTAAATACACCTGCAAGTTGATGTCGTATGATTTTTTACCGGTGAATTCTAAGTAGCTCAACACCGCAGGGTCTTGCTCTGGACCGTCCACTTTAAAAGGTTGCAAAGCATCCAAGGTAACAATCCAAGGCGATAGGGAAGAAGCAAAGTTTTTAGCTAAAAATGGTCCTAATGGAACGTATTCCCACGTTTGGATATCGCGTGCCGACCAGTCGTTGAACAACGCCATTCCAAAAATATAATCTTCCGCCTCATTCGTGGTGATAGAATCTCCTAAAGGTTTGCCATCATATGTGATAAATGCTGTTTCTAATTCAAAATCCAATCGTTGGCACGGTGCGTAAATCGGATTTTCATCCGGATTGGGTTTGATTTGCCCTTTTGGACGATAAATTGGTTCTCCAGAAACTATAACAGAACTAGCTCTTCCGTGGTAACCTACAGGAATCCACAACCAGTTGGGCAATAAAGCATTATTAGGATCTCTAAACATCATTCCAACGTTGGTTGCATGCTCGCGCGAAGAGTAAAAATCGGTGTAATCTCCAATTTGAACGGGCAAAAGCATTTGAGCATTTTCTGCTGCAACGATGATTTGATCAACGTGGTGTGAGTTGTTTCTTAAATCATTATTATCCGTAGAAAATAATTTAGACAAGCGATTTCTCAAGTTACGTGTTGCTAATTTCCCTTTTTGCATCATTGGATTCAAATAATTGGTATCAAAATCTTCTTCCGAAAAAGGTAAATTGCTAAGATAACCCAATGCATAAAGCGTTTTTAAGTCAATGATAGAGTTACCAATACGCGAACCAACACGTGGAGAAAGTGAATCCGTTTTAAAAATACCAAAAGGCAAATTTTGAATCGGAAAATCACTGTTTTCTGGAACTTCAATCCATGTTTTTATGGCTGGATTATTTGCTAGTATTTCTGACATAGTTTTTTACTTTTTATTTTAAATTACTGCATTAAACATTGAAACGGAAATGCATGATATCACCATCTTGAACAATGTATTCTTTTCCTTCTACTTTAAATTTACCAGCTTCTTTCACAGCAGCTTCTGAACCTAAAGTAACGTAATCGTCGTATTTCATCACTTCGGCACGGATAAATCCTTTTTCAAAATCAGAGTGGATAACACCAGCCGCTTGTGGAGCCGTTGCACCGATTGGAAACGTCCAAGCTCTTACTTCTTTTACACCTGCTGTGAAATAAGTTTGCAAGTTCAATAAAGCGTAAGCTGAGCGAATCAAACGGTTAACACCAGGTTCTTCCAAGCCTAATTCATCCAAAAATAGTTGACGTTCTTCGTAGGATTCCAACTCGTTGATGTCGGCTTCTATTTGAGCGCCCAATACTAAAACTTCTGCATCTTCATTTTTTACTGCTTCTTTCACTGCATCAACATAACTGTTTCCTGTTTTTACAGACGCTTCGTCCACATTGCATAAATACAACACTGGTTTTGAAGTAATCAACTGGAATTTTTTAACGATTTCCATTTCTTCGGCGTCAAAACCTAGACCACGCACCGATTTTCCTTGCTCCAAACCTTCTTTTATTTGCAAAGCCAAAGCATTTTCTTTTAACGCATCTTTATCACCAGATTTAATAACACGTGAAAGCGATTGAATTTTCTTTTCAATCGTTTCCAAGTCTTTTAATTGCAATTCGATGTCGATAATTTCTTTGTCTCTAACTGGGTTCACCGATCCGTCAACGTGTACAATGTTTCCATTATCAAAACAACGCAATACATGAATGATAGCATCCGTCTCACGAATGTTTGCCAAAAATTGGTTACCTAATCCTTCACCTTTTGATGCACCTTTTACCAAACCAGCAATATCCACAATTTCCATAGTGGTTGGAACAACACGCTCAGGTTTGACAATCGCTTCTAATTTTTCTAAGCGAGGATCTGGAACTGAAATTGTTCCTAAATTGGGTTCAATCGTACAAAATGGAAAGTTTGCCGATTGCGCTTTTGCGTTTGATAAACAGTTGAAAAGAGTAGATTTACCTACATTTGGTAAACCAACAATACCACATTTTAATGCCATTATAATTGTTTGATGTTATAAATTCAATTTTTTACTTCTAAAAGTTTGCAAAGTTAAGAAAAAGAATTGATGTTTGAAAGTACTTCTTTGGTTGGTTGATTCAGTAAAAAGAGAACTAATACTTGTATTTTATTTCAACTTGAATAGCACCGTGACCGTATTCTACATATGGCGCGTCAAAAAAATCAATGCCATCTTGCCCGCGCAGGTAGTCTTGAAGTTCTTGGCGTAACATTCCTTTGCCAAAACCGTGAATAACGATAAGCTTTCTTACTTTTTTTGCTTTAGCTTGCTGCAAAACATCTTTAAAAATGGACATTTGTTTGAGCAAAGCTTGATCGGGTTGTTTGATAAGATTGGCACCGTAAATAGCTACTAAAAATTCCAAGTGTAAATCCACTTCCCAGTAATCTTTGAAAATTGTGTAAGCACGTTTTTTTTCTATTGCAGGAACAACATCTTTTACAATTTTATCTTTGTTTTCAACAGAATAATTGGTGCTGTGAACTTTTCCTAAATCGGCGGCTTTGAATGGACGGTCAAACCCTGTTTCATCTTCTACATATATAAGGTTTCCTACAATTTTAGTGATTCGGCCACCGCCAGCTTCATTTAAAAACACTACTTTCTCACCAACTTGAAACTGCATATTGCACCCAGTTTAAATCGATTAAAAAATAAAGAATAAACGGACTGGCCAAAGCAAGCAACCACAAAAGAGTAATTGCTAATTTTTGAAATAAGTTAGCATCTTGTTTTACGGGGGTGATTAACACCGAATTAACTTGCGATGCCAATAATGAATCCACTTCTTCTTGATCGGCCATTTCCACATATTTCTTGAGGGTGGGAGTGTTTTCGATAAGAATTTGTTTGATTCGCCAAAAATCTTTATTCGAAAGAGCTTTGTAGGTGGTGGTGTAGGGAATATTTTCTTCCTGTAATTCTTTGTGGAGTTGCACGTTTTTTTGTAACGCTCGTACTCTAAATCCCATAAAGAATCCAAACAACATAATAAGTAGGCTGTTCAAGAAAAAACCAGAGCCAATAATCAACAGCGATGAAATGAATGAAAAAATCATTAAAAAACGTTCTTGATTCTTACTCACCAATAATTTAAACAACAATCCACCATCAAGAGGGTCGAGTGGAACCAAATTGATAATGTTTAGGATGAAAAACAGAGCGCCAAATTGAAAAGCAGCAGGCGAGTTCCAATGTTGTGAAACCAACATTAAACCAAAGCCTATAATTAACCCTGGAAATGGTCCGGCGCTCACAACCAATAAACTTTCTTTTTGAGAATATTCCTCCTTTTTACCATGAACAAAAGCCCCCATAAGTGGAATAAAAAACATTTTGACGTTTTTATAACCAAAGAGTTTCATCATCGAGAAGTGACCTAATTCATGAATGATTAAAACCAATACCAACGAAAGAATGAAATTTATCTCATTTGAAAACAAAAACAAAAACACCAAAATGAACAATACAATTGAAAAGACAGTTGCTGCCCAATTGGTTTTTTGCTCACTTTCAATGAGTTCGGGTTTTTGAGGGTAAAAATCAGAATCGCTCACTTTTATGAATTATTGGGTTAAATGTATTATTTTTTTTCAATCCAATTAATAATTTCAACGTCATCAGGTTTCACATTAGGAGCAATTACTTTTTCCAAACGCCCTTCTTCATTGATGAGGTATTTTTGAAAATTCCACTTTACACTATTGTCTTCCAGACCATTGTATTTTTTTTCAGTCAAAAAAGTATAAATGGGATGTTGATCTTTTCCTTTCACCGAAATTTTTGCCATCATTGGAAACGAAACACCGTAGTTTTTTTGACAAAATGCAGCAATTTCTTCGTTGGTTCCAGGTTCTTGACTCATAAAATTGTTGGCTGGAAACCCGATGATTACAAAGTTTTGGTCTTTGTATTTTTCATACACTTGCTCCAATTGCTCGTATTGAGGTGTGAAACCACATTTAGATGCCGTGTTGACAATCATTACTTTTTTGCCTTTCAAAGTTGACATATCAAATTCATTACCATTGATATCCGTCACTTTGAATTGATGAATGGATTGTGAGTTGTCGATTTGTGATGCAAGAATACCCATAAAAAAAGCTAAAAATAATATTTTCATTTGGCCGAATTTTATCGCTTATACAAATATATAAAATATTTCAAGTTAAATGGAATGAATATTTTAGGCTTTAATGTTAAAAAAAATTATATTTGTTATCACATTAACTTAAACCAATGCATAAAGCACTGATTGTTGACGACGAATTTCATGGAAGAGAGAATTTGAAACTCTTATTAGAGGAGTTGTTTGACGATATCAAAGTAATAGATACAGCTTCTAATGTTTTTCAAGCTAAAATGATGATTGAAAAACACAACCCTGACATTGTATTTATGGACATTCAGATGGATGTGTTGACAGGTCTGGATTTATTAGAAGTTCTTAAGCGAACTTCAATATTTAAAGTTGTTGTAACAGCCTACATGAATTATGCTAAAGAAGCTTTGATTTTAGGAGCAAATGGGTATTTGTTAAAACCGATAATTTCAGCAGAATTAATAGAGGTCATATCTCTATTCAAAAAAAGTAAAGAACAAGAAAATTCAGATGAATCAGCTTTGATGATAAAACACAATGGAGGATATACTGTTTCTGAATTGGCAAGCATTTTAATGGTAAAGGCTATTAATAATTATTGTAAAATTTATTTTATTGATGGCACATCAAAAACAATCTCAAATACATTAAAATCTTTTGAAAACAAACTACAAAATCCTGATTTTTTCAGAGTTCATAAAACATTTTTAGTAAACATGAAGAATGTTAAAGAGTATTCTGTATTAGAAGGTGGTAGTGTTATTTTACTTGATGGGACTTGTATTAAAGTGGCGATTTCAAAAAGAACTGAAGTTAAAAAAATGTTGAAATCAATAAGCATAGTGGTCAATGATTAAAAATAGTTTTCTATTCGTAATTGTTTTTTTTCACTTGTTTAATCTTTTATCACAAGAATATTCGATTGCAAATTATTCTATAAAAGATGGATTACCCAATTCTTGCGTGTATGATGTATTTCAAGATAATGATGGTTTTATTTGGTTAAGTACGGATAACGGCTTGTCTAAATTTAATGGTAAAACATTTGAAAATTTTAATACAACAAACGGATTAGAAGAGAACACAATTTTATCTACAGCTGAAACTAAAAACCAATTACTTATTTCATCCTTTAAAAAAGGAATTTTTTTGTTTGATAAAAAAGAAAAGGTATTAAAGTTAACTCAAGGTCCAAGTGGAAATCCATCAAAATTGATTTGTCAAGAAAACAAAATTTGGTTGCACAATCCCTTTGAAGGCGTAAAAGTGTTCAATATATCATCAAAAGTGTATGACAACACATTTTCTAAAATCGACAACAATGTAATCAATTGCATTAATCAAAGCAAGAATGGTCAGCTATATATTGGAACAACAAATGGAGCGTATTTTTGGAAAGATAATCAATGGTTAAAAATTAATAATAAACATATTGACAAGAAGTCTATTATTGCTATTGCTGCAAACCAGAACGTGGTTGTAGTTTGCACAATGAACGAAATAGTTTGTTTGGATTCAAGTTTTAAGTTAAAGTACAAAGTTGATACTCGTTTATTAGGGCAAGTATACAATATCAACGTAACAGATGATTCTTCAATTCTTTTGATAACCAGAAATGCTTCAGGGTTTTATAAAATAAAAGACCAAAAAATTACTGATTTTGGAAAATTAATAAGTAAAAAAAACACTGATTTTAACTTGGTTTTTGAAGATGAACAAAAAAATATATGGGTTGCAACTTGCGGTGAGGGGATTTATTGTATGTCGCCTTCATTTATTCAACAGTATGAATTTCAAGAAAACACACACAGCTCTTTGATTACATCCATTCTACCTTTTTCTCGCAATGAGCTTATTTTAGGAACCGTCAAAGGTCCATACTTGGTAAATAACAACAAGGAAATTCATTCTATTATTAAAAACAATAGCACGTTGGATTATGTTTATGATATCATTCAGGTTGGTGATAAAATTGTGTATTTGTCAATCAATAACGCTGTAAAAACCTTCCAATATAATGGTTTTAGGTTTAAAAATATTGGGGCAAGAGCGATTTATACCGAAAATAATGAAATAATCTATTTAGGGACATGGTTAAACTCAATTGATCTGTTTTCAGAACAAGCTTATTTAAGCAATGAAGACCAGAAGATTTTTAAGAAATTTGGCAACGAAGACAACCGAGTAAATGCGATAAAAAAATATAAAGAATTTATTTATGTTGGAACTGATAAAGGATTGATTGTAGTAAAGGGAAATAACTTTAAGTTTCTTAACGATAATAAAATAGTTCAGTCCAAAATCAATGAGATTTATATAAACGGAAACAAAGTTTATATTGGTTCTGAGCTTGGGGTTGGCTATTACGAAGCAGATAAATGGATAGAGATTAAGTCAAGCAAAAATCAATCTATAGGTAGCGTTAAATCGATTGAAGTTGCTGTTAATAATAATAATAATGTGTTGTTTGTAGGAACCTTAAGAGGATTGTTTGTTTTTGATGGGAAAAATTCACTGCATTTAAACCAATTCAATTATTTGAGTAGCCCAGAAATTAATAAAATAGTTTACTCGCAATATGACAACTTGTTGTATTTAGCAACAAACAATGGTTATTATACATTGGATTACAAATACTTATTAAATCTTTTGAACAAAAAAAAATATTTTAGGTTGGAAAATATTGAGGTGAAGGGAGTTAAGCAAGTAATTCAACCTAATCAGGTTGTTCAATTAAAAGCAAATGAACGAAATTTCAGAATAAATTTTCAAACGATTAATTATGAAATTCCCAACGCAATTAGTTATGTCTTTTCAGTTGATGGTGGAAAATACATTGAAACAACCAATCCATTTGTTGAAATCAGCCAGCTTTCTTCTGGGAAACATACAATTCGTATTAAATGCATAGCTTTTGGAGGTTTTAGCAAAGAAATACTTAAGTTAAACGTTGATATTGAGCAGTATTGGTATTATAGCTGGTGGTTTTATCTTTTAATCTTTTGTTTGTTATTAGGAATTTCATTTTTAATATACAGATACCGAATAAATAGTATCAACAAACGTAATCAAGAAAAATTATTTTTACTCTCCGAAATTGATCGTTTAAAATATGAATCACTCAATGCTTCTATTAATCCTCATTTTGTGTTCAATGCATTAAATTCTATACAGCATTACATTAATAAAAATGAAAAAATTAAAGCAAGTGATTATTTAGGTAAATTTTCAAGACTCATTCGGTTAGTGCTCGATAAAGTTGATGACAAATATATTACTATTGAAGAGGAAGTGAAGCGTATGTCTTTTTATTTAGAACTAGAGCAAGTTCGTTTTGAAAACTTTAATTACACTATTCAAGCTGATGACGATGTGTTGCAATTGCAAATCCCTAATATGATAGTGCAACCTATTATTGAAAATGCAATTTTACATGGTATAAAGAATTTAAAAAATGGTTTTGTTGAGGTGCGGTTTTTTAAAACAGCACAAAATGTCATAGAAATCAATGTTGAAGACAATGGCTGTGGTTTTAAACTTCAAAATGCTTCAGAAACAAATAAAAGAATAGAACATAAATCGTTTGCGCTTAAAAACATTCAGGCAAAAATTGATACTATACCTGGAGCAAGTATAAGTTTTATCAATAAAGAGGAGCAAACAATTGGTGTAGGAACGCTAGTAGTTATCAAAATTCCCTTAACATAGGTTAACTAAAAAAACGCATAGGTTTACTATAAAAACATCAGCGTTTATCCTTTTTTAATCCCTGAATAACAATGGATTAGACTTGTTGCTGTAGCTTTGTATAAAATAAAAAGTTAGGCATGAAAAAAACTGCTATTCGCATTGAAAAAAATAATAGTTTATACACTGTTTGTTTAGTTTTTTTTACATTCATTTTTTCTTTTTCTCACGCTGCCGATTATTACTGGGTGGGTGGTTCTGGAAATTGGAACGATTTAGCGCATTGGTCAAATGTGTCTGGAGGTTCAGGTTCTGCTTATGCATCTCAACCTAGTTCAAACGACAATGTCTTTTTTGATGGAAGTTCTGGGTTGGCTCTCGGAAGCACCATTACATTTGCTAGTGGTGCAACATCTACTTGTAAAAATTTAACATTTCATCCTTTTTTAAATAATCTAGGAATTAAGTTTGTAGGTTCCAACACAGCTCGTTTTGACTTAAACGGTAACATGAGTTTAGCCGAAGGAATGGTATTTACTGGTTGGTTAGGAGATTTGTATTTTTACCAAAGCACAACAGGTGCAACAAATACATTGTATACGGGGGGAAATACATTCAACAACAAACAAATATACTTTCAATTACCATCATCTGGTACAGGTGGTGATTTTATAGTGAATGGTGATTTTAAAACTACTTATGCTTGTCCTATTGGAGTAAATCTTCAAACCATTTCAAACAAAATTACAATAAATGGAATGAGCAACTCTATTTCAACCATTGACATTGTTAAAGGAGAAGTTCATTTTATGCACGGATTTTTTCAACATGCTAATACCACCAATGATTATATGTATGGTGCTTTTACACGTGTATACTCAAATGGTAAGTTGTTTAACTATGGTGATATTAACGCGTGTAGATTTTTTATTGATGGTGAAGTGTATTTGAATGCAGGAAACACAAGTTCAGGTAATACCATTAAAGTTGTTGAGATACGAGATTACACTTTGAATTCAGTGGCTAATGTAAGGATTTTAGATTTCAATAATTGTAGGGTTAATGTGTTACGATTTTTTTCATTTGGAGGTCAAAGTTACAGTAATTCCACCAATACAATTATCAATGCAGCTAATTCAACATTAACATTTTTGCCACAAGCAAGTCAATTTAATTATTCTCAACACACATTTAACAAAGTAATTTTCCAAGAAGCTGCATCTCTATCCCTTGCAACTTTTGTTATTGTTGCTTCTGGCCCTATGCTTTTAAATACGGCAACTATAGATACGATGATTATTGATAGAAATATTAATTTTGCAGTTCAATACCCAAGTTGGGCTAGTCATAAAAGCAATGTTAACATTACTGGCTTGTTTCAAATAACGCCTGGTCATGATCACACTTTTAATGCTGCAAACGGCACAAGGGTTAAATATGTGTTGCAATCAGGAGCAGCTGTGGATATGCAAGGCACATGTGATAAACCAATAACCTTAAACCGAACAATTCATGATTTTTCAAGTATTGGTGCAGGAACAATTGCTGTAGCCAATTTAGTTTTTGGCCCGGATAATGCAACAGCATTAGGAGGTACATATAGTGCAGGTTCTGGTTCTAGAATCATAACAGGAACTACATTAACTGGTTGGACCATTGCCCCATCAACTGGAAGAACACTTGTTTGGGTTGGAGGTTGTGGCAATACACCAATATCTACTTTGCCAGATGCTTCAACAAATAGAGATAATGGAATCTATTCTGGTTTAAATTTTACAGTAACCGATTCAATGATTCTAAAAAGTGTTGATGTATATGTAACTAATACTCATCCTTGGGGTAATAATAATGTTACTTATCAAATTTTAAATTCATCCAATGTTGTTATTGCATCAGTAGCAAGAATTGCAAACCATGGTGCTGTAGATTCATTAATTACACTACCTTTTAATAAAAACTTAGGACCTGGAAATTATTACATCAGAAGGGCATACAATAATACTTACATATCTTTTAGATATAATGCAAGTGCCGTTTTCCCTATAGATATAGTTGCGGAAGATACAAAATGTAAAATAGGAGAAATTACTAGTGGAATACCAACAAGCGCCAATTACTATACATTCTTTAATTGGAAAACTGCCTCACTAACAACCTCAGCTTCAAACAATCTTTGGTATGATTCTCAAAACTGGGTAGATGTTACAGCCTTGACAGGTGGTGCTTGGACTGCAAATCCATCAATAAATCCTGGCAATAGAGGATATGCACCTGCATGTCCGCCTACAGAAATAGATTCTGTTATTTTTCCAAATGAATCATTTGTTTTTTGTGATCAATTAGTGATGTATTGCGAAGGAATGAATTGGTTAGGAAAAGGCAGTTTAATTGGTTCAGCAATTCAAAAAATGGAAGTTTGGGGTTCTTTAACATTTCATTCTCAAATGAATAATTATTTTAATGGAACATTCCGATTTAGAAGTAATAGACCATACCGATGCAAGATAATTACAAAAAATAAAGAGTTTAATAAAGGAGTATTGTTCAACTCTGAAAATGGATTGGGCGAATGGTTGCTCATGGATACTTTAATAGCTATTAAATCGATTGATAATGAAATTAATTCAACAAATAGTTTTTCTGGATCTGGCTTTATAGAATTTAGAAGTGGTCATTTGCATACAGGCACAGTTAACTGTGTAGATGGAAATGGATCTACAATTATTGCAAGTTCAATGTCATTAACAGGAGGAACCTTATCACTTTATGATAGTGATATACATATACAAATGAAAGAAAGTGGTGCGACAGGTTATTTAAGTTATTTTGCAACAAATAATTCTGTTTTAAATTGTGGGACATCACACTTTTATTTTACTCCAAAAACAATGTTTTATGAATTTGAAGTTGCTTTAGGAAATCATACCTATTATGACATCACATTTGAAGATCCTGCTAATGTATATATAGGCTATTCAACTTATATTAGAAATAGTGCTAATACAAAAGTTAGAAATTTAGTTCTAAAAGATGATAATTATCTTTTTTCAAGTCATTCTAATAGTGTGTTTTTACCTATGCCTACAAGTGCTACTCCTGCCTATTATCAAAAAATACATCACCAATCAATATACTCTTTAGATTGTCATTTGTCTTCAGCTTCAGCTAATTATCCGGTGCTTGCAGATACGTTGATTTTAGATCAAGGGAAACTAATTGCCAATTATGATATTTATGTCAGAATTCTATTAAAATTACCGAGTAATGTTCCGCATTCAATAAAGAATGGAAGAAAAATTCAGCTTCAACCAGCATATAGTGGTGTTAGCTCCTACTTACCTTCTTGTCCAGGTGGGGGAACACTTTCAACAACTGGAGCTAAAGCAGAGTTAAATGGTTCTTGTGCATCAAGTTTTTATATTACTGGCGGAACGTTTGAAAATAATTCTCCTTATCCTTTAAATGTAGATTATGCGGTAATAACAGACAATACAGTTACGGGTTCTAACACACCGGGAATTTCTACAAACTCAATTTTGTCAGGTGTAACAACGGGTTGGACTGGTGCGGCTGCTCAAGCACGTAAACTACATTGGGTAAATTCATCGGCAACAGTTGGTGATACTGGTGATTTTTATGATGGAAATAATTGGGAACAACTTTTACCTTTTTATGCAGCAGCCCCTCAATGCCCACCTACTGTCATCGATACTGTATTATTTGATAATACCTCATTCTCTGCAGCTAATCAAGTGGTGCAATTAACGGGAACACCTGATGTAGCATCTATGTATTGGGAAAATATTCCAAGTGGCATGAGTCCTAAATTAAGTGGGTTGGCTACTACACAAATGTCGATAAGAGCAAGTTTGCACTTTCACGATAACATGGTAAATAATCAATTGGGACCTTTCTTGTTTAGAGGGATTCCAACTACAGATTTTCCCGCGTTTACAATTCGTGGTGGTACAAATAAGTTTCTAAATAAAATAGAATTTTTAGGTGATACAGATACTACCAAGTGGAAATTGACGGATAGCTTAGTACAAATTTACAATAACACATTTGCAAATACGGGCTATATGTATTTTAAAAGAGGACACATCATAACTAATGGAAAAACTGTAAATGTAAACGGATATTTGTCAACAGGTGTGTTAAAACGCCATTTAGACATGACCAATTCTATTGTTAAAACTAAATTTCCTTGGCAGATTTCTGGAACAAATGTTGGTAATACAACAGCAGAATATACTCAAACAAGTGATGGGTCAACTGTTATTATTAACCCTCCAAATACATTTTTCAATGAAGCTTTTCATATTTATTTTGGAGGTGAAAAATATAACCGTGTTATTGCAAATATTAATTGTGGTAATTATGGAGATTTATTATCTACAAATTTAACTGATTCAATAAATTATTTAGAAGTAAACTCTATCAATTCTAAACAATATGTTGGTTTAAAAACAGTTGTAAAACATGCTGTTTTTAATAACAACATCGTTTTAGTAACAGATAGAGGAGTTTATGATACATTGATTTTCAATAATAATGCAACCATTAACACCTCCAACAAATACAACAACCTATTGCATTTTGAACCAGGAAGAAGCTACACGCTTCAACAAAGCACGGTGCAATGGGTGCAAAACAATGCCGAGTTGGAATTAAATGGCTTGAGCACAGCCACACCAATTCAGTTTTATGGTTCGCCAACAGGGCAACAAGCATACATCCGCAAAGACTCTGGTTTGGTTTGTGCCGATTATGTCAACATTCGCGATATGTGGGCAATTGGAAACGGAAACGATGCTTTTGGAACGTGTTCGCCCAACAATTACTGTACTCATACCAACCCATGGATACCATCATCGTGTGATACGATTGTAGATTTGTTGAGCTCTTGCGGTCCGTGGACCATCAACCCTGCAGATCACAACCGTGGTAGAGCTGATTTTAATGGAGGAGAGTATGCCGATTTCCAAGGAGGAAATACTTTTGGTTGGGATAAACGTGCCTATCCACCTGCTCCATTGGTGAGTTTAACCAATTTAAAAGATTCTATTTGTAGAATGGACAGTGTTGCCATTCAAGTTTCTGGAGTTGGTACTTTGCCATTTATCATTACATGGAAAGAAAATGGTGTTTACCATGCCGATACCATTTATTCTGCTGCAGAGTTAGATTCTTACAACCCAACAACAAGTGAATTTGAAATAATAACTTGGTATTACCCAATGGCAGATATTTCTATTACTGATTTTGCTATAAAAACAGAACGTTGTCTTGGAAGTGATAGCCCTGTGGATAATGGAGTTGCATCAATTACTATGTTGCCGTGCTATTTAGGTGTAGAACTGTTGGATTTTAAAGCTACACTTAAAAACACAGATGTGCTCTTGAATTGGTCAACAGCAAGCGAACTCAACAACGATTATTTTGAGTTGCAATATACCCACGATGGCGTAAATTGGGAAGTAGTGGATAAAGTAAAAGGCAAAGGTACAACCCACACCTTGAACAATTATAGCTATGTTCACTATCGACCATTTGGACAAAGCAACACCTTGTATTATCGACTAAAACAAGTTGATTTTGATGGTGCGTTTGACTATTCACCGATACGTTCTGTAGCCCTCAATAATGGTGAAGGGTATGTGGTATATCCTAATCCTGCAACCAATGTGTTGTATGTAAGTGGAAAAGGAGCTTTTAACTACCAAATGCTGGATGCATCAGGAAAAGTAGTTGCAGAAGGCGCAAGTAGTGGTCAAGATGAAATTTCATTGTTTCAATTAAATCCAGGAGTTTATATGTTAGAAATAACAGATGATCAAGGAGTAAAAGAAATATTTAAGATTGTTAAGATTTAAGATTTAAAATTTAAAATAAGGTTAGGTTCTCATAAGTATATTAAGTGTGAGTTATTTTTAGGTTATCCACTACCATTTTATGAATTAAATTTATTAGTAGTGAAGGAGAGTCTAAGTTTACTTAGGCTCTCTTTTTAATTGGTGAAAGGCATGATTTTGATGGTTTACTAAAAATAACACAGGGATAACTAAAAAGAAAAGGATGTTAATCATAATTAGGTTGAAAAATGACAATATTTAGTCAGTATAGCGTACTTTTGTTGGGTAATCACTATTATTTGCTGATTAAGACCAAAGCATTAGTCAACTATTACATATATTTATAACTGTAAATTATATAAAAAAACCTCAAGGTTAACTTGAGGTTTTTTTAGTTTTTATATGTCTAGTCCTGAAATAGCGATACACAATTTTTTATCGTTATGGAAAAAGGAGAAAAAAAAGTTTATTTAAAGCGCAGTCAAAAGGATTATTCAATGTCCTTTAAGTTAGCAGTTGTTAAAGAAGTTGAATCAGGATTT
>JAKQEZ010000161.1 GCA_029558435.1 Bacteroidota bacterium
GCTACATATTGTCTCGTGGCCATTGTCGAGCATGACTGCCAACTTAATAGGAGTACATTCAACGTCCTCCGTGTGTTGAGTCACTCGCTGCTTGACAAGACATCTATCAGAGATCTTTTTTCGAACTCTGAATCCCTTGACGATAGATATATAGAAGACTGCTCCCAACTGAAATTTGACTTTGTTTATTAACTTAAAAATAGGCCATAATTTATTTGGCCACTAGTGAACTAATATGTATAAAAATAATCTCATAACAAATTATATTACAGAGTGAACCTCAGGAGGTGGAGGTGGTAACAACATTTGGTCAGTAGCACCAATACTTCTATTACCAACACTAACCGATGCTGAAACCCATTTGAAAAACTGTTTAAATGTACCACTATCAGTTGTTTCAAGACTAACAATTTTATCGGTAATCTTTTTTACATTATCAACATCCGTTTTTGAGCCTACAATACACGCGATTATGCTACCAAAATGGCGTTTTTGTATTTCAGGTATTATTGTGTTAAAAAGCTGAGGGTCTGACGCTCTTCCATCACACATAATAAATAGTAAAGGCATCCAGTCTCCTTTTTTATCAGGCGTACTTAACTCCACTTCATTATCCACTTTTTTGCAAATAAATTGTAACGCTTCCCCTAAATGTGTTGGGCCTGATTCTGGTTGGTTAATAGTTGGTATTTGCAAACTTTCTAGTTCTTTTAGAGGGACTAACAACTCAACATTTCTGTTGAAAGTAGCGATACTCATATACACTGATTCAATTGCAAATGGGTCCTGTCTTAAACTAGCTACCATAGCCTCTAAACCTACTTTTATTGATTCAATAGGTTCACCTCTCATTGCTCCAGAGGTTTGAATCAAAATATATACTGGTAATCTTCTCATCCTCATTTAATTTAGCATAATTCTTGAAATCTTTTTCTGAAGGTAAGTGGGCTCTGGATATTGGCAAATATTTCTTTAGTACCACCTGTCCCTACGATTTGTAAACTACCATACCCTAAAATTCTTCCAAAAATACTTTGGTTAACATTTACACTTTCTATTTTCGACAAATTCATTTCAACTGTTTTGCGACTAATTAAACCGGTTTTAATTATTACTCGTTTATTTGTAATTGCAAATTCATCTGTCAATTTATCAATTAGTGGTGCAATAAATAAAGATAACAAAGCTCTTAAGGAGAAGAAAATTATCCAATGATAAGTGGTCTCATATTCGACAGCTTCACCTCGTATCAAATTATTATTTACATATGTTCCCATACAGTTTAAGTATTTAAATTAGGAAGTGTTGAAAATTTTCAACACTTCCTAAAAGTTGTTTTACAAAAATTTACTTTTAATTGTTGCAACTGCATCCTTGTAAGTTCTGTCGCGTGTTGGTGTTCCGATGGCATTAAATTTCCATTCGCCGTTGTGTTTATAGAACATACCTAAAACCATTACTACATGGCCAGAGAAAGCTGGTTCTTTACCTATAGCATAATTTGCAATTACATTTGTAACACGCTCGTTTGTTCCTTCATAGATTCTTACTGCTGCATGAGGAATAATTGCAAAGTCCTGCCCTCTGAAACTAGTTAAAAACACAACAAGTTTTTCAACATTGGATTGCAGTTTATTAAGATCCACTGTGACTATTTCGTTATCAAGACCATCATCACCGCCTTCATCTCCACGAGTGTCGTCACCAGAATGTTTTAATG
The DNA here is from genome assembly GCA_029558435.1 of Bacteroidota bacterium. The sequence continues at coordinate 1,721 of JAKQEZ010000161.1, forward strand.
CTCCATTTGAGGATTCCCACCTTTCTCCCCATCCAATAATTTCGACTGTATTTTTATTACCATCAAAAGTTGCTACATATAAGTCCAAATCTACTGAATCACCATTTGGTAGCACACCCCAGTTTGCACCGGCACAAAACTTTGTAATGGCACTGCCACTTTCTTTTTTAAGGTTAATTTTTTGACCTTTTACTAAATTTATTGTTGCCATATTTCAATTATTAAGGTTTAAGTATACTTTTCAACAAATTTCTGTAATCCACCAGCAAATCCGGTTCCTATGGCTTTAAATTTCCAATTACCATCTTTTTGATATAGTTCCCCGAATTCTACTGCTGTCTCAATTGAAAAATCTTCGCCCAAATCATATTTGAGAATTTCTTCATTGGTGGTTGGATCATAAATTCTAACAAAAGCATTTCGCACTTGACCAAAATTTTGTCTTCTGTTTTCGGCTTCATGAATTGTAACCACAAATGTAATTTTTTCACAACCTGAAGGCAGTTTTGATAAATCTACTTTGATAGATTCATCATCTCCCTCACCTACACCAGTCAGATTATCACCAGTGTGCTCAATACACCCTTCAGGGCTTTTAAGATTGTTGTAAAAAATAAAATGTTGATCAGTCAACACTTTACCAGTACTACCAAGCATGAAGGCAGAAGCATCTAAATCAAATGCTTGACCAGAGTCAGTTTCATTAACATCCCAACCCATACCTACAACGAATTTTTGGAGCGTTCCAATAGGAGCGTTGCCACCTTTTGTCAAATTAATAGCCATAATAAATAAATTTTAAAGATTAGTAATTAAAGTGTAAATTTTTGCGAAATACTTGTTGCTTTTGATTTGATGTTAGCAACAATAGCTTGCTCAACCTCATCAAGGTTTCCGTCTTTCATGATTTTAGCAACTAGCCATTCAGCTTCTTCATCATCAACAATATTTGGGCTTGTTTCGTCTTCAAGAACATACTTGGAAATAGCTTCAACCATCAATGCTTTCCAGCTTTCATGGTTAGCTTTTCCTGAAACAGCATCGTTTAATTCAAAAAGCCATTCAGCTTCTTTTTTGTCAACCTTAGATCCACCAGCACCGCCAGCACCATAGATGATTGATTTGATGGTTTTTACTTCCGCCGCATCAATTACTCCATCTTCTAAAATAAGATTTTTAAAACTTAGCAATACAAAATCCTGAAATTTCTCACAGGTACCCGTTGCTTTTTCAAGAATCTTAAGAAGAAGAGCTTGTTCAATTTCATCAATCTTTCCGTCACCTTGAATTTTACCAATCAAATAATCAGCTTCTTCGTCATCAACAGAGCCATAAGATGTGTCATCTTTCAATACATGGTCAGTAATTGCTTTAACAAACAAGTCTTTCCATGAATAATGGTTTTCTTTACCGGAAACAGCATCATTTAATTCAAACATAAAGTCTGCTTCTTCGCGGTCAATTTTCCCATCCTCATAAATGGCTTGATTGATAGTTCTTACTTCATCTGCATCAATAATGCCATCGGCTAATATTGATGTCTTTAGTTGTTCCAATTTTTCACTCATATGAATTAATTATTAAATATTTGCCTACTCTAGTTTGGTTTTCGGCTTCCCCAATTATTTTTTCTTTCCAAAAATTAGCGACATAAGTAAACTCAAAATGGATGAACCTACTTTGCGTTCTAAACCTTGTTTAGTTGTAGGAATTCCCGTTCTACGAGCAAAACTTTGTTTTGCACCGGAAATTCCTACCGCCCTTTTCCATGAAAATGAAAACCCATAACTCTTATTCCGTCCCATAATTAAACTACAATATTTACTTCGGGTGGTGGTGGTGGTAACTCATTTAAACCAGATACATCTTTTCCACTAGCTTCAATTTTTTGACTTCCAGTACTTACGGAAGCTGAAACCCATTTAAAAAATGCTTTAATAGTTGCACTATCTGCTGTATCAAGCTGAACGACGACTTCAGTAATTTGCTTTAAAATGCTGGTATTAGCACCTGACCCTGCTGCACAAGCCACAACCATTCCGAATTTTTGGTTTTTAAAATCGTTTAAACCTTTCTGCCAATTGTCTGTAGGCTCACCATCTGTCATAATGAAAACCAAAGGTTTCCAATCTCCTTTTACTTCTGCTGTAGATTTTGTTACCTCTGAACTTACTTTATTTGCAAGTAAAGAAAGTGCATCACCTAAAGCAGTTGTCCCCGTAGCTTGTATGTCGGGCATCTGAAACATCGATAATTCAGTCAACGGAACAACCTGTCTTGCTGAACTGTCAAAAGTAATTACACTTAAAAAGGCAGTTTCCAACGCATACGGGTCTTGCCTTAACGTTGAAACCAAAACCTGAACGCCGTTTTTTACGGCTTCTATTGGTTCACCGGTCATTGAACCGGAAATATCCAAAACTAAATAAACTGGTAATCTTCTCATTTTGCGTATTTGTTTAAAATTGTTTGAATTGTTTCAAGAAAAACTTTGTCTTCTGTCGGGTCGCCTATAGCATCAAATTTCCATTCCCCATTGCGTTTATACAATTTCCCTAAAACTAAAGCCCTTTTATTAGCGAATGTAGAGTCTGTGGTTATGTCATAGTTAGAAAACACTTTATTAACCTTTGTTGATGTACCTTCGTACATACGGATTTTTGCGTAAGGGATATTCGTAAAATCAAAACTCTGACCTTGATTAAGATAGATATTGATAAAAAAGAAAATCTTCTCAATTGTCGAATTTACTTTATTTAAATCTACCGTTATAATTTCATTGTCTAAACCATCATCTCCGCCTTGGTCGCCTTTCCTGTCATCACCACTATGATGTAATGAACCATCAACAGATGTTAATTTGCCAAGTGGAAGATTATTTCGTTGTAAAAAACCATTGTAATCTGGTGAATAGATATAGTCAATTAGATTCCCTGCATTATCTGTCATAATGCAACTTAAATCCAAATCGACATCTTCAATGATTTTTTTACTTCCAAATAGCCCTTTTTTGATGGTTTCAATTGCACCCCAATTAACGCCAACACAGAAGTTAGTGAGTTTCTCACCTGTTTCTTTTCTTAGGTCAATTTTTTGACCTTTTGATAAATTTATTGCCATTTTCTTGATATTTTAATGGTTAGTTATATTTGTTTAAATAGTCTTGTAAACCACCTTTTTGTCCAACCCCAACAGCTTCAAATTTCCATTCTCCGTTTCGTTTGTACAAACGACCAAATTCAACAGCCGTTTCAATAGAAAAATCTTCTTCCAATTCATATTTCAGAATTTCTTCTTTTGTATCAGGGTTGTAAACACGTACAAAGGAATTTCTCACTTGGCCAAAGTTTTGTTTGCGATTTTCTGCATCATGAATTGTTACGACAAAACACAGTTCTGTAGCATTTGGATTGATTTTAGACAAATCAATTTTTATGCTTTCATCGTCACCATCACCAGCTCCGGTAAGATTATCACCTATATGTTCAACAGCACCATCAGGAGAAGTTAGGTTATTGTAGAAAACAAAATGAGAATCAGTTAGAAGTTTCTTGTTTTCGCCTAATACAAAAACAGAAGCATCTAAATCAAAGTCTTGTCCTGTACTTGTAGCGTTGGCATCCCAGCCAAGCCCGACAACGAATTTTGGTAAATTCACATTTACCCGTTGCCCTTTTTCTAAATTTATTGCCATTGTATTTATGTTTTTATTATTATTTACTGCCAGCAGTCCATTTCATTCCCCAATTATAAGCTTTATCGCAATCCCCGTGTCCATTGTGAAAGGTTACAAGTTTTTTAACTGTGATGGAGTCATTTTGGTCAAATAATATTTCTGCAATGGCACAAAACTTTTGAGAGCTGTATTGTTTGCCCATTTCAACAACAATTTCAGGATTTTCAGGAACTTTTATTGTAACTACTGCATTTGTTTCAGTCCATTTTGCAACGCCTTCATAAATAAAACAGTAAACTACAATTCTTTTAAGTTCAGATAATCCTTGTGGATTAACTAAAATATTCTCCCCAGAACCAGCACCTGAGCGGTCATCGCCTGTATGCCAAACCCAGGGAATACCTGTATATTTTCCTTGTTTTGTTAGTCTGTCTTTGGGGCCTCCTTGTCCGTGTGCAAATTGGATTCCATCAATTACAGATTTTTGTCCATCATTAAGAAGATAAAAACAACCTAAGTCAAGGTCAATGGCTTGCGAACCACCAAATAGACCAGATAAAAACCCTTTCTTTTGAGTTTCCTGTGTCCAATTCAAATTAATGATAATCTCCTTGTTGGATTTATTCCCTTTCGACAAGTCAATTTTATGACTGTCGCCTTGTTTTTCAAGGGTTACTTTGTTTAGATTTATTGCCATAGCTATTGAATTTAGTTATATTTTGATAATAGTTCCTCTAAACCACCATTATGTCCAAGACCTAAAGCCTGAATTTTCCATTCGTCATTTTTTCTGTATAATCGACAGAATTCCACAGAAGCACAAGCAGAGAAATCTTCAGTTAAATCATATAAGAATTCACCCTCACCATCCGCTTGACCCGGTCTGTATAGTCTAACATAAGCTCTTTCTACTTGTCCAAAATTCTGTTTTCTTTGCTTGTAATCAAAAATACTAACACAAATGATTATTTCTTGAACCTTGGTGCTTATTTTCGACAAATCAAAATCCATTGTCTCATCGTCACCATCCTCAGAAGTTTCGCCACTTTCATCATCAAGTGAGCCTATTACAGACAATTCAGGGTCAACTGGGCGGGATTTATGCCTCATTTCTTCATTACTACTCCAAAATGTATGTGGAGTAATTTTTAATGGGTACAAAAGATTTCCATCAGAATCAACTTTTAACCGACTTTCGCTATTGTAAAAAACTAAATAGTCATCAGATATTAATTTCTTATTAGAACCAAGCATAAAAGCCGATACATCTAAATCAAAATCATAACCTGTTGAATTATCTTCTCTAACATCCCAACCTAAACCGGCATGAAACTTATTCATACCAATAGCATGGTTTTGACCTTTTTCTAATCGTATCATAACTCTTCCTCCTAACAGTATTTCTTTACAAAATATTCAAATCCGCCTTTATAACCGATTCCCATTGCTTCAAATTTCCATTCTCCATTTCGTTTATAAAGCCTGCCAAATTCAACAGCGGTTTCAACTGAAAAATCTTCATCCAGTTCATATTTTGCAATTTCTTCATTTGTTTGGGCATTGTAAATTCTAATAAATGAATTCCTCACTTGCCCGAAATTCTGTTTCCGATTTTCATAATCGTGAATGGTTACAGTGAATATTATTTCCTGTATTTTTGAGTCAACTCTTGAAAGGTCGACTGTTAAAGTTTCATCATCACCATCACTGTTTCCTCCCGTTAAATCATCGCCAGACGATTCAACCGAATTGTCGGGTGATTTTTGATTGTTATAGAAAACGAAAAACTCGTCTTTGGGAATTTTTTTGTTTTCACCTAGCATAAATGCAGATGCATCCAAGTCAAAATCAAAACCTGTACCTTCATTTGGGTCCCATCCCAAACCGACACCTACTTTTGATAAGCCAATTTCGATGCGTTGTCCTTTTGTCAAATTGATAGCCATGAAATTTTATTTTTATAAGTTAAACAAACCGTGAAATTACAATTATTTTGTTCAATGAAAGTCTTTAGTGCGTAGGAAAGATTTGGCTCTTTGACTTTTGCGAAGCGTTGGCTTGTGTGTCGGGCAAAAGGCAATGTGCCAAATGTGTGTCGGGTTTTCGCTTTTCTTTCTTGTGGGTCGGCAAAAAACTAAATCTTTTTCCTGTCATTGTCATTTCATTATTTTTATTCTCAAACCATTATTCTCTGTCATTTTCGTTGTCGCTGTCTTTTTCTTCGCCTTGTTGGTAACGGTTTGCAAACAGGCGTATACTGCCAACCTTCAACTTTATTGTCAAGGTACAACTTTGTCAGGCAGTTACGCTTGTTTGTTGTTATGTGGCGTATTTCTTTCATCGTTTGACACTTACCCGTTCAGTCGTTTCAATGTCATAAGATTTACAGTCCAATATACTGTAAAAGCAACAACTCCAGTCAGAGAAACTAAAAACAATTCATTAATTCCAAAGCTTGGTTCCCAAAACACTAATCCGAAAATCAGTCCTGAAATTAGACAAAGCATTCCCGTGAATTGAACAAGTGTCAACCCCCAAACTTTTTTCTTAGATTTAAATTTTTCCCAAAAGGGAAGAGTCAAGGTGAACTGAATTGTCAGTGCAATAATTGTTGCTATTGGCACAAATAGTTTAAAAAAACCATTGTCAGGAGAGTTAAAAGCATCTCCATTGTGCACAATAAGATTAAACACTACCAAAAGTCCTAGCACTGTCAATATTCCGAGCGTTGTCGGTAAAATTGTCTCAATGATTTTAGTTTTCATTCTTATTATTTTTTTAGTTTCTCTATAAACGGTCAAGTCATTAAGATATTTTGTCTGTCTGTTGTCTTTTACTAATATGCCACATAACGGTTGCCGGTATGTGATGTTGCGTCTTTGAAGCGCTTATTTGTCGAGTTACCACAAGGTAACCAGTTGAACTGACCATAGCAAACCCTCACCCAGCAATAACATATACCGGCTGTTATGCAACGCTATTTGTGATTACTCAGCATTTCTTTTATTCCACCAATTGAGCTTAAAATTCCTGTTGCTTCAAACGGTATGTAAATCGTTTTATTATCTTTTCCAGATACCATTTCTTGAAGCGTATCAATATATTTAGTTGCTATTAGATAGTTAATTGGGTCACCATTTTTTGAACTAATTGCATTTGTGACAAGTTTAATTGCTTCTGCTTCAGCTTCTGCCGTTTTAATTCTGGCTTGAGCTTGTCCTTCAGCTCTGAGAATCTCAGATTGTTTTTCTCCTTCAGCTTTCTTTATTTCACTTTCTCGGAATCCTTCAGCTTCTAATACTTTAGCTGTTTTCTTTCCTTCTGCATCCAACACAGCTGCTCTTCTATCTCTTTCAGCGCGCATTTGCTTCTCCATAGCCTGCTTAATATCTTCAGGCGGATTAATGTCCTGTAATTCTACACGATTAACCTTTACACCCCATTTATTTGTTGCATCATCAAGGATTGTACGTAGTTTTGAATTAATGGTATCACGTGAACTTAAAGATTCATCCAGTTCTAATTCACCAATCACATTCCTTAGTGTTGTTTGTGTTAGTTTTTCAATTGCATCGGGCAAATTTTCAATTTCATAAACTGCTTTGACTGGATCCATAATTTGGAAATATAATAATGCGTTTATTTGAACATTTACATTATCCTTTGTAATAACATTTTGCTTTGGAAAGTCATATACGGTTTCACGTATATCAATTTTGGTTTTAGTACTAAATCTAACGTGTTTTTGGTCATCCATACCTTCAACAACATATCGCCATGTTATTTCTCTTGGTTTATCAACGATAGGCCAGATTATGTTTATTCCAGATTGTAATGTACGACTATACTTTCCAAGTCGTTCTATTACCATAACTTCAGCTTGTTGCACAATCTTAAAACCTGCAATTGCAAAGATTAAAACGAAAAAAGCAATGGCTCCTGCGATGATAATTAGTCCCATAATTAGTTAATTTAAAGGTTTAACAATTAATACAATACTGTCTATTTCAACAACTGTGACAATTTTCCCAATTTGAATTATTTCATTGTTTAATGATTTTGCCTTCCAGTCATCTCCATCTATTTTTATCCTACCTGAATTTTTTAAAAGGTTTATTTCCTCTGTGACTGTTCCATTTTTATGAATTAAAGCATCTTGGTTAGTTTTGACTTTGTTTTTTCTATACCCGTATTTTGTTATGATTGGTCTTACTAGAAAATAGGTAAGAGTAACTCCAAATGCAAAAAATAATATTTGCCATTTTATTTCCAATCCAAAGTAATTACCGATTGCAGCAAATATAAATCCAATTCCCACCGCACCAGAAATGAATCCTGCTGTAAATATTTCAGCTATAAATGCGATTATTCCAATTGCTATTAAAATGTGCCAAGTTTCCATTTTTATAATATTTATGTTGATGAACTTTTCTTTTCATAGTGTTGCATAACGGATGGGTATATGAAACGTTTGGCAATTCAAAGCGATTTCCTATCAAACCGTTGCAACGTTTATTAAATGGACCGCCCTTAAAATTAGCACTTTCCGCCAAATGTTTTATATACCGTGTTACCAACTGGCCTTTATTCATTTTCAATCAATTAGCTATCAATTTTGCAGTACCCCGTGCGTTCGGACAGACATACTCTTTGACAAGTTTTGGTCGTGCGTTCGGCTTTTCGAGCGACTTGGCAATGTGTGTGGCTGTGAAGCGAGGGCTATTTTTTTATCCTCTGCTTTATTATCTCTTTAATCTGTATGTCATTTTTTTCTGTTCCAAGGTAAAAATAAAGCAAATAATCTTCCTCATAATGAAATCCTGATTTTTTAATGTCAAATTCCTCTCGCAATTCAATATATTTTAAAATTTTCTTTTCCTTATCTCGCCACGATGCAGCCCACTCAAAATTCTGTGATTTTACTCCTTCAATTTTTTCTTTCTTTGCGTGTTCCAATCTTTTTTCATTGTAATATTCAAAATCCAGTATTTTCCTCTTTACTTCTTCCTGTTCTATAAGGGATTCCAAAAGGTTCTCAAAATCGTTTATGTTAAAATCTGTACTATTTAAAGTCAGTTTCAATTTCTCTACTATTTCTTCAACTGCTATCATTTAATACTGTTTTAGAGTTGCCTGCATTGAATTCTTAATGTCTTTTATCAAGCTTTCCGGTTCAATTACTTTCAGGTTTTCACCATACGAAAGCAACTCCATAAAAAAGTCATGAGTTACAAACAATGTTAGTTTAATCCGCAATTCTTCTTCATTGTCAATCAAAATCTGTTGTGACTCATGCAGTGGCAAAGATTTAATGTATTTACCTTGAAAAGGGTCGAAAGACAGAATCACTTCCTGCGGTTTATGCCCATTTGGGCTGATTATTCCAAAACAATATTTATAATGGTCGTTAATGTTAAAATCATTTGGGAACTGGAATTTCCTTTTTGTAATCTCTAAATCAGTTAATCGGTCAAGGGCAAAACTTTTTACTTGATTACCTTTCAGGTCATTTGCTAAAACATACCACCTGTTTTTAAACTCTTTAAGTGCATAAGGTTCTACAATGCGTTCAGTCAATTCATCTTCCCAATATTTTTTATAAGTGAAATTAATCTGAACCTGATTTTTTATTGCATGAAGTAATCCGTACAAGTTTTCAGTTCCTTGAGGTCTCCGTTTTTCAAAATGTATATGGTTTGAAAGCCTGTCGGTTATATTCAAAGCATTAAATGTATCAAATGCTTCTAAAATTCTCTCATTAACTTCGGGTTGTTGCTCAAAGTCAATGAAATAAACTTTTCTTGAAAAATTATATTGAATATCAATATTATAGATTGAACGAATGTCTTCAAGGTCTCTTTGGAAAGTTCGTTTTGATACGTTGAAATCGTAAGATAGCAATTCTGATTCAAGCGAAAGATAATCAGCAATCTCACTAAAAGATGCAGAACACTTTCTCAGCTTTTTAATAATCAAGTTATAACGTGAAATTGCTTCTCTTTTTGACATGGTGTTTTATTTCTTTTTTATCAAAACTACTTTTGAGGCAAGCCAAAACATGTCGCAGTATAAATTAATCTTCAACTCTCCAGAATTTTTTTGCAAATGAAATTATAGAAGATTGTCTTTCTTTTATTTCCAATTCATCCCATTTCCCTCTTGATTTTATCAAATCCCCGATTTCCTTTTGAGAAAGTAATGTAGAGTTTAGAAAGCCTTCTGATTTGTCAATTGGGCTGTTATTGTTCAACTGTGCATTTTTTCCTAAAGTCATTAAAACCAAGTTTCCGATATTGTTTAGAAATTGATTTCTAAAATCATCAGAGTACGCAGTAAATTCAGGATTGACAGGAGTTATATGTTCTAATGTGTTATCAAGATTCCTCGCTTCAAACTTATTTAAAAATTCACTTACTGGCATTGGAGCAACTTTATGAACATTTCGTAAATGATTTTCATATTTCCATAACAAATACCTTGTGGCTTTGCGATAATGATTTGTATCGTTCAGATAACCAATAAAATTATTATTAAACTGCCAATACCATTTAAAACCAGATTTAGATGTGTTTAATAGCTTTTCTTTTAGTTCTTCAAAATTGCCTTTATAATGTTTTGCATAAGAGTGAAACTCGTTAGTTCTGTAGTCGCCATAACTATATTCCATTTTAAACAAAATAATTTCCATTAACCTGATTGTTTTTTCCAAATCTGATATATCGGAAAAACCATGATAATGAAATACTTTTAAAAGTAATGGCCAGCTATTGTATGCGTCAAGAATTAGAACATCACCAATTACACTATTTCCGTTTGATAATTTTTCAATTTTCTCAACATTTATAAATGTGTTTTTCAGACTGGTACAAAAATCCTTAATCCATTGCTCCTTGTCTTTTGAATCATTTAGTTCACGTTTTATATTTTCCAATGGAGATTCCCAACCTTTTAGAAAACCTGTACTATAATGACCCAAAACCTGGTCTTCATTGAGTTTTTCAATCCGTTCAGTTTGTTTATAAATGTCTGAGAACTCGTTTTCAACATACTTAATTGCATCAATTGGATTTGGTTCTTCGGCATTTAAATAAACCTGATACATTAAATATGCTTTGAGCTTTTCAAGATTTGTAAGGTCTTTTCCTCTATCGTTTTGGAAAGCAAATATTTGTGTTGCCTGAACCTTGTCTGAAACCTCGAACGTTGTAATAATTGCCTCTTCAATAGTTTTCTTCCATTTGACAAGTTCCTGAGAATTTTCCTTTGGCATTAATTCGTTAAAATATTGCCACGCATCATTAATCCTGTGTTTTGAATCGGTATCAGCAACTATTTCAGTGTTTGAAAAAACTACAAGATTTTCAAAATAATTGTCGTCATATTCAACAGTTTTGAATTTTCTCCGCTTGCCAATTTGCAGGTATGTTTCTTTAACCCGCCAAAGCTCAATAGGATTATCAAAACTGTCTAATAGCTTTTCGCCTTTATTTTCTCTGTTTTGTAATTCAGTAATCAAACAGCTAAAGAAAATTACAATACTGGTAAGCCTTTGCTGTCCATCAATTACCCAGTATTTGTTTTCATTTGCTTCGTCTTTTTCAAAAAGAAAGTGCCCGAAAAAATATTTTTTCTTGGGATTTTGTTCTCTCAAATCTGAAATAAACTGTTTTATCTGTTTATCCTTTTCCCAAGAATAGGCTCTTTGATAGGGTGGGATGACAAATTGAATATCTGAATTGTCAAATAATCTTTTAATGATTGATTCTCTTTCCATTAAACTTCTGATGAAATATGAATTAAAAACAATTTTGCACAAGCCCTTGCATCACTTAAAGCATCGTGATGATTCAAAGGAATAGAATAATTATGGCACAATGAAGCCAAATTATCCTTAAAAATTCTGTAAGTACAACACTTTTCATAAAATGGAGCTTTCATTCCAAAATATTCAAGGGTCTTTTCCAATACTGGAAAATCAAAAGACAAACCGTTGTGTGCAACAACGGTTTGGTTCTTTATGAATGGTTCTATTTTGTGCCAGATTTTATCGAAAGTCGGAGCGTTAGCTGTATCCTGTGGTGTTATGCCGTGAATATCAATAAACTTATCCCAATAGTAATTATCAGGTGGCTGTACCAATAAATTTATTTCATTGGTTATTACTCCTTGTTCAACTCGAACTAGTCCAACCTGACAAATGCTCCAACGATAACCTTGTGCAGTTTCAAAATCTATTGCCGTAAAATTCTCCATATTTATAAGGCAGGAGCATGTTTTCCTTTGTTTGAACCATTTGGGTGTCTCGAACAACTTGAAGCTGTCATAGAGCTTATTGAACTAAACGATTGTCCACAATACTTACATGTATATTTTGCCTTTTCACTACCTTCATAAAGTTTGTGCTTTCCTTTGTTTGAACCAAGTGGATGACGTGAACAACTTGAAGCTGTTAAACTTGATACACTTGAAAATTTTTGTCCGCAATACTCGCAATAAAAATTAGCCATAATTTTAAAATTTATAGTTTATGCCTACTCTAAAGTTTTCGGCTTTCCTTGTTATGTCAAAAGTATTCTCCAAGTCAGCCAATCCATGTCGTAGTGTCGATTTTTCTCCGGTGCGTTGGCAAAAAAACAACTCTTTTGCAAGCTGAAGCTTCGGCTTGTGTGTCGGAGCTTGCAAATGTGTTGTTTTGTGGGTTGGCTGTTTCATTTTTTCTTTTTCTCACTGCAAAATTACCGCTGTCGTTTTTTTTAGGCTTGTTGGTAACGTAAAAGAGTTTTATTCATTGTTCCCATACAAATATAACAAGAGCAAAACTATTTTCACTCTATAATTCATTCTTTTTTAATGGATAACGGGAATAATGAATAAAATATTGTTGGACTGTGCCGCCCGGCTATGGGCATTCTTTTGTGTCGTTTCTTTCCGTCAGCAAAATGACACTTTTTGGGGAGCTTTTTCTTTCGCTGTTTTGGCCTTCATAATCTCTGTTTCGTCGGGGTTCCTTTCTATAGGGGCACAGCTCACC
>JAKQEZ010000173.1 GCA_029558435.1 Bacteroidota bacterium
TCTTGCTTCAATGACGGCTCTAACGAACCATCTCCACAAGCGTTAATTCCCGCATGCCCTACGGTATTTATTCCTATATTTCTAATATTTAGAGATGCATTTAAATCTCTATCTATAGATATTCCACAAGCTGGACAATAAAAAACCCTTTTACTCAAAGGCATTTCCTGAACACATCCACAGTTTGAGCATGTTTTACTTGTAGGCTCAAACCTTTTGATTTTAAGGTAATACTTAAAACTCCATTTGCATTTGTATTCAAGTTGTCTATTGAACTCCGACCATGAAACATCGCCGATTGACTTAGCTAAACAATGATTTTTCATCATCCCTTTGATGTTTAAATCTTCTACAAAAATACCATCATAATTCTTGGCTATCGAATTAGAAGTTTTGTGCAGAAAATCCTTACGTGTATCTCTTATTTTGTTTTGAATCTTTCTAACTTTAAGCCTTTGTTTAAACCTGTTTTTACTCCCCTTTTGTTTCTTGCTAAGTTTCCTTTGTTCTTTTGCCAACTTATTTTCATATTTTTTAGTATGTCTGGGGTTGCTTATGACAGTTCCATCAGACAATATTGCAAACTCTTTTAAACCAACGTCACAACCAACAATATTATCACATTCTTTTGCTTTATCTGGTATAGTATATTCACATAAAACGGAACAATACCACTTATCACCATCTTGTGAAATCGTGATTGATTTAGGTTTGCCTTTCATGGCTCTGTGTTTTGTCCACTTTACTTCTCCAATTTTAGGTATGAAAACAAAACCTTTCCCCAATCGCCATTTCTGAGGGCATGTAAAACTATCGTTCAACAACATTTTCTTTTTAAAAGACGGGAATCCTTTTTTTTTCTTAAAAGAATCTTTCAAGGCTTTATCAAATTGTCGTAATACCATTTGCAAAGATTGTGAAAACGATTCTTTAAGAAAAGGGTGTTCTTCTTTAAGTTTTGGTAACGAAACGGCTAATTCGTGATAAAATTTAAATTTACCAGTTTCTTTATAATAGTCTTGATTTGTTTTGAGGGCATAGTTCCATAAGAATCTGGCGTTACCACCGCATTGAAGTAAGGATT
>JAKQEZ010000179.1 GCA_029558435.1 Bacteroidota bacterium
ATCAAAATTTTTCTGAAACTCTAATAATGATAATGAGTTTTGCTGAGCCATTTTACACCTCGAAAATAATATATATATTGAATTATATCATAAATGCAGGGCGTTGTAAAGAAAAATGCTGATCAACTTTAATAGTCATAAATTTTAATGTCACTTTTGCAATTTTAATTGAAACTTTGACGTAGAAGTGATAAAAAGTTTGGTGTTCAAGGAAGAACGAAACGCATGGTATCATAAACAAAAAGTAATTAACAAAAAATCTATGGACTATTAAAATTTTTACCAAATTTATTTTCTGATATGACCATTGAATTGGAATTTAATTATGTTATTTTTGAAGGAAAAAGCGACTTAGAAAAACAAATTGAACGGAGGTTAAAAGGGTGGAATAAGCCCAATTGTAAATTCGTAATTCTCCGTGATAAAGATATCGGTAATTGTTGTGAGATTAAATCAGCCTTAGTTCAAAAATGTAAAAATGCAGGAAAAGAATGTTTAATTCGAATCGCTTGCCACGAATTAGAAAGTTGGTACATTGGTGACTTAAGTGCGGTCGAGCGAGCTTTTGAAATTAAAGGGTTATCTGCTAAACAAAATAAAGAAAAATATAGACAACCGGATAACTTAGTGAAACCATCTATCGAACTCGAAAAATTAACAAATTACAAATATCAAAAAATGGCAGGTTCAAAAAAAATTGGGTCTTATTTATCAACCACAACCAACAAGTCTCATAGTTTTAATGTTTTTGTTAATGGATTAAAACGATTAATTTCTCATTATTACTTAATTGATCACAACGTAAAGTAAAACAATTATATAACTTTCACAAGTCAAATCAAAATGTCAGAACGGCGCGCGTGCTTCCAGCTCGCACAGCCGTTCTGAAAAAATCAACAGCATTCATAACCAGCCGCAAATCAACCTTTTTCATTTTTTACATACATATCAGCAACCCAAACAAGAGGCAGCGGGCCCATCGTCTAACAAGCGCGTAAGCGCTACGGCGGCCCACTTCGGGGCCGCCTCCGGGTTTCGCCCGCGCGAGCTGCGCCCTGTGGCGCGCTCGGCCATGCGGGCTCAACCAAATTTGCTCGCTAAGAAAACGCAAGCGTTTTCTAAGCTCGCAAACTTCGCCCACGCGCCGGCGTTGTGCGAAAGCCGCCCGAAGGACCGTTAGGCTGGTTTTGATAAATTCCAACCTTAAAAGTGATTGATTCAAGTTTTATTCATCCCAGGCACTTGCGCGCCTGTAAATCACGTCGCCTCG
>JAKQEZ010000191.1 GCA_029558435.1 Bacteroidota bacterium
CAGTTACCATAGTTGCACGCGCTTTGTCGATATAGGCGTTGTAAAATTCTGGCCACAATTCTGTCGTTTTATCAAAAAAATGAATGGCTTCTTTTTGCTGTTCCAATTTTTGTTGTGCAGTTAAACTACTGTTTTGAAACGAATTGCGCATCAAGGTCATCGCATACAAATTATTCACTTGAGCAGCATTACCCAAGTGTTTGATATCATGACTCATCAAGGTCATTTCGTCTTTCCAATCGGCATTTCTGGCAATGGTTCGTCCGGCAAATAAAATACAAACCAAACCAAAAATAGCACCCACAACACCTGGTTTTTTAATAGAAAATTGGGGACTTATCCAAAAAATAACAGCAGTGATTGCAATACAAAAACCAGCAGAAGCAGTAAAAGCTAAACGCTCACCCACCATTCCGGCAACCAATTCTACCCAATTGCTAAACAAAAATATGCTCAACAAATACCACATTATTCCAAGGGCAATGAGCGGTCGTTTTTTTAATTGCCAAATTGCAATAACAATAAGCAACAAATGAAAAAGCAATGAAAGCCAAACAGCAATATTTCCAAAATTTTCTGTTTTTACTTTTGCAAAACCGTAGTAAAACGACAAATTAATTGGTGCAAAATGCAGGTAGGCATACTCGCCCAAAACCGCTAATCCCGTTGCAATAGTTTCTGATTTTGAATGAGGAGCAACCAAGGTGTTTTCAACATACAACAACTCTCTACCTTCTTTGATTGTTTTTTTATCCGATGTTGGACGGTTATCATTGCTTATTTGAACTGTTTGAGTAGTAGGTTGATTGGCGCTATCATAGAGATATTGTTGATAAGCATTGTGGCTATAAACAATACTAAAAAACACAACTGGAATTAAAACAATCCATTTTTTGGAACTCGTTTTTTGATAAATGAACCAAAGAATAAGAATACTGATGAGCGAAATTAAAAACGGATTGTAAAGAGAATCGAAATAAAAATATCCTACTACCACCAACAAGAGATAGCCCACTCCATACAAAATGTTGGAAATTAACAACCCAATAAATACCACTACCGCCAAGAAATTCAATAAAAACAACGGATTG
>JAKQEZ010000205.1 GCA_029558435.1 Bacteroidota bacterium
GTTTTTCTTTCGTTCATGGTCTAAAGATTAACTCTAACAACTTTCGATTTTTCAATTGTCAAATTGTATTTCTGCCTTACCACTTCAGTTATTACGTCTATTCGTGTTCCAATCCAATACTTTCTGTTTTCTTTAGGCCATTCTGTCATTATTGCTACAAGTTTTTTGTCTATGTGTTCTCCCTTTGCTTTTACTTGTGGTGGTGTAAACCAAAGTCCAGAACCACTTATTCCAAATGGGTCTGGTCCAGTTAAAAATTGCCCTGTTGAATAATCTTTAACTCTGTCTTTGTCGTAATGAACAATTATGTTTGAAAAGCTTTCACATTTCAGTTCGTCATATACAGCTTGTTCAGCAGGCATTGTCGTATAGATAAATGGTTTGCTTTTGATTTCGTCTTTGTATGAATTATATTTTGATTTAGAAGCTGGAAAACCAACAGAAGTATACATAGGTAATAACTTTTGTTCGTGATTTATACCAAGCTCACTTTGATTAATAAATTGATATTTGTCGCCAATTTTGTCGATAGTTTCTTGGTTTAGTTTTAAAATTGAGATGTCTATTTTGTCGTCATCTCTGTGTCCTGGTGCAATATTTTTTGTCAAGTCACCACCCAGTTTTAAAAGTTCATGAGTGTCTACACCAACATAGATTTCATCTTCCTTGTCATCAACAACGTGAGCTGCGGTAATTAAAAATTTTGACCCATCAATTTCTATAAACACTCCTGAACCGTGAGGATGTGGGTCACCGTCTTTGATAACCAAATAATGACAAGTCGCTTTGTATGCGTCTTTCGCAGCTTCTAATTGAATTTCTCTGTAATAATCTAATATCTCCATTTGGTGTCAAATATTTTTAATCTCATGAGTTTCTAATAAATATATTGCAAGGGTAGAAGCTGCACCAACTGCAAGTTTCGCATGTCTGGGTTGTAGTCCTTTGAATTTTCCGTCTTTACCATGCCCACTACCATACTCGTTACGTATTTCAGAGATTCCTTGAACAACCGAAGATAAGCTTCCCAAAATCTGTTTTATAGAAGATGATGCTTTTATTTCATTTGGAATATCGTCAGGTGTTAATTTTAACAACTTGGTTGTTTCCTTCATTAATCGTGGCAAGTCCCAGTTTTTATCATAAGTTTCTTTTCTTTCTTCAAAAATTGATTTGCAACAAGTTTCTATAAGTTCTTTTGCTATACCAATTGAAACATGAGGAGCATTTTCAATAGAAACTTCCATTAAATTTATTTGCTGAGTAACATAATCAGCATTGAGTATTTGTTTTAAGGTCTGTCCTTTTTTGGTAATTGTCTCACTTCCCGAAATTTTGATTCTGCCAATAAACAATGGTTTTCCAGAAATTTTCGATTTCTCAACAATTTCAAAACCATCATTACTCAAATTGTCATTAAATATTTGAAGAAGTTTATTCACTTCTGATGAGTCAACTCTAACCAGTGGATGAATCATTTCACATAGAAAATTCAAAAAAATGGAGTCGTCACAATGAAGCAAATTGAACCTGCTATCTCCAAAAATCCAGTTGTCTTCCCAGTCGTTTGGATTATTTACCCTATGTTGCCAAATGTCACCCGCTGCGTTTTTAAAACGACTATCAAAAGACTCCATTCGTTCCAAGTCAAAAAGTCGTGATAGAAAGTCCGTTTCAGTCATACGTCCTGACCACCAAATTCCTTCTGCTTGAATGAAGTCAAAAATATTTCGTCTAGTGATATTGGTTATTTTGTTTGTCACTTTTTGTGTCGTCTTTAAAATTGGCTATAACGTTCTGCCGCTTTGCGAAGGCGGGGATTTTCAGCACTAAACTTCATTAGATGCACAAAGCTTGAATTTAG
>JAKQEZ010000210.1 GCA_029558435.1 Bacteroidota bacterium
AGCGCAAGATACGTTGCAATTGTGTGGACAAACAACTGTTGCAATCAATGCAGGGATTTTTGCAGGAACAGGTACTTGGTCGATTTTAAGCAGTGCTTCACCTTCCACATCGTTAACGCAAACTAATAGTAATAATACGGCTTTGAACAATTTAGGATTTGGTACAACTGTATTAGAATGGTCTGTTGTTTCACCGAATTGTGGCTCAACTTCCGATACCATTTACATCATCAATTCAGCGGCTCCGTCTAATGCCAATGTGCAAGATACGGTGTATGCATGTGCTGTAAATCAATTAAACATTACTACATCAGTTCCAATAGCTGGCACAGGGATGTGGTCATCAACAAGTGGAGCAACATTTACCGATGCTAATTCGCCTGTTACAACTGTGAGTAATTTACCAGAAGGTTGGAGTCAAATTATTTGGACCATCTCATCACCTGGTTGTGCCTCTAAGGCAGATACAATGGCGGTATTTAAAACGGGTGGTCAACAATTCTTAACCAATGATACAACGTTGTGTATTGAAGGTTTTGAAAAATTTGTATTCACCAAAACACCAACGGATTCCTTGCAAACGGTAAATTGGGTATTTGCAACAGGAAATGCACTAATGAATGAAATTACAGCCGATTCTATTGAATTAACTGGAATGGTGGCTGGAACAACTACCTTAATTTACGAAGTTGAACACAATTTATGTCCAAAAGAAACGGATACCCTAAAAATTGTGTTAACACCTTGCGAAGATTTTGAACCCGTTTTCCCAACAGTAATTACACCAAATGGGGATGGTAAAAACGATTTGTTTGTAATTCAAAACTTGGAAAACATTTACCCGAATTGTCAAGTGACTATTTTTAACCGCTATGGCAAAGTTGTTTTTGAATCTACAGGTTACCAAACACCTTGGAATGGAACGTTTAAAGGTGAGAAATTACCAATGGGTGCTTATTTCTTTAAATTAGAATTAAACGACGGTTCAAACAAAGTTTATTCTGGATCTATTAGTTTAATCCATTAATCCAACTATGAAAATGAAAAATAAATTAATCATATTTGCACTAGCGTGTTCAACAAGTGTTTTTGCACAACAAGAAATGCAATTTGCGTCTTCTTTTCAAAATCCTTATTTGTACAACCCAGCAGCTGGAGGATTGTCTAGTGTAGCTCAAATAGATTTGGTTACACGCCTTCAATGGATGGGAATTGACGGTCCAACAACCATTAATTTAAGCGGTCACTCTGTTGTAGGAGCACCAAATAGTGGTGTTTTAGACGAGTTGAAAGGTGGAAATAAATTTTTACAGCCACGCCCAAAAGTAACTGTTGGAGGATTGAAACACGTGGTAGGAGGAAAAATCATCAGTGAACAAATTGGTGTTTTTCAACGCATGGGAGTCTATGGAAGTTATGCCATTCATTTGCCAGTTACAAAAGAGTTTAACATTGGAGCCGGTATTGGTTTGGGTTGGGGAAATTACCGTATCAATCCAAAACGTGTAACATTGTACGACCAAGTAGATGATACTTATGCAATGGCGTTGGGTGCTACATCTCAACAAAATATTTTGGATGCCACTGCAGGAATTGTTTTTTATGGTAAAGGTTTGTTCTTTGGATTTAGTGCTACCAATTTATTGAAAAACAAAGCAAAATTCAGCTCTGTGGATACCAAAAGCTTTTATGCACGCCATTACAACTTAACGTTGTCGTATGGAATTAAGATGGGTAGCAGTGTTTTGGAACCAGCAGTAATCGGACGTTTTGCAGCGCATGCACCAGCTAATTTTGATTTTGGTGCCCGTTTCTTATACAAAAATGCAATTTGGTTGGGTGTTTACGGTAGAACAAGTAACAACGTTATTTTCCAATTTGGAACAACTTTGATTCAAAATATCTACTTGAGTTATTCGTATGAATTGAGTGTTGGTAAAATCAGAAACGCAGCTGGAGGCACACACGAAATTCAATTAGGAATCTATATCGGTAAACGCAAAGCACCAAAAGCAGATACTAAGGTTGATGTTCAAAAAGAACAAAAATCAGAATAAATTAACTGATTTATTTTTATAAAGTAAAGGGATTTTAGTTGAAACTTTAATCCCTTTTTTTACGAAGATACAATTACAAAAGTCACCTCCCTTAATCCCTCCTCAAGGAGGGAAAGCGGTTTACACTTAAAAGTTAATAAGAACTCCAATTTTTGAATTTTATATCCCTCTGCGCCCATTGCGCCTTCTTTGCGCCCTTTGCGGTTAAAAATTCTATGAATTGCTTACAAAAAGCGTTTGATAGAATGCAAATGATGCGTATAACATTCATTGGTGAAGTGAATGATGCCTTTTTGATCATAAAAATCTACACGTACACGTCCACTGGCATGAATTATTTCATTTTCGGATAAGCAAATACCAACATGGATGATTTTTCCTGCATCGTTGTGAAAAAACAGCACATCACCTGCCATGCGTTCCTCAAAGTTAACTAAACTTCCATGCTCCACTTGTTGAGAAGCATCGCGTGGTAAATTAATGCCCATTAAACGAAAACACACTTGGGTAAAACCCGAACAATCAATCCCAAAAGGCGATTTTCCACCCCATAAATATGGCGAATTCAAATAATCCTTTGCAATAGCAATTAACGATGGATTTGAAACTTTAGCACGAGGAGTGGTGAACTTAAAAACATCATTTCCAATATTGAACTCTTGCTCACTAGAAAAAGGTACAAAAGAACCACGCACAATTTGCTGCTCTCCCCAAGGTGTATCAATAGTTGTCATTTTATCGTGCAAAAAATCAATACCATCCAACCAACGTGTAACTTCTTTCTTCGACAATGTTTTTACATGCTTAGGGTCTATCCAACCTTCGTAATTATCATAAAATGTCTTGATTTTCAACCATTTTTCGGTAATTTCAAGAATGTCAACAACTTCACCAAATAGAAGTTGCGTTACCATTTCACTGCTGTCTTGTGGATTATTTCGCACAGGAGCAATTGATACAAAACAATAAGCCGAATTATTATTCATTAGCGCGGAAATTTGGAGTGTTGGAGTAGATTGATAGCTTGTTGTATGTGACGTTGATTGTGATAAATGACGTATAAAAAGGCGTCACCAATTCTAAATTTGATGACGTTGTTATTGGCCAATTTAATTTTTGCCTTGCGAATGTTTATGCCTTTTGCACGGTTGATGATTTTAAGCAATTCCCGTTGACTGGTTAAAAAATCATGAACAACAGTTTCTGTAACAATCGAGGGAACGATGGTTGGATTGTACAATTTGTGCGACTTCATTTTTCGTTTTACATTCTTTGCATTGCCCAATTTCATGGCACTCCACATGCTTTTTCCTAAAGGCGAAGAAACAAAATTTTCAGTTGGTTCAACAAAACGTGTGGTGTCTATTTTTTTGGAAAATGTAGAATGATAATATTTTGCAAATTCATAAAGATGAGCAAAAACCTCACGAATATTCCAATAGTCTTGACGAGGTTTCCAATCCAATTGTTCGTTTGATAATTGCGTAAATTTTTCTTCAATGGTTTGAATGTTTTCATTGGTGATTTTCTCCAATTCATTGAATAATAATCCAGTTGTCATCTTTTTTATTTTTTGCCTCATAAAATTATAAAAATCATTTGGATTGGAATGAAAAAAACTAAAAATGATGTTATTTTATTGCTAAATTTGAAGGAAATAGAAATTTTATGTTGTGTATCTATCATGAATCGACCGACCCGTATTTCAATGTTGCCACCGATGAATTCATTCTCAAACACTTAAAAGAAGATTGTTTTATGTTGTGGCGAAACGACAATGCCATCATTGTTGGGAAATACCAAAATACACTTGCCGAAATCAATTATGAATATGTGAAAGAACATCAAATGGCTGTTGTTCGACGTATTTCTGGTGGTGGAGCAGTTTATCACGATATGGGAAACCTTAATTTTTCGTTTACACAATCGGGAGAGGATTGTAACCTCACAGATTTTGAGAAATTCACCAAGCCTATTGTTGATGTCATTCAGCAATTGGGTGGAGATGCCTATTTTTCTGGTAAAAACGATTTGATGATTGATGGAATGAAAATAGCCGGAAATGCAGCGCACATCTATAAAAATAAAATACTCTCACACGGATGCTTGTTGTTTGCTTCCAATATTAAAGACGTTGGTGGTGCCTTGCGAATCAACCCAATGAAATACATCGATAAAGCAGCCAAATCAGTTCCCAAACGTGTTACCAACATTTCGGAGCATTTAAAAGTAAAAATTACCGTTGAGGACTTTGCTCAAAAAATTATGGAGCATGTTTTGTCGATTTATCCTGATAGTAAATTGTATGAATTTACCGAAGATGATTTGCGCATCATTCAACAACTACGTGATGAAAAATATGCCACACGGGAGTGGAATTTTGGTCGCTCACCCGATTATACCTTCCAAAAAGCTATACGTACCAAAGGCGGTTTGTTGGAAATGAACATGAATGTTAAAAAAGGCGGTACAATTGAAGCAGTTAAAATATATGGCGATTTTTTCTCAGAAAATGGAGTAGAAGAGCTGGAACAAGCCCTTACAGGTATTCAACACGATGAAACGGCTATCAGAAAAGCACTATCCCAGCTAGATTTATCTCGTTATCTAAGCAATATTGAAGTGGATGAGTTAGTTGGCGCTATGTTTTAACACCATAGAATAAACGCGTGCTAATTCTAGGTGCTCTGTTTAAATGGCATTTTATACTAAAACACCACTTCTCCGTCGAAATAGATGGTGAATAAACTATTTCAAAAACATCAACTGGATATCTTCTGCCACCAATTTTTCTGTAGATGTAAACTCAAAAACGTGTTTTCCAGCAAGCAAAGTTTCAAAATTATGTTTTAAATGAAACGATTTGTCTTTGGCATAAATCCAACATTCCAACAAGGGTTTATTGGTGTTTATTTCCAACGTGTAAACATTGTTTGCTTTTTGCTCCAATTGCATGGAAATTTCGGGGTTTTGTGCAATTTGTTCTTTGTCAACAAGATTGTAAAAAACACGTTGGTGGCGGTTGTTTTTGTCATCGTTCCAACTCACTTTTGTAATGTAATTATTTGGTTGGTGCTGCATCATATCAAAAACAGGCAAGGCATTTACCGATTGGGGTTTAATGGTTAAAATAATGCTGTCTTGCTCCAACCAATTGCCGTTTAAATCGTAAAAATCAAAAGAAATGGTGGTGCTAAACGTGTCGCAAGCATCGGCAACAAGATAATAACTTTTTTGGTTGCTGTTTTTCTCGGTTGCAACTACGGCAATATTAGCAAAGTCTTTTTGCGCTTGATAATGCAAGGCTTTCCAATTGTTGTAGTAATCCACACTCGACCAAGTTGGGGCAGGCCAACAATCGTTTACTTGCCAATACAAAGTACCCGAACAACGTGGCCAATCTGCGCGGTGACCAGCAATTGCAATGCCCACAGCTTTGGCTTGTGTTAGTTGAGAATAATAAATGAAGGTGTCAAAATCATTAGTTTTTCCATACAAAATGTCGGATTGTTTTTTTATCATTCCGTTGCCCACATAGCTTTTTTGGCGCAATTTCATCACGTCAGAATCCAAGTTCCAATCTTTTTTGTCAATTACTTTGGAAAGTGTGGCATATTCTGGAAAACTTTGAAAGCCGTATTCGGAATTAAAACGTCCAATTTTTCTTCCAAAATCTTCAATTGGATCTTTTCCGTGCCAAACTCCCCAGTAATGTTGCGAACCGTGGTTGTAGTACTCGGCTTTTCCCCAATTACTCAGCGGACTTGTGTGAATGTAAGGAACTGTAGAGAAGTGAGCAACACGCTCGGGTAATAGTTTTTTGAATAAATCCACATAGGCTTTTTCAATTTCTATAACCGATTTCCCAATTAAACCATATTGCAGTTGAAATCCCCAGTTTTTCCAAGCTACATCCACCTCATTGTTGCCATTGAGCAAAACCACCGATGGGTGAGAAGTTATGCGTGGGATGTGATAGTCCGCTTCATTTTTTACGTTTTCTAAAAATGCCGCATCGCCTGGGTACATGGAACAAGCAAACATAAAATCTTGCCAAACCATGAGTCCTTTTTTGTCACATTCTTCATAAAACACATCATCGGGATAGTAGCCACCGCCCCAAATTCGCACCATGTTGAAATTGGCAACACTCATTTGCTCTACCAATTGTTTGATTTTTTCTGGGGTAACTCTTGCAGGAAAAATATCTTGCGGAATAACGTCGCCACCTTTGCAAAAGATAACTTTTCCGTTGATTTCTATTTCGTAGGAAGTACCAAATTGATCAGCGTTTTGCAACAAACGACTGGTTCTAATTCCAAAATTCTTTTCAATTGCCGCAATTGGTTGGTGGTGTTTGTTTAAAATTTGCCATTCATCGTTGTAGAGATATTGCTCACCAAAGTTAACTGGCCACCACAATTTTGGTTGTTCAACTGTTACGTGAGCTTTAAGCCAATTACCTTCTCTTTTCCAATGGATTGTGCCAAATAATTTACTGTTCCACACAAGGTGTTCTGTTGGTTCTTGTGCCAATTGAACGGCCAATTCCAAGGTTGCTTTGTTGTGTTCAACTTTAAGCGTTTGAACAGATGAAAGTAAAATTTTATTCTCTTGGTAGCTAACAATTTTTACCGGTTTATTGAAACCAATGGTGTTCATACGCAAAGCCCAATCCCAACCAAATTGATACTGTGGTTTGCGGGTATAAGGTGCAATTGCAATTTTTTTGTTGACATCGTTGGGAGCTGGTAATTTGTATTTTGCTTTTAAATATTTTTTTTGGTGGTATAAAACAGGCGGTGTAAAAACAGCTTTCAATTCGTTGTTGCCTTCTTTTAGGTATTTGTTGACAGTAAGACGATAGGGTAAAAATGCATTTTGACACGTTAAAATCAAAGTACCATTGAGGTAAATTTGTGCATAGGTATCCACCGATGGTAGTTCAATATCAATGTATTGCGCCGATAAATCGTTGGCTGATAACTCAAAATTGCTGGTAAATGTCCACAAATAATCTTCAATCCAATCAAATTGTTTTTCGTTGCTTCCCAGAAATGGATCGGGTAGGAAATTAGCATTAATTAAAGCTTCTTGAACACTTCCAGCCGTTCCAAGAATAACCTCTTGCTGATTTTTAGGGTTAACAAATTTCCAAGAAAGCGTTTTTTCAAATGAAAAAGTAGTGAAATGGAGCATGGTTGCAACAATTGATGTTAATATAATTGGTTTCATTTCAATTTATTAAGAGAGTTTACTGTTGTTTTTGTGGCGATTATAATCGCGGTTTGTTTTTTTCTCTAAATTTTTGGTTAAGGCTTCCTCTAAATCTATGCCAGTTTGGTTAGCAATGCACATCACAACAAACAACACGTCGGCCAATTCATCGCCTAGGTCTTTGTTTTTATCCGAATCTTTTTCGCTTTGTTCGCCATAACGACGTGCCATAATTCGGGCAACTTCGCCCACTTCTTCCATTAAAATGGCGGTATTGGTTAATTCATTAAAATAGCGAACACCATATTCTTTAATCCATTGATCGATGATAGCCTGTGCTTGTTGTATGGTCATGAAATTTGTTTTTACGAAAATACAGAAAATCAGACGACTTTACGAAATTTTAAAAAAGTAAATGAATGAAAAATCTTACTCACGATTTTTAGAGTCCATCCAAATGGTTACCGGACCATCGTTGATGAGTTGTACTTGCATATCCGCGCCAAATTCACCTGTTGCAACTGTGCGCTGACTTTCATTTTTTAAAGTAGCAACAAAGGATTCATAAAGCGGAATGGCAATTTCTGGTCGAGCGGCTTTGATGTAACTCGGACGATTTCCTTTTTTGGTAGAAGCGTGCAAGGTAAATTGACTAATCACTAAAAATTGACCGTCCACATCGGCAATGCTGCAATTCATCTTGCCTTCATTGTCAGCAAAAATGCGCAAGTTGATGAGTTTACCAACCAACCAATTGATATCCTCTTGTGTGTCCTCGTTTTCGATGCCTACCAACACAACTAATCCGTGCGAAATAGCACCTTTAACAGTGTTGTTAATGGTAACAGAAGCATTTTTGGAACGTTGAATAACTAAGCGCATCAGTAATCGTTTTTACGGTAAACATCTGTTGTATCTTCGGTCATGAGTTGAACATAGGTTTGGTAGCGCGATTCGTAAATCTCCCCATTTTCAACCGCTAATTTCACCGCACATTTGGGTTCGTTAAGATGTTTGCAGTTATGAAACTTGCATTCATTGAGCAGTTTACGCATTTCTGGAAAATAGTGTGAAATATGTTCTTTTTCTATTTCGGTGATACCAAATGCTCGAATTCCAGGTGTATCAATGATGTAGCCTCCCGTTTGCAATTGGTGCATTTCGGCAAATGTTGTGGTATGTTTTCCTTGCAAGTGAATGTCAGAAATTTCTCCAGTTTTAAGGTTTAAATTAGCATCCAATTGGTTGATGAGCGTACTTTTACCAACACCCGAATGTCCAGAAACCATTACTTGTTTGCCCACAATTTCATCCCTTAAAAATGCTATGGATTGTTCGTTTTCTGCGCTAATCAAGTGAGTAGGGTAGCCAATTTGCTCGTACATGTGTGCAAGCGCTTGGGCATATTCCAAATCATCGGGGGTGTATAAATCTATTTTGTTGATGAGCAAGGTTGTTGGAATGCGAAACGATTCGGCTGCCACTAAAAAACGGTCGATAAACGCCAATTGGGTAGTAGGATTTTTAATAGTAATCACCAAATAAGCACGATCAACATTTGCAGCCAAAATTTGCATTTGTTTACTTAAATTGGTGGATTTGCGGACAATGTAGTTGCTTCGTTTCTCAAAACCTGTAATCACACGATTGCCTTCATCATCAATGTCATCGGCTAATACCACGTTATCGCCAACTGCAATGGGATTGGTGGTGCTCAACCCTTCTAAACGTATTTTTCCACGGATACGGCAATTTACGATGGAACCGTCGGAGAGTTCCACAATGTACCATTTCCCTGTTGATTTTAATACTTTTCCTTTCAATTGAGCAGTTTTGAAGTTATTTTCGAGCGGTATGTTTTTTATGCAAATCGTACACAATTCCGTCAGAAAGACCGATTTTTGGAACATGTATTTTAGCGCAATCCAATTTTTTCATGATGTTGCAATAAATTTCCAATGCCGGAACCAATACATCTGCACGGTCGCTTTTTAGTTGGTATTGCTCCATTCGTTGGTGCACACTCAATTCGGCTAAATTGTCTTTGAGTTTTTTTAATTTTTTATAGCTAATGGGCTCGTTGTTGTAAGCACCAATAATTTTATGAGCTTTATTGATGTTTCCTCCCGTTGCATAAAACGTAATTTCACCGTTGATATTGGCAACGTTTTTTTCCAACCATTGGTAAATTTCGTCCCAAATAGTTGCATTTGTTTTGCCAAATAACACGCGAATGGTACCAATTTCAAACGATTGAGCACGTTCTTTTTTACCGTTGATGAACACACTAATTTCGGTGCTACCACCACCAACGTCCACCACAATGTAAGGATTGGTTTTTTCGAGTTTCATCAATTTAAAAGTTCCAGAAATCAAGCGAGCTTCTTCATCACCCGAAATGGTTTCAACCTCAATGCCAGTTGCGTTTAAAATTTGCTCTTTTACAACGCTGTTATTGGAGGCATCGCGCATGGCAGATGTGGCACACGCACGTAATTCTTTAACTTCAAACAATTCGGCAATCAATTGAAATGCCTTCATGGTTTTTACAAATTGTTCGGCTTTTTTTGAGTTGATGGTTCCGTCTTTAAACACACTTTCACCCAAACGCAAGGGAATACGGGTGTATGAAACCTTGTTGATGAATTTTTTACCATCGTCTTTGATGACTTCACCAATGAGTAATCGTGCGGCATTGGTACCAATGTCTATTGCGCCAAACTTCATGCTGTTTATTTTTTTCTAAAGAAAATTTTAATCGGAACACCATAAAAATCATAGCGTTCTCTTAACTTGTTTTCCACAAAACGTTTGTAAGAATCGCCAATATATTGCGGTAAGTTGCAGAAAAACACGAATGCTGGAGCATGTGTTGGCAACTGTTGGCAATATTTGATTTTGATGTATTTTCCTTTCACAGCAGGTGGAGGAGTAGCATGCACAATGTCCAACATCACTTCATTGAATTCAGAGGTAGGAATTTTGCGCAATCTGTTCTCGTAAACGTCCATCGCTGTTTCCAACGCTTTGTGAATACGTTGTTTGTTGATAGTGGACGTAAACAAAATCGGAACATCGTTGAACGGAGCCAATTGTTCGCGCAATTTTTCTTCGTAATGTTTCATGGTCATGTGGTCTTTTTCCACCAAATCCCATTTATTAACAAGCACTACAACACCTTTTGAGTTTTTCTCAATGATATAATAAATGTGCAAATCTTGTTTTTGCAACCCTTCGGTAGCGTCTATCATAAAAATACACACATCCGATTCTTCGATGGAGCGCACTGAACGAAGCACCGAATAGTATTCAATGTCTTCGGTAACTTTTGCTTTTTTACGAATTCCGGCAGTATCCACCAACATAAAATCGAAACCAAAAGCGTTGTAACGTGTATCGATGGAATCGCGGGTTGTGCCCGAAATGTTGGTAACAATGTTGCGTTCTTCGCCAATTAATGCGTTCACCAATGAAGATTTCCCAACATTTGGTTTTCCTACAATGGCAAAACGAGGCAAGTTATCGCGTTCGTTTACAGTTTTATCTTCAATGTTGAAATGTTTTACCAATTCATCCAACAAATCACCCGTTCCGCTACCGTTTACAGCAGAAATATCATACACATCGCCCAATCCAAGAGCATAAAACTCAGATGATAGACCAACACGTTCGGTGTTATCTACCTTGTTGGCAACGATGAATACTGGTTTTTTAGTTTTACGCAACACCCGAGCAACCACTTCATCCAAATCGATGATGCCCGCCATTACGTCCACCACAAATAAAATGACCGATGCTTCTTGTATGGCAATTTCAACTTGTTTTCTGATTTCTTCTTCGAAAATATCGTCAGAACCACGAACGTAGCCTCCCGTGTCAATTACAGAAAATTCATATCCATTCCATTCTCCACGGCCATACAAACGGTCGCGTGTTACACCACTCACTTCTTTCACTATCGCATGACGTGATTCTGTAAGTCGGTTGAATAAGGTGGATTTTCCTACGTTTGGTCGCCCTACAATTGCTACAATATTTCCCATTGATTTTATTTGTTTTTAAGCAGAATGTGCTTTTTAATATCCGTATTTTTTTAATTTTTGTTCAGAAACACGCCAATCTTTGTCCACTTTCACATAAGTTTCCAAGAACACACGTCCCTCAATAAATTTTTCAATTTCCAAACGAGCATCGCGGCCAATTCGTTTAAGCATTGTTCCACCTTTTCCGATGATGATTCCTTTTTGAGAATCGCGTTCCACGATGATGATGGCTCTAATTTTTGTAATATTTTCTTCTTCCAAATATTCTTCCACTTCAACTTGGCATGAATAAGGAACTTCTTTTTGGCAATTTAAAAAGATTTTCTCACGAATAATTTCTGATACAAAGAAACGCATTGGTCGGTCGGTGAGTGCATCTTTTTCATAATAGGCAGGCGATTCTGGAATGAGTTCCAAAATACGTTTCCACACCACATCGATGTTGAATTTATGCAACGCCGAGATAGGATATACTTCGGCATTGGGCAATTTATTTTTCCACAATTCAACGCGTTCAATCAATTTTTGTTGATCGCCCAAGTCGATTTTATTAATAAGACAAAGCACAGGCACGTTGAGCAATGCAATTTTCTCCAAAGTTTCTTTGTGGTTCATATCCGACTCGTGCATATCGGTAATAAACAGCAATATATCCGCATCCCGCAAGGAAGTGTTAACGTATTCCATCATTTGCTCGTGCAGTTTATAGGCCGAGTTAACCACACCAGGTGTATCCGAAAACACAATTTGGTAATCTTCATCGTTTACAATTCCCAAAATACGGTGACGTGTAGTTTGTGCCTTGGATGTAACGATGGATAAACGTTCACCCACCAATTGATTCATTAGTGTTGATTTACCAACGTTTGGACTTCCTACTATGTTTACAAAACCTGCTTTATGTGCCATGAATTAAAAATAATTGGCAAAGATAAGGAATTTCGGCTGAAAAGCAGTTTTTTTAGTTGATAAAAGCCGAAGGGCAGATTCAAGTTTCAAAAATTACTTGGATCTACAATGTAAGTCCGAGTGCGCAGTGAAACGAAGCGTATCTCCCGTCAGTCCGAGTGCGCAGTGAAACGAATCGTATCCCGTCAGACCGAGTGCGTAGTGAAACGAATCGTATCCCGTCAGACCGAGTGCGTAGTGAAACGAAGCGTATCCCGTCAGACCGAGTGCGCAGTGAAACGAAGCGTATCCCGTCAGACCGAGTGCGCAGTGAAACGAAGCGTATCCCGTCAGACCGAGTGCGTAGTGAAACGAAGCGTATCGAGGGCTGACTCCTAATAAAAAAATCCCGCCATCAGGCAGGATTTTTTTATTTATTTTCTTGTCTAGTCCTGAAATAGCGATACACAATTTTTTATCGTTATGGAAAAAGGAGAAAAAAAAGTTTATTTAAAGCGCAGTCAAAAGGATTATTCAATGTCCTTTAAGTT
>JAKQEZ010000229.1 GCA_029558435.1 Bacteroidota bacterium
CGTTTGGCGCACAAATCTTTTCTTTCTTTTTGTCAAACGTAATTGCGGAGCCCAAATCTAAAATCACTTGTTCAACAATTTATTAAAACAGAAGTTACGAAGTGCGCCTGTTCCCGTCAATCCGAAGAGCAAGCGTTCAAAAACTTGCCCGAGCCTGAATTTCATATTTCCCCAAATCCTTTCGTTCACGTCATTGCGAAGCTCTCATTCGAGGGGAAATCTTTATTCGCCAAATGTTCGCTAACGTTTGTGCTTATGCAGTGGCGGGAATAGGAGCGCTAAAAAATGACCGAAGGGAATGATTAGCGCGACCTGCACGTCACTGTCAACCGTGACAAAACGTTGTTTGAAAACTAAAGCTACAAATTTGCACCAAACCCCGCCATTGCATAAGCACTTTGTTGGGCGTTCGTGCCGTTCACCCGCTCTACCCAGTCAGTCTCTACTTTTAATTTTTGATTAATTCTCAAATGTTGCTTTGTCTCTAAGTCGTCCAACATGTAAATGGAGAATATTTGTCTGTCAGACGTAAATCCAACTAAATTATTCAACGTCTCAGTGTCTTGGAAAACGTAGTAGGTAAGTTTGTCTGATTTATATACCCCAAAACTGTTTTTATCCCCCAACTCGTTGCTTAAATGTTGCACAAGTAAATGGTAGTCATAAAAGTTAATGTCGATTGGGAACTTAATAATCTTTTGATCTCCCTTGTCCGCAATCTTAAATTCCTCAATTAAATGTTTTCCAGTCAAGACTTCCAAAAAATCACCAATCAATGTTCTCAAGTCCTTATTTGCAGTCAACACAAATATGTACTTGTCACCTTGTTTAAAGTCGATTTTTAGATTCTTTGTCGATGGATGAGGTTTGTCGTCATCGTGACTTTCACCTAAGTCAATTAATTTTTGTATTGTCGGTGTAATTCTCCATTTATACTTTTCTCCAAAATAAATTAATGGGATTGCTAAAATTGTTAGAGGTAAAGATATTAACCACCAAACACGTCTGAATGGAAATTTAATTATCTCAAGGGGCAATTTTATAAAAACGTCTTTAGGATATTTTATCGCTGTCACCAGGAGGCCCAGTCCAAGTAGGATAAAGAGTCCTTCTAAAATGTAATATCTCTGCATTGTTTTCCCTGTCTGTCAAACGGCATGACGCCCAACGGTTTGGGTATTGCCGAAGGCGGGGATTTTTAGCGCAAAAGTTCAAACGAAGGACGAATGTTGAACCTTGCACAAATGTCCAATCGAAGTCGTTCAGCCCCGCTTTTGGCAATACCTTGTTGTACGACGTAGTTATTTATTTAGTTTTTAATTCGTCCAAATATTTTCGTATGTCTTTTTCTAATTTTTTGGGATAATCATAATTTAGTTTTTTCGATAATTCAGTTCCAATTTTTGAAACTAAATCAGCCATTGCAAATAAAGCATCCCAATTATCATTTTTTTTACTTCCTGAAAATGTTTGTTCTATTGTTTCCCACAAATCGGTAGTCAGGTATTTTTTAAAAAGTCTGCCGTATTTATTGGTTGTAATATTCCAATTATGTTCGCTTGAAATGTACCATTCGATTAAAGGGATTAAATAGTCTGTTCGGATATTATTTTCAGTCATAAACTTTGTATAAAACAAGTCATCCCTAATAATACATTTTGCGGTATGAGCAATGTCCCACCAAAAGTCATTTAAAACTTGTTTGAATTTTTTTTCTGTAGGTTTTTTTATTATAAAAATCTGGTGAGTAGGCTTTTTTAGACTATTTGTTAGCCCTTCTTTATCCACCAAAACTTTATAGCCAATATCCCAATCTTCGTGTAATTCATTTTTTTTTGCGTCAAGTAAAAATTCGGGTTTGCTGTATAATTTGAAATCTACTTTGACATAGTCAGCATATAAAACCATTTTCATAGCGTGTTTACCTTCGAAATAGGTTTCGTCTTCTTCAACCATTGCAATTGGATTTCCAAAATTTTCTGTCCAAGTATTGTCTGAAATATATTTGGCGTTATTTTCGAATATAAGTTCAATGTCTAAGTCGCTAAAATCGTCAACAGGTGCTAATGGATTTACAAGTGAACTTGTCAATAATACTGCTCTTATGTCTCGGTTATTTTTAGACCAATCAATTATTGCTTTTAGTTTTTCGTCACGAACTTTCATTTTTACGAGGTGGGTTTTACTATGTCGTACAACGGTTTGCGTGTATGTGCAGTAGCGGATTAGAAGCTCTTACCTTTCCGTTTAGCACAATGTCTCTTAGAAGCACAGACCTTCGATTTACCACTTCACCCGCTATTGCCACATACACGCTGTTACCTGCTGGCCTTCTTTCTTCCGTGTCGTTGTATGTTTTGTCAGTGTTGAGTTTCCGTGTCATTGTCTGCTGTGTTTGTCGGGCTGTGTGTCGGTGTATTTTTATTTTTTTAAGCGTTGGGAAATTTTTTAAAAACAATTTTGTCTGCGTTGGCAAAGCAAGCTCTTTTGCAATTTTTGGTCTGTGCGTTAGCTTGTGCGAATTGCAAATGTGCTTGCTTTTAGCGTGGGCTTTCCTTTGGTTTCATAAATATTGATATTATAAGTCCTATTCCTACAACTATGTCAACTATGTTCCAAATTTGTCTGCCAAGTGCAATTTTGAAAAACGGTTGAAATAGCAAAGCAAGTCCACCGTAAATTATCATTTCTGTCTGGCTGCCTTGTTCGTGTGCTTTATATGCTAATATTGTAAACCCAACAAGTCCTGCAAACCTTACAAATTGGTAGTAACCGTAAGGCATATC
>JAKQEZ010000232.1 GCA_029558435.1 Bacteroidota bacterium
GCAATAAATCTGTCCCAGACCTGGAATGGCAAAGGAAGCAACCCCTGCAATGGAAGGATGGTACTTGTCAGTCACTTGGTATCTATAGTTTTTAATACTAAAATTTTTTCTGTCTGTTTTGTATTGAGCAAGACTGATTTGGGTATTTCCTATTAAATAGAGCAATATCACTACATACTTATAACTGCCTATTAATTTTTTCATTTTGTAATTTTTAAAGTGTTCTAATTTATAGGCGGGTTGCCGGTGATATGGATTGTTTGTTATTCAGGTTTCTCCCCAGGTTTAAATACAATTTGTTCGATCTTATTTTCAACTGGTGTGAGGGATTGGAAATATTGGTATAAAGCTTTCAGCTCCACTTCGTCCATTCTGGAATAGGAACCCCATGGCATGGGAGATCCTTTGTCTATCCTTCCTTGTTTGAAACGGTTGACAAACTGTTCCTCAGTCCAGGCCGCCATGATTCCCGTTCCCGGGTGTGGGGTTAAATTGGGAGAAACATATGAATATCCTCCGGAAAATTCATCAGGAGGAAAATATGCTTTTCCTGCAAAGTCTTTCCCAATGTATTCCCCAGTATTCATATCCACTTCTGTATGACATGACCTGCAATTCGTTACATGATAGGCCAGGTATTTTCCATATTCCGCCGTAGGTTCAATTTTTACTGATTTAGGAGGGGTTGACATTGGACCTTCCGGTTTAATCATTCCAAGAGCAAGCAATGCTTTGTACATAAAACCGTAGTCAAAGGGCTTTACTTTATTTTGAATGGGTGTAAGCGTTCTTAAATAGGAAATAACGGCGGTGAGGTCCTCATCGCTCAGACCCTGGAAAGTCATCATGGGAAAAAGAGGCCTCCCATCCGTTCCAACACCGTGTCTGAGACTTCTGGCAATTTGGGCATCGGTAAAATTACCTATTCCGGTCTCTTTATCTGGAGTAATGTTGGGCCCTGTGAATGTACCGAATCCAGGGAAGGATAATTCCCATCCCCCCTTGAAATCTACCTTTTTTCCTTCATCGAATAACCGGACCTCATTCATGCTTGTATGACAGGCTCCACAATGAGCTCCACTGTTCGCAAGATATGCGCCTCTGGCGATTATGGCAGAATCCCTGCTGGCCATTATCTCAGGATAAGCTGCCTCATATTTTTTGTCCCAGGTCAACTGTACAAATACAATAAAACCAATAATCAGAATTATAAGTCCACTTCCTGTGTATTTTAGTGCTCTGAAGAACGTTTTTTTCGCCCCTGATGATAATTTTAATTTCATGCTTTTGTATTTAAGACAAAATTAGGAGCTTATTGGAGGGATGGGTGTAGTTTAAACTACAAAATCTGTCTGTTGATCATTTTGGCTCGCATTTTACTTAGAGTAACTCTGTTCATATCAAGGTACTGAGCCAGGTGCGTTACAGATATTCTTTTAATGAGATCCGGATTGGTTTGGAGAAGAAATTTATATCGCTCTTCTGAATTGTATTTCATCAAAGCAGATAAATGCAATTCATATGACGCAGCGTTGCGTTCCATCATTTTTCTGCCAATTTTTTCAAATTCCGGATAGTCGGTATATAAATGTACGACGTCCATGAATTTAAAATAACCAAGTTCACAATCTTCCAGGGCTTGTATCGAATAGTTTACAGGACATTGTTCATTAAATGACTTGCAGTCTTCAATAAAATCATCTTCCTGGAAGAACCTGAGTATTTTTTCATTTTCATTGCTGTCCATAATGACATGGCGCAGGATGCCACATTCCACATGAGCCACGAAATCTGGAATGTGACCAGAGCGATAGAGGTAATTTCCTTTTTTTAAGGAAATATGCTTCATGAAAGGTTTAAGTGCAAGAATCGCCTCTTCCTGCCCCTGTGATAATGGCTCAATCCTGGCAAGCGCAGATATTAGATTTTGCATTGATTCGATAATTTTGTTTTTTTATCACAAAAACTTAATTATGAGAGGCTTGCACTTGAGAGGCAAATTTCCGGAACTGAAAATATTGAACCTGAAGTGCTATGACAATTGAATTCAACACTTGGCTTGCCTAAAAAATAAGCTTATAGCCATAAGTGAAGGTACCAATAATTCAGAAATCCGCAATGGTTAAGTTGCAATTCTATTCTTTATGTAGATAATTTTCACTTCCATGGCGCCGGTGCATTTTTGAAATGTTCGTATTTACCAAGCAAATGACCTATAAATACCGTAATTGGAAAGATGACTTTTTTCACGAATGGAGGAATTACTTTGACATCGTATTCCGAGCGATATCTATGGACCAGGTAAGCACTGTCAAAAGGATCTCCTTCGGGTTTGCCGGCTTTATCCATCGAAGCATATAATCCAGTAAGGAAATAGTCCAGAGAATTAGCTGGTTTAATCCAGCCTTTGCATTCCAACAAGTCTTGTCCCGCATTCCAAAAGCGGTGCATTTGTCCCCTTTTGAATAAAACAGACTCTCCCTCCTGTAAAAATTTTTCTTGATCGCCATCTACTTGATAGCCCATTCTGCCTTTCAGGACAGTAAGACTTTCGTCTTGCTTAAAGTGCACATGAAAAACAGGTCCGGCACCGGGCTGGACTTTATTGTACACAATCATTTTGGGTACCCCATCCTCTTCCACCACTGAATGAAAGGTGAGTTCTTCGCCGGTGTAGTTATGAATGGTGTGCGGATAATTAAATGGATAATTCATTTTATAAGATTTTTAATGCAAATATAGTACAATGTACTATGTTTGTCAAGAAATAGGGCGAAATATTTGTACATTGTACTAATAAAATATTTAAATGACTGATAAAGAGGTTCTTATTAAGGCGTTGGATTTGTTCAATGAAAAGGGATATGCCCATGTTGGCATGAGAGAATTAGCCAGAGCGTTAGATATAAGCCCTGGGAATCTGACTTATTACTTTAAAAAGAAAGAGGATGTTCTGGCCGCACTGCTCGATCAGTTTGCCTCCAGAAATTCGCAAACCATTGAATCATATCTACAACAGGAACCATCCAATGCCAATTTCCTTCGACTCATGCGAAGCATATTTGAAAATCAATTTATGTATCGTGGGGTATACGTCGGAAATCAATTTTTCCCGGTAGTGGTAGAGAAGAAAATCTTCGATTACCAGAGTGTGGTAACCAAAAGAAAGGCTGTCTATAAAGAAATCCTTACTTCACTGGGCAATGCCGGCCATCTTCAGGTTGACGAAAAGGACATTTCATTTCTATTATCCTTTATTACTTTTTTTGGCAGATTTTGGATAACAGAAGCTACTCTATTTGATAAATCTCCAAATAGAGACGAAGTAGTGGAGCATTATTTATCCTTGTTTGCTCGTCAGTTATCATTGTTTTCAACAGATGTCGGTAAGGAATCCATTAAAATTTATGGAATAAAGTTTTGAGAATATAGGGGTATTATTGTTTAGAATGATTAAGGGCTTGATGAAGGTGGTGATTTTCACCACAAAGGTGGATGCGCAGTACCAGTGTTTGATTAACCACCAATGTGTATGCGGCGCACTGAACCGCTACTTACGGCATATCAAAATTCTACTTTCGGTCCTGATTTGAGAAAGCAATAACCAAACAGGGATTCAATATTTCTCAATTTTCATCTTTGACCGATTTACCCAGGCCCCAAAGTGCTAATACCCAACTTAAAGTAGCGAGAGGCCAGAATATTTCTTTCTTAAACTCGAAAAACTGGCCTGTTACCATAAGAGGGATGCTGACAATTAATAAAAAGCCCACCCACTTAGGTATCTTTTTTGAACGTAAAAATGCTACGCCACTGATAATAAAAATCAAAAATTCTGAGACTTGTAAAAGGACGAAAGGAATGTCGAAACTGGAACCCGAATTGAATGCGCTATAAATAGCGTCTGGATCGATTCCCTAGTTGACGAATGAGGTAGCAAACAATCTATATGCTGAAATGGGGCTCAAGGTCGTCACGCCCAGCAAACCGAGCACTGTGACGGCTATTCCGGTTTTGGGGAATTGCCTTGCAACGGATTGTCCCATGAAAATAAATGTGGCTATAAAGAAAGGTGAACCTAGGGTCATGAGAAAGCCTTCATGAGAACTAAAAATGGACAAGCCTTCTGGTAATCGTCCAATACCCAAAACATAAATGATGCTTGCTACGAACCAGCTTTAAGGGGCTCCCAAGGCTAAATGGGGTAAGGCTTTGTTTAATTTCACATTCCAGGAGTTTGTAATTTGGTCCATATATTTTTTTTAAATGAGTTACTATGCTCATTGGTTGCTTGTCATAAAGTATGGCCCACAACGTTGCGCTTCCCTAATGTGTAATGCCTGAGAATCATTTTCGGGAAGAGACTGTTCGAAGGTTTTCAATTGCTAAGGCTGGGATTTCAGACTTTTATTGGAACTGTTTAATTTGCTCCACTAACTGCAGGAAATCCGGATTCTTGTAGTAGCCAAGGTCTTCCGGATTTTCAGCTTCCTTTAGGATATAATCTTTAATGCTCACGCCATCCTTATTCTTATAATTTGGGTCGGCACCATTTTTCAGTAAGATTTGGCAACAGGGCCACTGGCCCATATATGCAGCATATAGAAGAGGCGTAAGGGTATCCTGGTATGGTTCGACATATATTTTTGCATGGACATCTGCTCCATACTTAATCAACAACTCCATAATTTTTACCTCTCCATATACTCCCTCCATGCAGTATAAGAGAACTGTTTTTGATGGAATGGGAATACAATTGGGATCTGCTCCATGTTGTAAAAGCAACTCAGTGAAGTCGGCTTTGCTGGTATAGGCCAGGTTTGAAAATTCAAAGCAAAGGCTGGTGTCGATTTTGGCACCAGCTTCAAGCATAAATTTTAAAGCATTCAATTTGTGTACATTCGACTTACTGTCCTGACTGGCAGAATACAATATATCTTTCAGCAACTGTTTGTCCTCAAGGTACTCAGGATGCGATTGCAACAGAGATTTCCACTTCCGTACTTTGCCTTTGTGAAAGGATTCAAACAATTGTGTCAAAACCGGATCGTCATATTTCGGTGCAAAGGCTTGTCTGGTATCCTGAAATACCAATCCCGACCCCGACAAAGCCAGCAAAAGGACGACCAGCACAGCGAGACAAAGGAGCCCCAAAGTCAGTCCTGCGTATTTAATCCAGTTATTTGTCGTCAGGTTGAATAGTACCAGAAATACAATGATCGCCACAGGCAGCCATTTCAGGTTAGTTCCTATGCCTCTGGTGGCTGCATCTCCGCCTGAATGGGTCTCAAAGGACATGATGAGCAGAAAAATCAGCGATCCGGCAATGATGAGATAAGTTAAGATAGTAAGCATTTTTGTCAGCATGGTTCAATTCTGTTCATTACCATTTAACAAAGAAATGAAAAAAAGCTGAATTTTACATGTCGCTTGGTTACTGGGAATAAACCAGGAAATTTTTCCCGGTCCGTACTTCTTATGGTTTTACCGGGCTTTAATTTCATGATGAACGGTTTGCAGCTATCACAGTTGGGGATTTTTTGCACTGAGCTTCATTAAAATTACATAACTATGAAATAGTACTTCACTTTCTTTTAAAATCTGAAACTCCACTTGCATATAGGTGCTGTTGTGCATTCAGATTTATTTAGAATTGTTTGTTAAATTTTTTTCCGTTAAATTTATATATGTTTCCGTCAGCCATTCCGAACCACAATTCGCCTTTACTATCTTCGAAAATGGATAAGGCATTGTCATTAGTAAGTCCATCTTTCTTTGTGTAATTAGTCATCTTTACACCATCGTATTTCCAAATTCCCGCATCTCTGTCCCCAAACCAAATATTACCTTTTCCATCTTCTGCAATGGTGAATACGTGTTCGAGTGTGCCAGGCATTGATTTATTACCTTTTTTTCCACTTGTCGGATGAATTAAGTTATTTTTTTCAGAAAAATTGATGATTGAATCTCCTTCCTTCAGTAAGACGCCTATTCCATTATTACCAATCCAAAGTCTGCCTTTGGAGTCTTCAAAAATACTTCTTATATGCAGAGGTGCAATTTTTCTATCAAAGCCTAATGTTTCATCATTGATGATAGAAAATTCGTTTCCATTATAACCGAAAACACCAGCGTAGGTAGCAAACCAAATCATATTATTTTTTCCTTTCGAAATACTGGTTACAGCAAATAAATTATCATAATGATCAAGGACTTTTTGAGGTGGAAAAGCTAAATAACTTAATTTCTGCCCATCGTATCTATAAACTCCTTCTTTAATTCCGGCTTCAAACCAAAGGTCTTTATCTGATTTCATCCATTGACCTTGCAATGGTTCTTTTATCTGAATTGGGAAATTGATTTTC
Organism: Bacteroidota bacterium; assembly: GCA_029558435.1. Next base: position 6,366 of record JAKQEZ010000232.1, read on the forward strand.
GACTTTTCTTTTTCTGCTTTGGTGTGATTCACGATTTTTGTTCCATCGTAACTACTCACTCCCTGTTGCGTATTAAACCAGATTACACCTTTTTTATCTTCTTGTATGTTGTGAATTTGGTTATCAGACAACCCGTCGTCATTTTTAAAGTACATAAATGATTTCCCGTTGTAATATGCTGCTCCTTCTTGAAGACTTCCAAACCAGAAATTTCCTTTGCTATCTTGAAAGATAGCTCGAATGCCTGAAGTGAATTTTAAGGTGTCGTTTTCAGATGTTTTTACCAGGTCAGGCTTGTTATTTTCTTTTTCTGTTGATTTCTTTTCAACGCAAGAAAAGTTTAGGGCCAATATGAGTATCAGGTATATCAATTTTAATTATATTTTTATTTCTGTTTTTTAATATTAAGATCTAGTATAATCGGTCTTTTTAATGCCGCTAATACATTTTTGTAGGCAACTAATGCATCATTTTATTTGGCCTAAAAGACTCATAACTTCTTCAGGATATTTTTTAATAAGACGATTTTTCTTTAGGTTCTCTTTCATTATCTTATTAATAACTTTGTCCTTTCCTATCCATCTTTTGATGAAACTAAAGCCCATTTTTGGATTTGCTGCTACAAAGACGCTGATGGTAAATTCTAATCCTTTTCGTAAAACGTCAAAATCATTTTCCCTATCCATTTCTTTTAAAACTGTGTCTGCTATTTCAAAGCAGAACTCTGTATGAGCATTGTTTAGTAGTGGTGGGTGAGCAAGTGAAACAAGAATGGCTCTTTTCTCAAGATTATTGGATTTTATTATCCAGTCTGAAAAGATTTTCTGGAGTTCACGAAAATCGTGCTCTCCGATCAACTGAAATCCAAAAGCAACTGCTTCTTTCATTCTCCATCTTCCGTCATTTGCTAACTTTTTCAGTATGCTAATGATCTTTTTATTTTTCCTTTTAGTGTAGATGTTTCCTAAACAAACAACCGAACAAAATGCTAAAAAAAATTTGGGATTATTAACATCTGCCTGGTCTTCGCTTATTCTTGTCCATTCTATAAGGACATCAAAATTTTCATAAATGTCAGCAAGGGCAAAAGCTAATTCCAAATTACCTCTGGGGCCCGGAAGGTTAGAATGCTTCATGATAAATTTCTCCAGCTTCTCCGTGTCACTAAGAATAGGTATCAGTTCACTGATTAAATCCTTTTTTTTTCTCATAGCAATAAATGGAAAATATTCAGTGTATGCATAATTTGTGTTTTTCGTATTGCATGCAACTTTTTGGGTTTTGTGTTCAAGCGGGTTTAGCAGCATCCCGCAAATGCGGTATCAACAAGGAATGGAATTGAAGCATAAAGGTTCTAGTTTGCACCTGAATCCGCCTGATTCAAAAACCTGTCTTATTCGTTCGGCTATATTTCCGTCAATTTTTCCATTGTGTTTTTTTCCTTTGTTGAAAGTTGTTTTATTATGTCCGAAGCTTGTTCGATGTATTTTCTGTCTTTGGTTTTGCTAACCTGTATAAACAAATTTGAAACATTTGTCCATAAGTTAGCAATGTCGATAAAATCTGTGTGTGCTTGTTTAAGTTGTCCGAGTTTAAAAGAGTCGTAGGTCTCCTTTAAGAAGTCTCTATATAAATTTCTGAATAATGCACCGCCAGTTCCTGCTTTTTCCATCATCAATGCACTTGAATTAAATTCGCTTTCAATGTACTTGCTTGAGTCAAACCACTTTAAAATTTCTTTGCTTGTTTTTAAAATTCCTTTGTATCCAATATTATTTATGGAAGGATTTATATAGTCTGTCGCATTGTTACGAATTGCATTAAGAATAGCATTTTTTAAGTTGTATTTTTTATCGGTGAAGTTTATGGTGTAATACAAATTTTTGGAAGACATTGGTCCTTTCTCATTTCTTGCCAATGCTAAACTTTTTAAACTTGTTTTTACTTTTCCGCCTTGTTGTTGGGTGTCAACCAAAAATGCGTTTTCATTGTCGTAACCATAAATTGCTACATAGTGTCCTGCAAAGTGAAATGGTTTTGAAAAATATTCTAAATAATAACAGTCTAATTTAAGTCCAACTGCTTTTCCTTTATCTATAAGTTTCTTCACATTGTCCCAAGCCTTTAGTGTTGAAGAAGTTTCTTTAACAGTCAATTCGAGGTTTAGATTTTTGGCAATATTCTGAGTTATAAGGTCAGTTTTGATTCGTCCACCGATAAATGGAAAATCCATTGTCTTCATATTCCAAAAAATAAAACCTAGTCCTTCGCCAAGTCCAAACAGCATTGGTTCAGAAAGTTCAATTCCGATCTGTCGTAACAAAGTTCCTGTCGCGGTAGTTTCACAATGTTGTCCATCAAATGGTTTTATCTGTTCAATTTTCATTTTTCTACATCGTAATTTGTTTTAACCATTCGGAAATAGTTTTTGCTCTTACCTCCTCTTTGTTCCTGATTTTAATATGCTTTAAAGTATTCCCTTCGCCTTCTAGCAAATTGTCAGGGTCTTTTATTTTGTCAATGTTGTAAAAACCCAGGGTTATATGCTTTTTTGAAAATCTTAGGTAAGCAAAATCTTTGCCATTATTGAACACTGGCATATTCCACTTTATTTCTTCGGAAACATTAGCAACTGTTTCGTGTATGAGTTTTCTTAATACATTTAAAACAGCAACTTGTTCTTCAGATGCCCTGTTAATGTAATCCGAGACATTTTGGTTAATGTTCATAAAATTAATTTATATTTTCAAGTTCTTGTCCTTTTTACGGCTGACCTGCAATAATGTGGGATTACTTTCATAATTCGTTCGTGCACTTCTTCAATTTTTTGTGATTTGTCGTTGTCTTCCTTTTTATTCCAAATTTATACAGTGAAATCAGAATTGACACGCTTTTCATCAAGTGAGACAGCATACAGTTGACAAGCTTTTGGAGAAGTCATAAGTCTTGAAGCTTTGAATTGGATTTCAGCAAGGGCTTATCTTTGTACATCCTCCGATGTCATTTTACCTTTTAATGAATTTTCGTTCATTGTTAATGTTTTATGGGTAGACGTAAATTGTTTCGTTGACGCATAACCCCTGTTAACGTATGAAATTCTATTTCTTTGTCCAAAAGTAGTCCTCAAATATATTTTGTATTTGTTTTGTTAAAACTTCTTTATCTAAAGGCTCTCTGTCTTGGAGCAATGATTTTTTGAAAAATGCAATATTATTTTCTTTTGCGTCAATAATCATACAGTAAATTGTCGATTTTGATTTGATTGGTGTTTGATAATACATACCCAATGTCAATATTCCCATTCCAATGCCTTTAGCGATTTGTCCTCCGTAATTACCTTTATCTCTCGTAAAACCTGAAGTTACTGTAATTAGCCCAAACCTTTTCTCTCTACTGTCGAGAAGGGAATCTAATACAGGTGTAAGTTTAAGACTTGAAATACTACCTTGTCTTTCTGCCGAAACGCACAAATATTCAATTTCTCTTTCAATTCGTTTTTGAGTAATTGTGTCTGTTGGCAAAATGCTGCCGGTCAATGGGATGCTTCTAAATCCCGAGATTGTTTCGTCTAGTAATGATTTGGATAATTTTGAGATAGTATCATTTAGTTTTCCTCTATTTCCACTTTCAATCAGCGAAATGTAAGAATATGTTTCAAATTTTTGAATGTCATTAACCTCTCTGGGTTGAACCGAAGATCTCATTGGTTTTGTTGTAGTACATGAGCCTAATAATAGCGCCCCTATAAGTAAATAATAATAATCTTTTTTCTTCATGATTTTTACGTTTCTTTGGTCGATTGTTCCATATGGTTGCTGCTAACGGTCAGCGCCGGTGACATGCCCGACTTTTGCTGGACATGGCCGATGGCGCAGTCTTACCTGCTATTTATTTAAATCCAAAATATTATCTTCGGCAAAGTATTTAACGTGTTGTGAAGTAATATGGCCATAAAGATACTACCGGTTTTAATAGTAATCCAGCCCAATAGCAATCCAATTGCAAACATATTGAAAAATTCAAACCAATTTTGATTAAAATTCCAGTTATTATCTATAGTTAAAGAATGAACAAATCCAAATAGAATTGAGGTAATAAACAGTGCAGGACTCCCCAGATTAATAGATCCAATTAAGATTCTTGATTTTAATGAATTAGAAAGGATGCCAAGCATTATGCCTCTGAATGCAAATTCTTCATCAATTCCTGGCATTGTAAACTGATACAGTAATTGCTCAAACCTTTCATCTGAATATTTTATTAGAAAAGATAATGCTATAGTTAAAGTAAAAATTAATATTACTGCGAAAAGAATTGGCCTTAATGAATTATTATTTTGTTTAAAAGTTATATAATTATGATTGTCAAATGATTTTCTGAATACAAAATAAAATACTAACGAACCTATTATTGCATATGTTTTGCCACTCCAATTCCATGGGTTGCTTTCAATAAATCTTAGCTCTGGAAACTAATTTGGAGTAGCAAGTAAACATAAGTATAAGTAGTAGTACAAAAAAAATAGTAATAGATTTTTCCATTTATGATCAGATTGGCGAAATGTCTTCATAAATAATGGACTTATTACGATGAATTCCACTATTATTGCAACTATTAATTTTATCATATTGAATCATTTATAAATTGCCTGGAACCTTTTCGGGCTTTGCGTTCAGGCTGATTTTGCATTACAAATGTTGATTCGGACAACCGAAATTTTAACTACCACAAGCCTGTAGGCGGAGCTCGAAACCCTGCCTATTGCATGTGTGCTGTAACCAACATTTATTTTTAGTTTGTCCATGTTTCTTTGTTTTTAGCATTCACAAATTTCAGTCCATCATAAATACTTATTCCTTGCCAGGTTCCAAACCAAATTTGACCTTTGTTATCCTCATAAATACTTTGAACAACATTGGTGGTTAAGCCGTTGTCAGTTGTGAACTGGGTGAAATTTACTCCATCGAAACGATATACCCCATAGCCTTCCGCTGAAAACCAAATATTTCCCTGCCTGTCTTCGCAAAAATTATAGGTTTCTAAACCTGCAATAATTCCATCTTTTGTGTAGTTTGTGTATCTTTTACCATCATATTTACTCACACCGCCATTAAAAGTTCCAATCCAAATATTCCCTTGCTTGTCTTCTAGTATATCCGCAGCATTATTGTCAGTAAGCCCATTTTTAGTTGATAAATGAAAGAATTTGCCATTCTTATATTTGAAAATTCCATTTCCATCGGTAGCAAGCCACATTGTTCCATTTCTATCTTCCATAAGTTTAAAAACCAATTTATCAGAGAGCATAGGGTTTGGATTTTCGACTTTTGTATCTGGCATTAAAAATGGTGTAAACTTATTGCCGTCAAAATGAGAAACCCCGCCAATCGAACCGACCCAAATAAGTCCACTTTTGTCAATTGTCAGTCCCCAAATTTCATTATCTTGCAAGCCATCTTTTTCTGAGTATGTTACAAATTTTTCACCATCGTATTTTATGAGTCCAGAGTCAGTCCCAAACCACAAATGTCCTGATTTGTCTTCAACAATTTCTCTAACAACATTACATGGGCGGTGTCCTTCGATAGAAACATTTTCAAGTTTTTGTCCATTGTAGCGTATAATCCCATTTCCATTTGTCCCGAACCAATAGTTCCCTTTTTTGTCCGAATACATTGTCCTTACAAACTCTCTGACCATTCCTTTTAAGTTGGTGTGAATTTGAGGAAATGTAGTGCTTTTATTTATAATAAGTGGTTGTGTGTTTACTTTATTTTCTATGGTATCAGTAACAAAAGCTTCTTTCACTTGTCCTTTGCAGGAAGTGAATTGTAGTGTTGTAAGCAACAAGATTAGAATCCTGCAATTAATTATTATTTTACTCATATTAATTTTTATTATCTTGTTCTTTGATTTATTTGCTAAGTCGGTTATGTAATGAAATTTGCGATAACGATTTAGGTATTTACGATGGTGGGCAATTGATAAACTTCAGCTCAGGATTTGCACAGATGTCCATTGGAGTTACAAGTGTTGAGGTTACAACTGTATGCCCCACTATTGCCAATACGATGTTGTGCGTTCGCCATTTTTAATACTGATGTTTGTTTAATATAGCTTCATATCTTAATCCGTCAAAAGTGATTTTTAATGCTTGCCCATTTTCTCTTGCCACTTGTATCATATTGTCAATATTAATTTGCTCGGAAATTGATTTTATTTTTTCATTTACTTCGTCTTGATTTGTAATTTGTGTTTCAGCTAAGCGTTTAGTTATCTCTTCTAATAAATTAGTTTTGGTTCTTTCAATTGTTTTTTCATTTAATTCTTTTAGTTTTTGCTGAACTGCATTTCTTGTGTCTTCTGTTGCTTTTAATAAGTAAACACATTCATCAAAGTCTTTATTTTTGGAATAATCTTGATTAACACTAATTGTTTGGTTAATATGTAGCTTGATTGAAAAAATTGAAGAACCAACATTACTGTCAAAATTTACTCCTGATGAATCTTTGTCTAATTGATATACATTGTCATTGAGATAAAGATTCAAGATATACAAGGCAGATAAAGCTCTAATTAGATTTTTCAAATTGCCTTTTGAAAGTGACTTAACTCTGTTATGCTTAACAGCTTGATAGGCTTTTTGCCAATCAGATGAGCTTGTCCCTCTTTTATTTGCTTTTTTTAGAGGTGTTAGTATTTGATTTTCAGGAAGTGTAAAATAAAAATTGGTTGCCGAAACTTGAACTTGCTTTTTACTTAGTAGAAATTTGGATTCTAACAAATCTAAACAATCCGTATCAAAAAATAGATTAATGTCATCTGGTTTAGTCCCACCATTTTGGTAGTATAATGTTTTTGAAATAGATTCTATTTCTACTGAAGTCCTTAATAGTAGTTCCGCTATTTTAATTGAGTAAATACCAAGTTGTTCATCATCAATATGAATTAGATTTGATAAATCTGTCAGTTCTTTCTCAAGGTTTTTATATACTGTCCAATAAAAATTGTTCATTGATGTCTTTTTTTAGTGAAGGTTGTCAATATGGTGACGCACAACGTTTTGCGTGTTGCCGCAGTTGGCGATTTCGGAGCACTTCACTGTCACCCAGCACAAAAGTTTGATAGTAGCACTCAGCTTCAATTTTGCACGTCACCGCCAATTGAGGCAACACGCTGTTGGCAGCTGGTGTTCTGTCCGCTCGTCTATGCAAACCATTGTCAGTATTGCGTTTTAGTGTCATTGTCAGTTTTCTTTATTGTCTGTCTGTGTCGGGTTGTGCTTTGCGTTTTTTATTTTTTTAAAGCGTGGGAGAAAAAAATTGAAATTCTCTCTCGGGTGGCAAAGGTGGAAGCTCTTTTGCAAGCTTGGGTTTGTGCGTTGCCATGTGCGGCTTGCAAATGTGCTTACACCTGTGCGTTTGGCTAAAAGTCTATTTTTAGTTGTGTCATTGCTTCTTCTTTCTTTTTTCTTAATACTTCTTCAACATATTTCTTGGCCTTTTTCTTGTGAATTCCTCTTGACTTCACTAACAATTCTGCTAATTGTTTCTCGAAAAGTGGAAGTAATGAACTATTCATTGGTCTGAACATATAATATAAGAATACTTTCAAAAAACAAAGTTCCAAGATGAATTTGTTATCTACTTTGTCAATCACCTTGTCAATGTATTGAACGTAATCTTTGAGTTTCATGTCCGAATAAATGAAACCTGTTAAATACAACTCGTACTGTGATATATCATTTCGGTCTTGTTTAATGTAGTTCTTGATTTTTGTTTCCAAAGGTGTTTCAAGAAATTCAGTTCCTAACCAACTAAGAAGCATCAATTGATTGATAATTGGAGCAATTGTAATGAAGAACTCTGGTGGCAATGGTAATTCGTCATCTTTCTTATTTGCAAGATTATGTGCAATTATTGATTGCAGATAAATTCCATACTTGGCTCCTTTATTTATTATAATGTCAAGACTTTCATTAACATAATTCGGGTTCTTAATATTTTCGCAATTCTTTAATACCCTTGCTGCAAGTTCAAGCACATGGTAGAATTTCTTCTTGTAATCAACATTCTTTTTAGCTTTTATGCTGTCATTAACAGGAAGCATTTCTAATTGAGTGCCCAAGGCTTCTTCAATTTCATCATCTGTTAGTTTGTTGTTTCTTGTCTCGGTGATAAAATTGGATGGATTGATGTGTTTTAAAATGAAAGACTCATTTGGAAAGTATCTGTCAACATTTTGATTAATAAATGAATCTATTTCCTGATATGCCTCTTGCAATTTCTTCATTGAAAAATCTAATGTGTCGAAATCGTCACGGGTTCTGCCTGTATGGTAATCTAGTTCATCAATAAATGAAAGAAATTTATCATCAGAGTAAACCTCTTCTTTAAACTCCTCATCCTTTCCAATATTCAAGGATAAAAAGAACTTAAAAAATGCATCATATCTAAAACGGATACAATTGTTGTGTAGCTCTTTCTTTAAAATTCCTTTGTCAATGAATTCCTGAAGCTTTTCGATTGCAGAAAGTCTTTTTAATTGATTTAGGTCGAAGTTTTCCTGAATACATTTGACTGCATCAGATTCTGATAAAGCTAAATTATTTCCTTCTTCACCAGACTTGTGCATTTTCAAAGCTAGCTCAGTAAGCAATTCCATTTTCTTGTCGAAATTGTAAGAGCCTGCTTTTGCATTATCAAGTTTTAAACCTTCCAAAATAAAGGTTAAGAACTGTTGTACAAGGTTGGCTTTGTTTACGGGTTTGAAATTTTCCTGCTTTTCAATAATCCACAGAAATAAGGAAACGGAAAAGAATGTCCTTGGTATTCTAAGAATTTCAAAAACCTTGATAAGTTTTTCTAAATTGTTTTGTATCCATTCCGGGTCTTTTCGTTTAAACCATTTTATGGCTAGTTCTTTGAACTCTTTAACTCCAACACTCCCTATAAAAATCGGTTTGAACTCCTTTATTTCATCTTCACCGGATTTCTTAGCAAAAATCGTGTTTTCAGCAGTTAAAAGGGTATCTAAATCTGTTGCTGTCGTGACGATAATTTTATTAATAGGATATTCGTCAATAAACTTTTTCAGACGATTTACCGCATGAACATGTTCTTCATTCTCAATATAATTGTCTATAAGAATTAGTAGTTTTCCTGACTTTAGCATTTCTTCTACTTCTTCATGTCCAGGCTCATTTAGAAATGCACGCACCAAGGGTTTAATGTCCTTTTTCTTTAATTCGGAAAAATCAATTTCAACTGGAATTACTTGATAGTTTGTATAAGAATTAGATGCTTCTATGAAAATTTTGTTAAGTAAAGTTGATTTGCCAGTTTCTTTATCTCCAACTATAAGAATGTTTTTGTCATAATTTAAAACTTCATGGAGGTTTATTAATGCAAGTTCATCATCGATGTCATTTAACAGAATTGGCTTTTCCGTTAGTTTTGGCAGAACGAATAATTCATTTATGTTTCTTGGTGCAATTGAATCAGTTCCATGAATAACAAGAGAATTGTTCATTATCTCTTGTTTCGCCTTACAGGTCTTATCTGTAAGTATCAAATACTTATTGAATTCTTCACTATTTGAAGATATTTTTAGTTCAGCAGTGTTTTCACCGTTTGGTGCTGTGTCAACGTCTTTATCAAACTCAATTCTGTCATGAATATATTTTCTGAAATTGCAGGTAATATTTAAGTCGCCCGTTTGAGTTCGGTCAAAATCTAATATTGAATAACCTGCTTTGAACGTGTCTATTTTCTCTCTTGGATTACTGAAAGCTGTTTTGGCAACAGATGTGAAAAGTTTGTTTCTTGTGCCAAAGCAATGTAAATTATCTCCCTTGTGCGTATGTCCGCATAACAAAACGTGAAATTTGTTTACATGTAAAAATGATGTCAGTTCATTTCTTTCAATTTCACTAATTAGTTCTGTTGGATGATGAATCAGGGCAATATTGATTGAAGTCTTGTTTGCATTGAAAAAATCATTGGCATTTAGGATTTGCTTTGTTCCAATGAGTAGCTTGTCATGAGGTAACTTAGTTGAACATCTCCAAGCAGAATTGAAAGAACCAATTCCAACCTTTTCACCATTAATATCAGCTACAAAGCAAGATTCAAAATTTGACAAATAGCAATCAGAATTTCCTGCGTAAAACTTTTGCTCAAATTCGTTAAATGCCTTTATTCTTTCAATTCCTGAATGGTTTGTTGACTTGTAATCATCGATATATTTATTGACCCTTTCTATATTATTGAAATTGCCTAACATACCAATTTCTGTTAGGTCTTCAATCTTAGATTCAACAATGTCATGATTACCTGCAATGAAAATGAATTTACTCTTATCAAAGTTGAGTTCCTTTATAATTGGATAGATGAATTCATTAGCAACGACTTCGTAAAAATCTTCACCGTCTTTAAAACTTGAACCGCCCTTATCAACTAAATCACCTGTCAATACTATCAAATCAATTGGCTTATCTTTATGCCAATTTTTCAAGTCTTTAATCAACGCAGTTAAATAGAACTGTTTCAAAGAACTTAATGTGTCCTTTGATAAATGTAAATCACTTAAATGTACTATTCTCATTTTTATGTCTTTTAAACCGTTTCTACTTCCTCCTTCACACCCCAAACCTCACTGATTTTGTCTTTTATTTTTTGCTCAAAGATTTCAATAAGCCGCTTGTTGGCGTTTACCAATTTCATTTCTTCTTCTATAGCTTCCACAATATTTTGCTGTTCACTTTTTGATGGTAATGGGATTTTAATTTCTCTTACATAATCTCTTGTTACACCTTTAACAGTTGCACCGTGTCCGTCTTTTTCGATTTTATCTGCAATAGAAAGTAGGTAGAAGTATGCGTAGTATTTGTTTATCTGTTCTTCATCAAATAGAAGTGCTGTCAAGTCCTGATTCAATGCCATTGGCTTTTTAACGAATGCCATTTTTCCTAATGATACTCTTGTAACTAAGACCAAAGTTTCTTTAGGAATTATACTTGTTGAGCATTCTTTGACTGCTTTTTCAGTAATTTTTCTGATTGAATTTTCTATATACATTGGGCTACTTGCAAAATCTGAACAAGTTATCCAATCAATTTTTCCGTTTTCCCAATAACTTGAATTATCTTTTGAAGGCGTACTACCTCCAACAAGTTTTGCAAGTGAACCCAACTCCACCATTTCCCAATCAGGGTCTATTTTGATGGTGGGTTTGTAGGTATTTACAATTTGTTTGGCTCCGTCTATTATTTTTTGGTACCCTTCTATTTCGGCTACTATTTGTTGTTGGATTTCAAGCGGTGGGAGTGGGATTTCAAAATCTTTGATGATTTGTTGAGAAATATTTGGTTGACCTCCACCTGTTGAAAGTTCTACAAAAGCTTTTGTTTGTTGCTTAAGCACCCAAAACAAATATTCGGGAATTACTTTATCATTTGGGTAAATAGCACAAACAGCCTGATTGGTAGTTGCTTCAAATTTTAAAATACCAACTTGTCCTGCTGTAGCTCCATACATCGCAACAAGTACAGAGTTTACAGGGAATAGTTTTGCTGATGAGTTTTTTAGCCCTTCTTCTGTGATAAATTCCTCTGATTTATAGATATAACCTTGTGCAACTTCTCCGCTTTTAAGCCAAGGAATATTGCCATTCTCATAATATTCAGGTTTGTTTCTAAGTGGCGTTCCTCCAGATGATGTTTTGAAAACATCGCCAATCTTTACTAATTCAAATTCTGTTTGAGCTTTAACATTCTCTACATATCTTTCACCACTAAGAACAATATCTTTATTAGCTAAAACAACCTCCTTATTAACCAAAAGTGCCATTGCGGGCAAATCCTCAAAAACTTCATCATTACTCAAACATTCTTTGTATGCTTCCAATGTTTGCAAAGCCAAGGGCAAATCGTTTTTGTCAATTTCTCTGCGTTGTGCACCAAGGTCAAAACCATCGTTTTCAATTTTCAAAAACAAAATTTGTTGGCTTACCTTCGCTAATTTCTTGTCAAGAATTAGAATTGATGTCTTTACACCACTATAAGGATTAAAGCAACCTGCGGGCAAACTAATCACGGCTATCAAACTATCCTGCACCAACATTTTCCGCAATTGCTTGTAAGCGGTTTGGCTGGTGGCTACAATTCCGTTGGGTACTACAATTCCTGCTCGTCCGTTGCTGTTTAAATGTTCGGCAATGTAATCGGTAAACAATACTTCGGCTTTGTTGGCTTGTACGCCAAATTTCTTGTGTGGTCGTATGCCACCTTTTGGCGTCATAAATGGTGGGTTTGCCAATATCACATCAAAAGTTTCCTGCCAACGGTCTTCACTGCTCAATGTGTCGTATTCGTGAATTTGTGGTGTGGAAAAACCGTGTAAATACATATTGGCTAAACTCAACCGCACCATATCGGGGCTGATGTCATACCCCACAAAATTGGTAGCGAGTTTTTTTCTATCGTCTGGTTTCAGTTTGTCGCCTAATCGCTTTTCGGTGTTTTGGTTTAATATGTGTTTGTAAGCACTCAACAAGAAACCAGCCGTTCCGCAGGCAGGGTCAAGCACGGTTTCGTTTTTCTGTGGGTTTACACAAGCCGTTACAAAATCAATAATGTGTCGGGGCGTTCTGAACTGTCCTGCATCGCCTTGGCTTCCCATTACACTCAACAGGTATTCAAACGCATCGCCCAATTTTTCACTATGGCTGTATTCAAACTCATTGATGTGTTTTAAAAAAAGTTTCAGCGTGGCAGGGTCACGGTAGGGCAGGTAAGCATTTTTGAAAATGTTTCGGAACAGTTCGGGAATATTCGGGTTGGTGTTCAGTTTTTCCAATGCTTCACTATAAAGCGAAAGCATATCCTGTCCACTCAATGATGGGTCAAATAATTTACGCCAACCGTATTTGGCATATTCGCCTGTAAAGAATTTGGCTTTGCCTTTGAATTTCTCTACGGCTTCCTTATCCATATCGTCCATAAACTTATAGATAAGAGCCAGTGTAATTTGCTCGATTTGGCTTTTAGGGTCGGGCACCTTTCCTACCAGCACATCACGGCAATCGTCAATATTTTTCTTTGTTATGTTATCAAGCATTGTTTAGGCAGATAAAAATTTATTCAACGGAACGTAGGTTTTAACATAGTAGGGCAGTTTGCTTTTCATTTCATCCGGCACACGGTTAAAATCATCCACGTTAAACGTTGGGTTGTGATACAATTCTGTAAATTCTTGTTGGTCTATTATTTCTCTTACAGTTGGGTCGGTGATGTAAGCGTAAAAGAAATAGCGTAAACCTTGCAAATCGTTGATGTCGGAAACATTGTTGGTGCTGAGGAATTTTTCAAATTCGTCACTCAGCAAATCGTCCTTTCCTTTTATTTGATTTCCAAAATAAATTAGTTCCAATAATTCACGCCAACCAATTTTGCGGTCAATCTTCAATGACCTGCGAAGCTTTTCCAAATCAAAATATTCTTCGGGTTTGTTGTCGTATTTCTCTTTGGCTCTTGCTGTGGCAATTTCCACATCACCCGCTTCCATCAGTTGTTTTATTTCTTCATCGGTTTTTACCTTCTCCTCAAACTGCTGGAAAAACATTCGGTCAACTTTCATTCCTGTAAAGTCAACTTGTTGTTCGTTCCAAGTGGCAATTTTGTCGTTCTCCTTGTATTCGTAACCGTCACGCTTTGGTTTTAACGTATTGTCATCAACTGTTGGAATGTCATCGCCTTGCTCAAAGTTCTTTGGTAGTTTCAATACTTGGTCGTACTGATATTTTTCTTCAAAGTATTCGCAAGTGGCAAAGAAGTCAAAGAGTTTGAAAGTGGTTTTATCAATAGAAATGGTTTCTTCTTCTCCAAGTTCATTTTTGAATTTATGCTCAAATGTGTGAACACGGGTTCCACGTCCTTTTATCTGAATAAATTCTGTCGGAGAAAATATTGGTCGCATTAAAGCCAAGTTCAAAATATTGGGGCAATCCCAACCTGTGGTCATCATTCCAACCGTTACACAAACTCTTGCTTTACTGGTTTTGTATGATTCTAAAATTTCATTTCCTTTAGCAAAATTGCTAAAGCCCAACAATTTGTCGTTGCTGTAATCAACGGTCATTTGCTGACTGTTCTGCACATTTGAAGTTACCTGAACAGCAAAGTCGCTTTGATACTTTCCAGGGAAATATTGGTGTGCATACTCATTAAGCAATTGAGCCAATTTTGCAGCGTGATTTTGCGAAACGGCAAAAACCAAACTCTTTCCAAATTCGCCTGTAATTGGGTCTTTCAGTCCGTTTTCAATGAATGTTTTGCAAAACACTCGGTTGGTTTCATCACTAAAAAATTTCCGTTCAAAGTGATTCTGCTTATATTTCACTTCTTCCAAAATATCTTCTTGCTCGCTGGTGGCTACTGTTACCATTACGCCATAACCTTGCTCGGAAAGTAGTTTTGTAGTTACATCCGTTCTTGCATCAACTACAATCGGCTGTCGCAAATAGCCGTCTTTAGCACCGTCCACAAGCGTATAACGATAAGTTGGAATGCCACTCTCACAACCGAAGGTTGTGTAAGTGTCAAGCAACATTCTTCGTTCTAATTCTCTTGGGTCTTCAATGTTTTCGGTGTCAAGATGTTTTAAATAGTCCTTTGGTGTGGCTGTTAAACCTAATTTGTAACCTAAGAAATATTCAAACAATGCTCGGCTGTTACCACCTCCTAACAATCGGTGCGATTCGTCTGAAATGACTAAATCAAAGTCTGTCGGTGAAAACAGTTTTTTGTATTTGTTATTCACCATCAATGATTGAATGGTGGTAACAACAATTTCCGCTTTTCTCCAATCGTTCCGTTTTTCTTTGTAAACAACCGTTGTCAGGTCATTTTTCAAATAGTTTGTAAAATCTTTTCTTGCTTGTTCTTCCAATTCCAAACGGTCAACCAAAAACAAAACCCGTCTTGCGTTGCCGGTTCTGTAAAACAGTTTGATGATGGCAGCAGATGTAAGCGTTTTTCCTGTTCCTGTTGCCATTTCAAGCAAGAAACGTTTTTTACCCTCGCTTACCGCTTTCTGAACTGCTTGAACTGCTTCAACTTGATAATATCTTAGGAAACGAAGTTTTAAATTAAAAATTAAGTCCTTCTTTTTCTGTTCGTCTTGAAACTCTGGTATTTGTTTGTAGTTCGGAAGTTGAGTCAATACAACATAGTCTGCATTTACTTCTTCACAAACTAATTTGTTCGGGTCGGGATTGAACTCATAGTATTGTTTAATGGATTCCAGTGTCGGGAAAACCTGAATTTGTTCAGGATTTCCAGTTTCAATGTTCCATAAATAATGAAGTGTCCCGTTGGATAGAATTACAAACTTTACTTTTTGAGATTTTGCGTAATTTCTTGCTTGCTCTTTCCCAACAAGCGGATTTAAGCTTTCCTTTTTCGCTTCTAAAACCAATACGGGATTTTGGTTCTCGTCAACCAGTAAAAAGTCAATGTACCCGTTTTTAGAATGTTCAAAGTCCTCACCCAAATCATCCATTTTGATGGAAGATTCAAGTTTGATGGTCGCTTTACCTTTGTCAGTGTCAAAGAAACGCCAGCCTGCTTCTTCAAGCAGTTTGTTAATCTTAATTCTTGCCTTTGCTTCTTTTTCAGCCATTTAGTTCAATACAAATTTTAGTCGGTTAAAATACGATTTTTCACCCTTATTGTCCGTCTTTGGCGGGTGGGTGAATTGGCTCTTTTGCAAGCTTGGGTTTGTGCGGTGGCTTGTGCGGCTTGCAAATGTGCCAATTGTGCGGTGGCTGAATTTCAAAATTTTTTGTGCGGTGGGAAAAAAATAAAAAACATTGGGTCGGACAGCGTGTCGGTTTAGATGCTGTCCGTTTGAAATATCGTTTCTATGTCTTTGGTCACCTGTCAAAATAGTTTGCTTTCTGTTAGTTTATAGTCGTCTGTTTGTCGTTTTGGTGTCGTCCTTTACACTTGCTGCCAACATCTGCATTCACGCAACTATTGCGTTAAGCTGCTTATAGAGGAGTAGGTATAGATTCAGATAATACAAACATATTTATATAGTTAGGATTTATGATCATGACAATCATGCGTAATTTAGTTGTATTAACGCAATGCGTAATTTGGGCAGAATGACGAAATTTAGATGGATTCTTCATTATATTTCTATTTGATCGATGGGACTGAAAGATCTGTGTGGGTG
>JAKQEZ010000237.1 GCA_029558435.1 Bacteroidota bacterium
GGATAGTTCTTGGCTTCTTTAGCTATAAGCTTGTAAGAAGCCTGTTTGGCTGTTTGATAATCATTCATTTGTATATAGTTTTATGGTAAATAATTAACGTAAAGATAGATGTTATTTTTAAGAAAATCAAAATATATTGAATTTATTTGTCAATATTTTTTTGCTTAGATTTTCTATATCATTGTCACCTCAAAAAAATTCAAATAATGTTCCGAAAAATTAAGCGAGCCTTTTTAAATATTGAGTATCGAGTCTAATTGTTGATAGAGCTTCGCTAATTGTAAAGTTGTCTTCCGAATTGTTGAGCAGCTCTCTCCAATTATTGAGTCGTTTCCCGATTTATTTATTCGGGTTCGCCAATTGTAAAGTCATCTTCCGATTTGTTGAGCGTCTTCCCGAATTGTCGAGCAGCCCTCTCTGATTGTCGAGTCGTTTCCCGATTTATTTATTCGTGTTCGCTAATTGTAAAGTCGTCTTCCGATTTGTTGAGCGTCTTCCCGAATTGTTGAGCATCCCTCTCCGATTGTCGAGTTGTTTCCCGATTTATTTAGTGAACAAAGAAATCATTTATAGCACTCTATTTTCTTTTTTCAGCCTTGCTGCTAACGACTGAGGCTATGGGCACGGGCGGGTTGCGGGCGTATTCGCTGTCGCACAGCGACAAAGTGAATGCGGGCGCAAAACCTGCGAAATGCACGTCAGCCAGCAGGTGTGCATAGGCGTGTGTTGGCAGCTGGCCGTTCAGTCGTAATACAGTCGTCATTTATTCCAGTCGAATTAATTTTCTGTTTGTCAATGCAATAAGTCGATTTTGTTTCTTGTCTTTTCTTGTCAGCCAGCCGAGATAGCCCGATAAACTTGTCTAAACGCTCAAAGCTAAAATAATCAACTCTCCACAGTTCATTGTTTTTTTTCTTTCAAAATGCACTTCAACTGTCTAACCGAACAAAAAAAACAATGTACTGTGACCGCTCTGCCCTATTTTAAAAAGCTATAAAAGCCACTGCAAGACAATTAAATTATATACACCAACTTGCTGTGGTTTTTTTTGCTTTTTGGGCGATTAGTTTTTGTCTGTTATTTTCTGCTATAATATGCAAGACAGAAGACTTGCTACCCAAACAACGAAGACAAAGAGGTTCGCTCAGTGTGATTTAAAAACTAATGATAAATCAAAAACTTACAACAACCCCGATACCTATATCATTTACGTGAACTTTAATATCCGAAATTTCAGGACTATTATGAATAGATATACCATTGTTATATGTAGATATTGATTTCAAGATTCTTTGCTTTGTAATTACAAATAATGGAATCGAAACTCCGACAAAACCAACACCAATTAACGCCATTGTCCAATCAGGTTCACCGCCATACAATACAGGTTCATAGCTCATTATGGTTCCACCAGCAATAAAACCACCTCCCAAACAAAGAACTAATGCTGAAGTATTGAACGTTCTAATAGCACTTTTATATTGTTTATATGCCAATGGATTTGGTTTGAAAATTTCACCTAAATCCTGATAATATAGCTTTTGATTGTTTTTATAGTATTTAATGCCTAAAAAACTAGTTTCTACTCTTATAGAATCATTAGTCTGCGCAAAAACTGCGTAAAAACACACAAACAAAAATATTAAAACAGCAATTATGTATTTTAATTGTTGGTTGTTCATATGGATATGTTTTTTTATTAAAAATCATTATTATCAGCCAAATATGAAATAGGTCAAATTTTTGTTTTGTTCAACAATACAAAATATACAACTTTCTTTAGCTGTTTTAAAGACGATATCCAATTGATAATTTAGGATATAGACCGATTGTTTGTTCAAAATCAGAACCTGGTGTTTTAAATGGAATATCTATGCCTATGGAAAACACTAATTTTTCCCTTTCGTATCTGTAAGCAGTTTGCAAAAAGCCATAATAGTTGAATCCATCAAAATGATTTAGTTTGAAATCTGCAAAATAAGGGCTTAATCCGGCTCCTAGTTCAAAATAACTATTATTTTTTCCAAATAAATAGTAAATATTCATAGGAACAGAAACTACTTGATTCAATAACAAGTTTCTTAAATACCCAACTGGCGCAGTTCTAAATCGAGCATTGTCACCACCCATTTCAATTGACCACCCTTGCCAATTATTTGAATCTTCGTAGCCATAACCCATTCCTATTTTATAGCCAAATTTAGAAGATTCGTTAAAACGACTGTCAAATGAAACGCCAACTAAATTATATACTCCTAATAATTCAAGATTAACGAAACGAGGTGTTTCTGCTTTTGAAGTTCCAAAAACAAGGCACAAAGCCGAAAAAATAAAAACCGCTTTTCTCATACTTTTTAAGTTGATTAATTCTTTTTCAATTTTTGTCAATATGTAATTATTTCTGTTCATTCTTTTCTATTAATTCGATTAAATGAATTGAATCCTTTATTTTTTTTCGGCTTGCTGGTAACGACCGAGGCTATGGGCACGGGCGGTTTGCGGGCGAATTTCCTGTCGCAATAGCGACAAAGGAAATGCGGGCGCAAAGACTGCAAAAAGCACATTAGCCGCCCAAAGCACATAGGCGTGTGTTAGGTGTTCGTGGTGTTTTGTTTCTCTGTTGTTTAAACTTCGGCTGTTTAAAAGAGCTTTCTCTCGCAAACCGATTTTCAATTCCGTATCTAAATGCACTTTCAGCCCGCTTACGAACAAAGTCTGACCGAAAATGAAATGTCTTTTTTTCTCTCTCAAGTCGTAAAACAA
>JAKQEZ010000245.1 GCA_029558435.1 Bacteroidota bacterium
GTTCTTTGAATTAGCTGAAATAGAGTTATCAATGATGTCTGCAATCGCTGTTTCTATATTGTAGCCAATAGCACGAAAAGTCTCAATCATTGATGAGGCTTCTGGAATTGCTGACGTTGTTTGGTATTTTGAGTAATCAATCATTAATATCCTATTATTAGAATTCCCTTAAGTGGGAGTTGTAATCTACCTGACGCATAAAGAGTATCAAAAAAGGTTATTACATTTTGAAAATCAGGATTGCCTCTATAATCTTTTCTTACAGCAATAACTAAGTAATCCACCTCATACATCATACAAGCTTGAAACAAATCTTTTAAAAATTGGTAATTTGTAACTGCTCTGCCTGCTTCAACTTCAATAACCGTTTTTGTTGCTGTATTATATCCGTCTGCGTCAAAGTATTTTTCTAGTTTACCATTTTGTCCAAATAGCACTGGTACTTTGATTTTGTCACTTGACTTTTTACTCTTTTCAATTTGAAAATCTAATTTTTCTAAGTTTGTTCTAACATTTTCCAATACCTCATTACTACCGTAGTTATGAACTTCAGAACTAATTAAGCTTTCATTTAATTCAAATACACCTAAAACATTTTGCAGGTGTTCAGGTATTATTCTGCTTTTGGGAAAGAATTGCCAATTTATCATATCATTTCCCTAATTTTTTCTGCAATTTTTTGAGCCATCAATGGAGGAACGGCATTGCCTATTTGTTTAAAGGCGGCTGTCCTACTTCCTTCAAAGAAATAATCATCAGGGAAAGATTGTATTCTTGCAGCTTCTCTTACACTTATTGAACGATTTTGTTTTTTATCTGGATGGATGTAATAATGTCCATCCATTGCTATATGAGCAACAACAGTGTGTGAAACACCCTTGCCATTTACAACTTGAAAACGATTTACAAAAGAATCTGTATTTGAATGTTTGATTAGTCTTTTTGGCAACTCAGCATAATTCAATCTTTTGCCATTGTTCCATTGGTCAATTGCAATTTGATAGATTTCTAAATCATTATCATTATTGGGTCTTACAATATGTTGTGTTACAAAGTCTAAACCGTTTCTAATATTAGTTTGCTTTAAATATTCTGTTGTCGGCTTTGCATATTCAACTGCGTTTAGAGTTCCTTGTCCATTTTTTAATGGCTTCAAATCAGAAAACAAATCTTTTAAAATTTGAAAGTTATGTTCTGATGTCTCAAATTCGGGATACTTTAAGTTTAGCTCTTTCTTCCAGCCAATGATTATTACTCTTTTTCTGTCTTGTAATACTCCGAAATCTTTTGCGTTCAAATGATTTTTTGGAGGAATAGCAACTTCATAACCAGCATTTCTAACAGCCTTGAAAATTTTACTTAAATACTCTCCGTTTTTTGCAGATAAAATACCCGGTACATTCTCAAATACAAACATCTTTGGTTTGTACTTTTCTAGAAACTTAACGTAATGTTTATATAAATGATTTCTAGGGTCGCTTTCCATATCTTTTCTTGCACGACCAACGACAGAATAAGCCTGGCAAGGCGGACCACCAATAATTAAATCAACTTTTTTTTCGTTCAATTCCTTGTCAATTGTCTTGAAAATTTCAGGCAATGTGTTTTCTGAAATTTCTTTGTTTATGACTGAATTGATTAAATGTTCGGGAACATTTTTCCAAAGCTCTTCTTTGTTTTTAGTTTCTGATTTAAGATAATCATTATAGATTCTGGTTTTCTTATTCTCTTTTAACCAGTGGTAAACTGTTCTGGTTTTAATAGTATCACAAGCATCTTTATTCATTTCTACGTGTGCAATAGGTTTAAATCCAGCACGTATAAAACCTTCAGAAAGTCCTCCAGCACCAGCGAATAAATCTATATAGTTTAATTCCTTCATATGTGATTTACAGATTTATTGTTTTTAGTTTCTTTCAATTGAAATTCAAAATCCAAGAACCAAGAAAATTTGGATAAGTAGTCAATACTTAAATTGAATTTGCCATTTTCAATTTTTGAAATTGTTGAACGATTTACATTCATTATTTCCGCAAGTTCATCTTGGCTGTAACCTTTTTTCTCACGAATATTTTTAATGGCATCACCAATTTTAATACGGTAATCTCTAATGAATTTTTCTTTGTTTTCTAATTCCATTTCCATAAAACGGTTTATTAATTCACGAAAAGAGTTCCGGTATGTTCTTTACCGCTTTCATCTTCAATTGTCAGCAATACATTTGTTTCAACTCCTTTTACACCTTTAGTTAAGTCAAGCATAATTTTTTGTTCACTTACTTTTACAACCTTTCCAGTCGCTTGTGAATAGTCTGCTTTGTTGATTGTAACTTGGTGACCTACGAGGTCAGCTGTATCAACTTCAACAACTTCTAGGTCATCAAGTAAAACGGTATTTATGGGAGGGAAGGAAAGACCTGTGTTCAATGCTTTGATGTCGGCTCTTGGTCTTTTATCGTCTTCTTTGATTTCTAAAACAACATAAAGTTGGTCTGGATTTTCGTCTGGTAGCGGTGTATGAAACTTTGCTACTTGTCCAATTTTGTTTGGTCTCATTTTTAATGTTGCAGAATTTATAGCGTTGCCCCCGCTGTTAAATTATTTAATGTGTCAAATGTAGTATTTATTGAAACAAAAGGTGCAATATATTGAACATTTCTTTTCAACATATTATTGTCAAGTTTTATAATTTGTTTATCAGCGTTGGCAAAAAATGGCTCTTTTGGTTTTGCGAAGGGTCGGCTTGTGTGTCGGGCAAAACCAAATGTGCCATTTGTGCGGCTGGCTAAAATTATTTTTAAAAAATGTGCGGTGGGGAAAAAATAAAAAACATAGGGTCGGTCAGCGTGTCGGTTTAAATGCTGTCCGTTTGTAATATCGTTTCTATGTCTTTGGTCACCTGTCAAAATGGTTTACTTTTTTTTGTTCTTAGTCGTCTGTTTGTTATTGTGGTGTCGTCCTTTACACTTGCTGCCAACGGTTTCGGGCTTGGCGAAGGTGGCGATTTTCACCACAAATGTTGATGCGGAGAATCAAACTTTGATTAACCACAAATGTGTCTGCGGAGCACTGAACCGCCACTTTTGCCAAACCCGTGTTAGCAGTTCGGCCTTCTTTTTTCGTCATTCGTTTAGCCAATTAAATGCGTTTGAAAAATAATTGTCGGCATAATTTCTCCAGTCCTGTCTGTTGAAGCCAAATTGAGCAAGTTGTCTTTGCGGTGAGCCTGGAGAGGGAATTGCTAATGCTGTCACTTGGAAATTGTCAACTATGAAAACCTTTGCAATTGGACTTGTTATTTGATTATTGTTTCCACCAAGTCCCGTAATAAAGTTGTCTTGAAAAGTGCAACCTGCTAAGTTGTCAACTTGTCCAAATGGTAAATTTCCTTGAAGGATAATTTGTTTTTCAAGGTCTTTAAGAACACCTTTGGAAGTGCAAATAATTTTTCTTACTCCATTTTGAATAAGAGTTTGAATGCCTTGTCTATTATATGTTCTCCTAATTAATTTACTGTCTTCCGAACTAAATCCGTGTCTTTCACAAGAAGCGATTGTGTCTGAAACTGCAATTTGTCTTTGTGCTAAACTTGGTAAAATTAAGTTTGGGTTCGGTGGCAATAAAATTGTGTCGTCAATATTGTCACGGTATAAACCCCAAAGTCCGCTGTCAATGCTTCCATAGAAAAAACGGATTGTTCCTTCATTCTGTCTGTTTTGTTGTTTTAAAGGATTGTCTTGGTCGGTGCATTCGTATACAGGGAAGCTACCTAAAATCAGTTTGGTCGCTCCGTTAATTTGTCCTTGTTGCAGGTAAGGATGTATTTCTATTTCTCCTATTGGCATATTGTCTGGGTTTCTTTAGGCTGACTGCTAACGGTTTGCAGCTACCCGAAGGTGGCGATTTCGGAGCGATTCACGGTCAGTTAAGTACAAACGTTGATAGAAGCACAAAGCTTGAACTAACCACTGAACCGCCACTTTTGGGTAGGTGCTGTTATGCACAGTTATTCTTTCACTATTTTGCTGCGTTGCAATACTTGTCCTTTGTTATCCGTAAGTGTCAAAAAGTAAATACCTGTCGGTTGGTCTGAAAGGTCAAGATGATTTACATTTTTTCTATCTGCAACAATTTGTCCGGTCACGTTTGTCAGTTGCGCGTTGGTCTGAATTGAAAAATTAATTTGGTTTTTTGTGGGGTTAGGAAATACTTTAATGCCATTTTTTAAGTTAAAATCATTTACCCCTGTAGTAGGTTCAATATACTTCATAACTGTAGCTTTGCCAGAATTTCCATAATCTTGATACACTACATAAGGTTCTCCACTATTACTGAATTTAAGAGTAACAAAATCAGACATTCCTGCTGAAAACCCCACATTCCCGACTGTCATCCAATTATTACCATCAAATTTTTGAACTGTGACACTTTGTGAATTAACCCAATCTCTGTACGCGACATAAGGCTCTCCAGAATTGCTGATTGCAATTGAAGTGTAGAGCGCAGTTCCCGCTGAAAACCCTGCATTACCAACTGTCTCCCAAATGCTATCATTAAATTTCATTACTGTTGCTTTGCTCGAATTGCCAAAATCCATATAAGCAACATAAGGTCTTCCATCATTGCTGAACGCTAATGTAGCGTCATTAGCTACACCTGTGGAAAATCCAGGTGTTCCAACTGTCATCCAATTGGTCCCATCAAATTTCTTGACGGTAACTTTACTTGAGTTCCCATCGTCAATATATGACAGATGAAGCACTCCATTATTATTGAATCCAAGAGATAAATTATTAGCGAGCCCATCCGAAAATCCTACATTTCCAACGTTTACCCAAGATGTTCCATCGAAAAATTTGACAGTTGTTTTGTTTGAATTAGCGCCATCTTTATATGATACATATGGCGTGTTGCTACTGGAAGAAGCATTAAAGGCAAGAGACGTAGAAGCGGCTACACCATCTGAAAATCCAACATTTCCAACATTTATCCATGATGTTCCATTAAATTTCATAACAGTAGCCTTGTACGAATTACCTTCATCTTGATAAGCTACATAGGGTTCACCATTACTATTGAAAGCAAGTGAGACATAGTAAGCATATCCTGCTGAAAATCCAGCATTTCCAACATTTACCCAAGATGTTCCATTAAATTTCATTACAGTAACTTTTCCAGAATTACCTGCATCTTGATATGCTACATATGGCTCTTCATTGTTACTGAAGGCGAGAGTTGTGTACTCTACAACTCCTGCGGAAAACCCTGGTTGTCCAACATTTTGCCATTGGGAAAAAACATTTGTGGTAACACCCACGGCTAAAAGTAGGCAAGTTGTCAATTTTAAAAGATTTTTTTTCATGTTACTTTGATTTTGTGTTTAAAAATTTGAATCTATGAGATACCTTTATCTAAATGTGCTGATCGTTTAGGCGTTATAATTGTGCATAACTCATAAATATGCGCAATAATACAATATTTATTTCAAATATCAACATAATAAGCAAACAGGAATATTCTCTTGATAAACAGGCAATCAGATTAAAATCAATATTGCGCATTTTGTATATTACCTTTTCAAAAATATT
>JAKQEZ010000733.1 GCA_029558435.1 Bacteroidota bacterium
AAATTAAAATCTTTAGTATCTAACATTTGTTGTTGTTTAGAAATTTCTCGATAAAAGTATTGCTGTTGTAATTAATGAAATTGCCGTCATGATTGTCCCTACGGTTTGCATTCCTGTAATTCCTGTTCCCCATGATTTTTGACGTAGGGGTTTCACGTAAATATAATCATTTGGTTGCAAATAAAAATATGGAGAATCCATCACTTTTGCATCAGTTAAATCTAAAACGTGGGTTTCGTAACCGTGAGGTAACTTTCTAATAATTTGCACTTCTTTGCGATTTCCTGTTACCGTAATATCGCCAGAATTTGCAATAGCTTCCATTATTGTAACTTTATCTTGATACAAAACATTAGTTCCAGGGCTGCCAATTTCCCCATTCATTGTATAGCGTAAACCAGCTAATTTTACATTAACAAAAATTCGTGCTTCACTTTTGAAATACTCGTCAAGTAATCGTTTTTCAATGGTTGCTCTAATTTCTTCAACAGTATAACCCAACACATTCACTTCGCCAATCACTGGAATTCGAATATTCCCATGATCGTCCACCACATAACCATTAAAATACATGGCTTGAGGTGTCATTTGATTTTGATTGGTATTACTTGATGCATTGAACATTTCAACCAATTTTTGGTCTAAGGCTTTCAAATTAATGCTCAAGATATCATTTGTTTGTACACGATATGGTTTCGATTCGGACTGACGAACTTCAATGGTTGTTTTATTTTCTCCTTTATTTTGCAAATAAACCAACTCTTTATTTGGAACACAAGATGTTAAAACAACAGCAAGTGTTATATATACAAATACTATTTTCTTCATTTTTCTCTATTTGAGGAAACAAATATAGTTGATACAATTAAAATTTAAGAATTTATTAGGATTTTTTAATGCAAAAACCACATCATATCTGTTTCATTGTGTTCTCAAACGGAATACGATGTAACAAACTTCTTCCTAAAGTGACCTCATCAGCGTATTCCAGTTCATCTCCAATAGCAATTCCTCTCGCAATAGTAGAGGTTTTTATACCAAAATCTTTGATTTGTTTGAAAATATAAAAATTAGTTGTATCGCCTTCCATAGTAGAGCTTAACGCAAAAATCACTTCAGAAATTTGTCCCAATTTTACTTTTTCTACCAATGTTCCAATGTTCAATTGACTGGGACCAACACCTTCAATCGGATTGATTTTTCCACCCAAAACATGATAAACACCTTTGAAAGTTCCAGTATTTTCAATTGCCATGACATCACGAACGTCTTCCACTACACAAATGATGGAAGCGTCTCGGCTGGTATTCACACAAATTTGACAAATAGGCGCATCAGCAATGTTGTGACACGACGTACAATATTGAATTTCTTCTCGCATTTTAGTCAAACTCGAACTTAAGGTTTGCGTTTGCGACTCCGGTTGGCGCAACAAATGTAAAACCAATCGCAAAGCCGTTCGTTTACCAATTCCTGGCAATTGAGCGACTTCATTCACCGCGTTTTCCAATAATTTTGAAGGTAATTCCATAACGGCAAATTTACAAAACAAAGTGAATACGAGCTTTATTTTCTTAATTCTTTTATCTTTGTCCGAAATCCAATAACGTATGCAACCTACTACTATACTCATTACCATTTTAGCTTATTTTGGCGTTTTGATTTTGTTCTCCTATTTCACAGGAAGAAAAAACGATGATACCAATGAATCTTTTTTCAAAGCCAATAAACAAGCACCTTGGTATTTGGTAGCTTTTGGAATGATAGGCGCTTCGCTTTCGGGCGTTACATTTATTTCAGTTCCGGGAAAAGTGGAAGCTTCTCAGTTTGTGTATTTTCAATTGGTATTGGGTTATATAATTGGTTATTTCGTCATTGGAACGGTTTTGTTACCATTGTATTACAAACTCAATTTAACCTCGATTTATACGTATTTACAAGATCGTTTTGGGAAATATTCCTACAAAACAGGCGCTTGGTTTTTCATTGTTTCTAGAACAGTTGGTTCTAATTTGCGCTTGCTTTTGGTTGCTGACGTATTGCAAACCTTGGTTTTTGAATCTTTAGGAATTCCGTATTGGATTACGGTTTCGGTTACTATTTTGTTGATTTGGGTGTATACGCATAAATCAGGAATCAAAACTATTATTTGGACGGATACGTTGCAGACTTTGTTTATGTTGGTAGCTGTTGGGGTTTGTATTGTGGTGGTTTCGCAAGATTTAGGACTAAACATTCACAATTTTTCTAGTTTCATAGCCGAAAGCGATTTTTCTAAAACCTTCTTTTTTGAAGATGCAAGTTTGCCAAGTTATTTCTGGAAACAGTTTTTATCTGGAGCATTCATTGCTATTGTAATGACGGGTTTAGACCAAGACATGATGCAAAAAAACTTAACTTGTCGCAGTTTAAAAGACGCACAAAAAAACATGTTTTGGTTTACAATTGTCTTGACTTTTGTAAATTTTATGTTTCTAGTAATGGGTTTACTTTTTACCGAATATGCTATCAAAAATGGAATCGACGCTCACAAAGACCAATTATTCCCCATTCTTGCCAATGAACATTTAGGAATTGTGGCCGCTTTTTGTTTTATTTTGGGATTAATTGCTTCGGCTTATTCTAGTGCGGATAGTGCTTTAACTTCGTTAACAACTTCTTTCAGTATTGATATTTTGGAAATTGAAAAAAAGTATGACACTCAAAAACAAGTTGCTATTAGAAAACGCATTCATTTGTTATTTGTTGGGATTTCGATATTGGTGATTTTATTTTTCAAATACGCTTTTAACGATGCGAGTATTATTGACAAAGTATTGAAATTCGCTGGATTTACTTATGGTCCGCTATTAGGACTTTACGCTTTTGGTTTGTTTACCAAATGGAATGTAAAGGATAAATTCGTTCCATTAATTGCCATTTTATCAGTTGCAACGTCCATTATTTTAAACTTAAAAAGCGAAACCTGGTTTGGATTCGCTTTTGGATTTGAAATTTTAATTGTAAATGGTTTACTGACGTTTATTGGATTAATATTGATTCGTCGCCAATAATACCAATGTACAAGCAACTTCATATTGAATACCATTCGTATCTAAAATGGAATAAAATTCAGGATTTTCTGTTCCAGGATT
>JAKQEZ010000344.1 GCA_029558435.1 Bacteroidota bacterium
GTAACAGAAAGGATTAGCATTGGAACATACCAAGAAGGTTATTGGCATGATTGGTTGGACTTTCATTATGCCGATGACTATAATGTAACGCATTGGGCAATATTAGAATGGCCAGAAAAACCAGAAGGTGTCTAATTTGTCAGAACGAACAGACAGTCTTTTAGTTTTCAGGGCTGACAAAAGTTCCTTAACTGAAATCATGGACACCACAAATGACACTATCGAAAAAATAATAATAAAATATAAATCTGGTCATACTATAATCATAAAAACATAAACCAAAAAGTTTAAATACTAAAAACTTATTATAACATTTAATATAAACCCCATTTTTTATAAAGTTTTTTGGAGAAACTTATGTCAGAAACTGGAGATCAGATAAGGCAGTTCAATAGAATTGCAATTTCGTATCGAACCGATATTAAAACACTAAACGACATATTGGATTCCTGGAAGTCAGAAAAAACTTCCGTTGATGACCTCGCGGAACAAATAAAAAGTTCTGTTAAGAATGCCGCAGACATTTCTATTAAAGTTAATGAAAACAACCAGTATCTTGTGGAATTTACATTCAAACCAATAATGGTGTCATTGATCATCGACAAACACAATCATTAAAATTGAGGCTATATAACATGAATAAAAAACTTTCGGAATGGACAATAGATGAAATGGAAAGTTTGTATATACAATTAGGATCTTTTAGAAAATGTGCCAAAGAATTATGTTGTGATCCAAAGACATTTAGAAAATATTATTATAATAAGAAAAATGAAATAAACAATCATGACGCAAATATGCTATGTAATGATATAAATAATACACTAAATAATATTCTAAAACCAATTACTAATAATAGCATAACACCAGATTTGGATACTGCTATCCAAACCATTCAAAATGCTGGGTGGTTTGTTACTAAGAAACCGTTACAACGCAATTATACGTTTGACTTAGATATTGAACCTACGGAAACCAACATTTATAAAGTTGGAATCGTTTCGGATACACATTTGGGATCTAAGTACCAACAAATGGAATCTCTTTGGAAATTCTATGAAAAATGCGAACGCGAAGGCATAACCACCATCTTTCACGCCGGGGATTTATCAGATGGTGTTAACATGTATAACGGTCAGCAATTCGAAATTTTCCTACATGGCGAACGAGCACAAGCCCAATACATTATAGAAAACTATCCGAAAATTGATGGCATAACCACAGAAATGATCGGAGGAAACCATGACGAAAGTTTCTACAAACGTTATGGTAGTGACATTTGTTATGATGTATCTATTCAACGGCCGGACATGAAATACAAAGGATTTTATTTAGCCAACTTCAACATCGGCAATATAAATATTTGTATACATCATGGAGATGGCGGTGTAGCGTATGCCAGAAGTTATAAACCACAAAAACTAGCATTAAGTAAAATTGAAAACAAAGATACTCCTACGCCAAACATACTTGCTATAGGTCACTACCACGCAACATGTATATTACCAGACTATGTTGGTATATATACCATTCAAATGCCAGCGTTTCAAAGTTCAACGCCTTCATATATGGGTAGAAAAGGTCTGAATCCGGATATTGGTGGTATTATACTTGAATTTGAAGAATCAGAAGGAAAATTAGTTTCCACAAAAACACAATATGTGAATTATCGTACTGTGGAAAATGATTATTAATTTATTTTTATTTTTACAGTTTTGAGGTGTTTTCATACGAAAGAGGGAAATCGTTGACCTTAACACTTACAACAAATTTGACTTACTTAGGATTTTTTCAAAACACAAAACGTTCACAGATTCAGCAAAAGCCATTAAAGTTTCGGCAAAACGCTTCAGTAAATATTGGATAGATATTGGCTTAGAAAAACCAAACAAAACTCTTGCCTGGAAATTAATTCCAGATACACCTTATAACGAAATTGCAATCGTTAGTGACCTACATTTCGGAAACATGTGTCAACAAAAAACCATATTAAACAACTTCATAAAGATTTGTAAAGAACGATCCATTGACGTTTTGTTGTGTGCTGGTGATTTAGTTGATGGCACAATGACATTTCCAGAACATTACAAGGAACGTTTCTTGCATTGTGCTGACAGTTATATAGAATATTGTGAAGAAAATTACCCAGCGGACTTTAACACAAATGGTATTATAATGGGTAACCACGACAAAAGTCTAACCCTATATGAAAACCCAAATTATGACTTTTGCAAGGAATTTTGCAAAGTTCGCAAAGATGTAACTTATCATATTGGCAATGACAACGTTACAAAACCATTTACAATACCCGGCAACATAAAATTAACCATGTATCATGGAAGTAACTGCACAAATTCAAACTTGGGCCAGAAACGCGAACCTAAATTACAACAAAAAACAGCAGAACTCCTAAGTTCTAAAAACACTAGCAACATCTTCATATATGGCCATTGTCATAAAAAATGTCTAACAAACTTCATGGACAAGTATATTTTAGGGGTTGGCTGTTTTGTGTCAGACACGCCTTTTCAGGTAAATCGAGGAACGTTTGGTGACGTATGTGGACTCATTATAAAGTATAATACAGAAAATGGTAAGATTGTTGCATTAGAACCAGAATTTTTCACAGCCGAACAATTAGGAGGACTAAAAATTAAGGATTTTTGACGTTTCTTTTTTGTGTAATCAAAAAGCTTAAATATCATGAATACGTATTAAACGTATATATGTAATCGTAAGGAAGTGATTTAAAATGGGAAAAGGAAAAACGCATAGGGTCAGAAAGAAGTCGCCTCCTCCAGAAACAGAAAGGTGGTGTATCGCATGCAAAAAAATGACCATCTGGAAATACAATAAGTTGGTTGGTCATTC
>JAKQEZ010000365.1 GCA_029558435.1 Bacteroidota bacterium
TTCTACTCTTTGTTTTGAATTTCAACTTATTGACAAGTTGTAACGGTCAGACCAAAAGAGGCGACAGAAAAATATTTCAAAAATGAAAATAAGTAACTGCATTCAAAATGATATAGAAGAAATAGTTGTCTTGTATGAAGCAGCAAGACAACTGCAGACGTTAAGAAAAATGGTGGTTTGGCCAGCATTTGAAAACTCATTTATTGAAAATGAAATCCAGGAAAACAGACAGTGGAAAATTGTAATAGACAATACGATGGCTTGTAATTGGGCAATAACCTTTGAAGACAAGGAAATTTGGGGTAAAAAAGACAATGACAATTCAATTTACATCCATCGCATTTGTACCAATCCCGATTTTCGGGGAAATAGGTATATTGAAAAAATTGTAGAATGGGCAAAAGCATATGCAAGACAATTAGGAAAACGGTTTATACGATTAGACACATTAGGAGCTAATACTAAATTAATTGAGCATTATACATCAGCGGGATTTACTTTTTTAGGAATGATTGAACTCACAGAAACTACAACATTGCCCAAACATTACCAAGACGAACCAAACTGTTGTTTGTTCGAAATAAGCATATAAATCAAAAAATAATGAAAGGACTTTATCAAATTGGATTTCTAATTGTTCTTTGTAACTTTTTGACAAGTTGCAACGGACAGACAAATTCTAATGCTGTACCAACATCAAAAACCGAAACAAAAGAATTTGTAGGCGGTGGTTGCGATGGTTGTGAAATTATGTTTGTTGGAATGCCTACAAATATCAAATCTGCGGACACGAGTGCAGGATGGACAGAAAAAGGACAAAAATTGTTAGTAACGGGAAAGGTTTTTAAACTTGACGGCAAAACACCTGCCTCAAATGTAATCATTTACTATTGGCAGACAGACAATAATGGCTTATACTCACCAAAGCAAGGAATGGATGAAAAAGCAAAACGACACGGACACATTCGTGGTTGGGTCAAGACAGATGAAAATGGCAAATATTCAATTTACACTATCAGACCTGCACCCTATCCGAATGAAAATATTCCTGCACATATTCATACTTCCATCAAAGAACCAAACATTGACAATGAATACTACATTGACGAATTTGTTTTTGATGATGATAAACTTTTGACAGGCGAAAAGAGAAAAGCACTTGAAAATCGTGGTGGCAGTGGAATTTTGAGAGTTCTTTTAAACAACGATTTACAAGTTGCAGAGCACGACATTATTTTGGGTTTGAATATTCCTAACTATCCGAATTCTAAATAAGATGAATTGCAATCAGGATTAAATATTGGAGAAGACCAACCTTCATTTATTCCATTCCACGCCTTTGGACCAGACAAAGGAACAAGAACTTGCCCTGTTTGTAAATATGGACGTTATCATGGAATTGTATATTTTGTTGGCGACAATCCAAATTGGGAAGACATCAAAAAATGGCTTAAACAGTTAGACAATGAAAGTTTATCAAGAGAAAAATATCTTA
>JAKQEZ010000404.1 GCA_029558435.1 Bacteroidota bacterium
CAAATCATCAATGGCGTTAAACACCATTTTGATGATCACGAAGAAATCAAAGCCACTTTTTGATAACTTGTGAAGTTTAACTTATTCATTATTCTATAAAATTTAAGCCTATGCTTTACTATTTATTTAACTATCTCGACAAACTGGACGTTCCTGGAGCAGGTATGTTCAATTACATTTCGTTTCGTGCAGCTTTGGCTTTTTTGTTTGCTTTGATTTTTTCGACCTTGATTGGTCGTCGTATTATCAATAGACTTCAAAAAATGCAGATTGGCGAAACTATTCGCGATTTGGATCTTGAGGGACAAATGAAGAAAACAGGCACGCCAACTATGGGTGGAATTATCATCTTGCTTTCTATTCTTTTGCCTTGTTTGTTTGTAGGTGTGTTGGATAATGTGTATATGATTTTGATGCTTATTACTACCGTTTGGCTTGGTTTATTGGGCTTTGCTGACGATTATATTAAGGTTTTCAAAAAAAATAAAGATGGCTTACGTGGTATTTTTAAGATTATTGGTCAAGTTGGTATTGGATTAATTGTGGGTCTTACTCTCTATTTTAGCCCAAATGCTGTGATTGTGGAAAATGTACAAAAACATGTAGATACAAAAACGCAATTGGAAGTGGTAGAATACGCCAAAGATGAAGTGAAATCGACTAAAACGACCATTCCTTTCTTTAAAAATAACAATTTAGATTATGCTGATGCTTTCAATTGGGCGGGGGA
Organism: Bacteroidota bacterium; assembly: GCA_029558435.1. Next base: position 731 of record JAKQEZ010000404.1, read on the forward strand.
AAATAAACAATTGCTCGGTTGGATTTTGTTTGTAATAGTTGTAATTTTTGTGGTGACTGCGGTGTCAAATGGTGCTAATTTAACCGATGGTTTGGATGGATTGGCTACAGGAACTTCTGCTATACAAGGAGCCACGCTTGGTATCTTGGCTTACGTGTCGGGTAATGTGCATTATTCTGGCTATCTCAATATTATGTACATACCAGGCTCGGGCGAATTATTGGTCTTTGCTGCAGCGTTTATTGGTGCTACTATTGGTTTCTTGTGGTTCAATTCGTATCC
>JAKQEZ010000405.1 GCA_029558435.1 Bacteroidota bacterium
CCTTGCGATGCTTTTGAGCCTTCATGTGGCAAAGATATAGAATGTTTCACTATCGTGCAACTTTATTTTTGCTTTTATAATCCGAGATAACGGTTTGCGTGTTGCCGCAGTTGGCGATTTAGAAGCATTTCTTTGTCAACCAAGTACACAATTCGATAGGAGTACCCAACTTCAATTTTGCACATCACCGCCAATTGTGGCAACACGCTGTTAGCGGTAGTTATTTTTTCTTCTTGTCCTTTTTCCATTGCCAATAAAAATAGGGGTAAACTGGAATTGGAAATGTCTGTTTAGCGTTTATGTCATTGAAGTAACCATTAATTGCTACAAATTCAATTCGTAAGTTTCTTAATATCCCATATTTATTTTTATAAAACGGTGCAACTCTAAATCCATATGTTACTTGAATTTTTCTCGGCACATTTTCTAAAAAACTAAGTGTTGAGCCATAATTATATGCTAAATGGTAGCTAATCCATTTTGAAGGTCGATAGTCAATTCCAATAGCGTAATTCGGGTTCCGGCTTTTTGTAAAAGTTTTCGTTTGGAAATTGTTAGTGTCATTATTTTGTAAAATGAGTTCATTTATGTAGTCAACTCCAAAGGAAATATTTACAAATAATTTATCTTTTATTTTATAGCCAATTGATGGTTTAAAATGAAAATAGGAACCATTTTCCCATACAGTTAAAGTTGGGGTTGTAAATCGTTGCAACGTATCCCAAAAATGAACAAACATTGCCTCTACTCCTATTGTCGGTATGAGTCCGTTTTGCTCATTAAATCTGTATCTTAAATTTAAACTTGGAATTGGTCTTTTCAATTCGGTAAATGCTCCATAAAGCCAAGGTAACAAGTCAATCTGAGTTGTGAGTTTGTCCGTGATTCCATAAAATGCCCAACTTGGAAATGGAAGCGTCTGGATGGATTGCGCATAAATCCATTCCCCCTTTTTTAGTGTATACGGTGTCACACAGTCAACAGGGTGTAAGTATGCATCATCATTTAGTGGGTTTTGTTTTTTTAGAGTGTCAGATGTCTGTCCGTACGTTTTTACAGAAAAAATAATTGATAGTATGAATATTATTTTTGTCGTCATAATTACCGCTAACGTTTTGCGGCTTTGCGAAGAAGCGGATTTCGAAGCTCAAAACTGTCAACATAGCACAAAAGTTGATGCGAGGTAGAATGCTCAATTAACCACTGAACCCGCTTTTTTGCAAAACCGCTGTTACAAGCTGGCCTTC
>JAKQEZ010000418.1 GCA_029558435.1 Bacteroidota bacterium
GCAAGTGCTACATTTCGTTTTCAAATGGAAGTTCCGTTAAAAAACTTTTATTAAAATCTCCCACCCGCTTTTTAATGAGTTCAAAATATTGTTCTTGTTTTTCCATAAGTATAAATTGTCTTTTGGTTTTTACACAGGTTAATCCAACCGTTCCACTTCCTCCAAACGGGTCTAACACTAAATCGCCTTCATTCGTAAATGATTTTACAAAAAACTCAACCAATCCTTCAGGGAATGTCGCAGGGTGTAATTGCTTATCAGAAAATTGGTTGCTTACATTATTCACATTTATCACATTTGAAGGTCTTGCAAGTCCTAAGTTCCTTATGTTAGTGGTATTCATTCCAGTCATTCCACTTCCGTTTTTAGGTGCTCCACATTGCTTTCTATAAGTCCTTGCAATACTTTCTTCCTTTATCGGTGTTCCACAAGCCACAGGGTTAAATGTGATTTCGTTTGGTGAGTTTTTTGTAAAGTGGTATATCGGCTCAAACGCATTTTTAAACCTTCCTTTTAAACTGCCAGGAAAAGCATTTTTAGTCCAACAATATTCTTCCACAAACATAAAGCCTGTTTCTCTTTTTAGTTGGCATATCAAATCATAAACATACAGGCTTCTTTCACCATTATTGGTATGTGGCTTTATGTTTAAAAAGAAACTTCCAGTAGGTTTCAAAATGCGTTTTATCTCTGCTCCAATCGGTAAAAACCAATCAACATATTCACTCTCATTTGTGCCTCCGTATGTTGCTTTTCTGCGTTCAGCGTAAGGTGGTGATGTAAAAACCAAATCAATGCTATTATCATCAATGGTTTTCATCAAGTCCAAACAATCTCCAAACAATATTTCTTTTTTTCCTTCGCTCATTTTAATAAAAGTTTTTTTCGTTCTCCGTATTTAAGTTTTGTCCTAATTAACCGCACCAGCAGGTAACAAGGTATTTGCAAAATTGCCCATCAACATTTGTGCTTAATTTGAAGTATCTGCAAGGGCAACTTCGCAAATACCCAACCGTTATACGCAAGCACTACATTTCGTTTCCAAATAGAGTTTGCGGTTCAAATTTTTTATTAAAATCTTCCACCCTCTTTAAAATAATATCGTAATACTTTTGTTCTTTTTCCATTACTATAAATTGTCGGTTAGTGTTTAAACAAGCTATTGCAGTTGTGCCACTACCTGCTGTGTTATCCAATACTAAATCTCCTTCGTTTGTGTAGGTTTTGATTAAGTACTCAAACAATGCAATCGGCTTTTGTGTAGGATGTAAATTTTTAGTTCTAGTTGGCTGTTTTGAATACGTTAATATGCTTTTGGGATTTACCTTTGTAGTGTCATAATCTTCTGCATATTTCATTGTCATTCCGCCAACGTGTTCATATCCAAAATTAGTTCTTTGATTATTTTTATTTCTAACAGCATTAACCCTTAAATCTTCCTTTTTTCTATCAGTCATTTGCCTATTATAAATAGGTTGTTGCTTATAAAACACCAATACATTTTCGTGTTGTTTCATTGGCATTTTCTTTACAGTTAAAGCCCCTGTTGGTTGCACTTTATCCCAAATCCATTCGTATTTAAACAGTTTGGGATTACTCATTACTAAAGCACTTGTAAAAGGTTGAGAAGCAGTTAATACTATTGCTCCGTTCGGTTTTATAATCCTTTCGTATTGCTCCCAAAGTTTGTCAAATGGTATAATTGTATCCCATTTACAAGCTGTTGTTCCATACGGTAAATCTGCAAGTATCATATCAATATTTCCGTTTGGAATATCATTCATAAGTTCCAAACAATCCCCTAATAATATTTCTTTTTTGCCCTCGCTCATTTTAATAAAAATTTTGTTTCGTGTTTCAATTTAAGTTTATCGTTTAATCAACCGTGCCAGCGTATAATACACATTAAGTCGCCTACGACAAGCACCGTTTTATTTTCAGTCGCTCTTTGTTCTTAGCGTACCAATCCTTATAGTAATTCTTATTTTTAGACATCCAAATTTCGCGTATCTCTTTTTTTGTCAAACCCGATGCCTTTCTTCCTCTTTTCATATTACTTATATTTTAAAATTTGCAAAGCCGTGTTCATACAGTCGATGTTGTCGTCGTGCTCGCACTTTTCCGAAAAATCAAATACCTGTTCAAAAAACGAATCACTCGACGGCGTATCATTGAATATGCACTCATTCGTAAAGAGTTCGTAATTCGCCGTTATCCGCTCAAACTTGTTACCGCTATTAGTATATGGCGATACCGCAAAACTCATACTGTCGCAATATTCAAAGAAGTCGATGCCAATTATACCGTTAGTCTCGATAAATACCTCCGCACCCGTTTCCTGCTGCCACCTCCACAATACCTCTGCAACCTCCCTTTTACTGCCAACATTCACGGAAAAGTACCGTAGGAAATAATACTTGCCATTCCTTTTGCACGCCATACACGC
>JAKQEZ010000734.1 GCA_029558435.1 Bacteroidota bacterium
ATTCCAAGCAATTTCAGGATTCAATCCGTATAATTTTCCATCCGAATTTAAAATCGAAAATTGACGAGATGAAGCAAACAATTGTTGGTTCTCCGCAAAAATATTTGCCGCTCGTTTTCCTCTTCCAGCCGAAGCACGAATCACAGCATTTTCCCAAGGATTATAACGCAAATGTAATCTTGGCGTAATAAATGTTCCTAGTCGATTGTGGTTGTCAACTCTAGCACCAGCAACCAAACTGAAATCATCTAAATTATCATAAGTATATTCAAAAAAAGCACCAATAGAATTGTCAATACGGGAAAAATCTTGAGTAAAATTCAAAGCTACTTGCTCATCATACACATCATAATTGAAATTTAAACCTGTGGTGAATTTGTTTTTAGTATTGGAAATAATCGAATTGAACAATAAATTAGAGTAATAACTTTTCTGATGAATGTTGTATTGATTCAACCCAAAATACGATTCTTGCTTGTGCGATTGGAATGAATTTTGGAAACCAAAACTTTGGTAAGGCATTTCTGGAAACACATAACCTGTTTTGTTTGAAATCTCGATTTTTTCTGTATTCACTTCGCTTCCCCAAGCATTGGTAGTAAATTTATCTAAGTCAGGATTAAAATTCACTTCACCCGCTTGCTTTTCATCATTCATATAACGAAGATTCAAGAAACTTACCCAACCTTTTTCAGCATCAGTATATTGCCAACGATTCAAAATATTGACCTGTTTCCCAATAGGATTATCCAAAAAACCATCGTTATTCATGTCATTTTTTCCAATGCGGGTATTTCCATGAATGAACAACGTACTACTTAATTTGTCCGAATATTTTTGGTTGAAATGTGCATTCAATTCGTAACGGCTATCGGTTGAACCATATAGATTCAAGAAAAAAGGAATGTCATTCGCGGGTTTTAAAACTTCGTAATTGATTTGTCCCGAAATACTTTCGTAACCGTTAATAACACTTCCAGCACCTTTAGTAATTTGAATACTTTCTACCCAAGTTCCCGGAACAAAAGACAATCCATAAGCTTGAGAAGCCCCACGAACTGCTGGAATATTTTCGTCGGTCATCAAAATATACGGACTTGTTAAGCCCAACATTTTAATTTGACGATTCCCAGTTACAGCATCCGAAAAGTTAACATCGATAGATGGATTGGTACTAAAACTTTCAGAGAGATTACAACAAGCCGCTTTCAAAAGCTCTTTTTGTCCCATCGTTTGTACATTGGTTACTGAAAAAAGGGAATGTTCAGTACTTTTTTTGGTTTTGGTAACTTCAACTTCTTTTAATTTGGTTCCTTCTTTTAAAACATTTTTAATTT
>JAKQEZ010000435.1 GCA_029558435.1 Bacteroidota bacterium
TATATTGGCGAAGGTCAAGAAAGAATTTTGACATTAAAAGCAAGAGATAAACACGACAATATTTTAGTATTTGAAAAGTATGACGGTTCAAATGTTGGCGTGGCAAAGTTTGAAAATAAAATATTTGCTTTAACTCGTTCAGGTTATGAAGCAAGTACAAGTCCATACAAGCAACATCATTACTTCGCTAATTGGGTAAAAAAACGTGAATTACTTTTTGCCGATATGCTACAAAATGGAGAAAGAATTACAGGAGAATGGTTGGCACAAGCTCACGGACTTGTTTACAAAATTGAAGTTGAACCGATAGTATTTTTTGATTATTTCACTCCAAATAATGAACGTGTTTTGTTTGAAGAACTTGGAGCAAAGGCAATGGAATACGGGTTACAGTTGCCAAGACAATTACACGAAGGACAACCGATAACAGCTGAACAACTTTTGCCATTACTAAACAAAAAGACAAAAGGAATTGAAAGTGTTGAACTTCCCGAAGGGATGGTTTATCGTGTAGAGCGAAAAGGTAAAGTTGATTTTTTGGCAAAATATGTTCGTTCAGATTTTCCAACAGGTCAATTCTGCGTTAATGTCGAAGAACAAAATTTGATTTGGAACGTGTCGCCCCAAAATTTCGGGTAACGGTTCGCAGGTATATTTAGTTGCGGACTTAAAATTACAAAACTTAAATTTAGAACAAATGAGCATAGAAGAACAAAACTTAAAATTAGCAAAGAAACCGCAATTGAATATACCTGCTGTTAGTTGCAGTGTTGTTCATTGCAAGAAAGCACCTTATGATGTGTATATCGGAAGACCAAGCAAATGGGGTAATCCATTCACACACATAAAAGATGGTAAAACACTCGCAAAGTTTGTTGTGGGTAGTAGAGATGAAGCAGTAGAAGCGTATCGTGAATGGATTACTAACGGAGAAGGTAAACGTTTATTGAAAGATTTACCTGAACTTAAAAATAAGGTGCTTGGTTGTTGGTGTCATCCACAATCTTGTCACGGAGATGTACTTTCGGAGTTGGTCGCTAAACATTGCAACTAACGGTTTGCAGATTGGCGATGTGCCTAACGAAAAGATAATTTGAAACACTAAAAACAATAATTATGAAAAAAACTAAATTGAAAAAAGAAAAGGCATATAGCCAATGTGCTGTTATAGGTAGTTTGCCCGACTTAAAATGTTCGGATGTTCAAATACCAAACAGAATTACAAAAGTGAAAATGGATTTAGAAGGAAACTGCTATGATGAATTAGATAACTATTTAGGCAAAGGCATATTTAAAGACGGTATGTTACAAATAACGCAGGATGTTAGGGCAAATTACCTATAACTCATAAATATACGAACAAAAATTATGAAACACATCGAGTACGAAATTCAGAAACAAGTTTGCAAATACTTAGAATTGCAATACCCTGGAATCCTTTTTGCATCAGACACAATAGGCAATGTAAAACTAACAGCAATA
>JAKQEZ010000444.1 GCA_029558435.1 Bacteroidota bacterium
TTTGGAAATTGGTGTATTGTTTTGGGCGATTCTACCATGATAAATCGATAATTGACCAAAATGGTAAAACCTTCGGCAAATTTAGCGGTAATAATTTCGTCTAAATTTTGAAAATCATTAAACGTACTTGAAGAAATGATAGATAACATTTCATTGTCTAACTGATCAAAAATAGAAGTCAGCAACAATTCTTTGGTTTTAAAATAATAGCGAACGTGACCATCGCTTATGTTTAAAGCACTTGCAATATCCCTAAAACTTGTTTGGTTGATTCCTTGCTGGTTAAGCAATTCTACAGCACATTTAAGAATTTTACTTTTCATTATACAAATATAAAAAAAGTTTGTACTTTTGTTTAGCTCATTTGAGCTATAAAATTTTTTAGTTATGGCTGTTGAAAGAAAATGTAGCAATTGCAACCAATGGAACAAGGATGAAGACTATTGTGTTGCGTGTGGAACAGTGCTATCGCCACAAATCATTGAAGAAGAGCGTGAAAAAGAACGTGAAATACGCAGAGCAAATGTCAAAATAACAAAGGTTGAAGAATTTTTTGCAAAGTGGAAAAACAACCGTTTTTTACCTTTGAAATTATTGTACTACGTGATTTATTCCATTTGGGCAATTATAATGGGTGTTGCTTTCTTTTTTGCCTATATTACGGTGGGAGTGAATGGATAAACTTTTGAAAAAACCTACTGATTGGTTATTGTTGGTGGCAATTTTTTATTTTGTTATCAAAATTTCAAAGCAATTTGTATTTATTCCAATTGTTCACCATTATTTTACAGACCTATTATTCATTCCTACGCAATTATTAATTTGTTTAATTGCTGTTCGCTTTTTAAAACAAAATCAATCTATTACAATTCCATTCTGGTTGATTGTTATCAATGTGGTATTAATGTCCTTATTGTTTGAATGGTATGAACCTATGGTTAAAAATAATACCCAACAAACTGCTGATGTTTTTGATGTTGTGATGTATGTTTTAGGAGGGATTTTATACTATTTGATACAGAAAACTTGGTTTCAACGCAACATTGAAAATCGTAACAACTAAATTTCCCCTTTTTTATATTTTTCGCGCCAATACATTTTTTGTTGTTCGCGTTCTAAGATTAGTTGAGCAATTAATTTTCCAGAATTACTTCCCTTTGGTGCATTGGCCAAAGTTTGACGCACTTTTTCTTCCGACACATCAACACGGTAGAGAATAGCAACCAATTGATTGAAATCGTGTTCAATTAAATGGTTAAGATAATTGCTGAGTGCTTCAAACAATTGTTCATTGTTGCCAGAAGTTATTGATATTTCTGATAAACCAACAAGACTAGCAACTGATTTTAAAGCAATTTCATTCATACTTATTGCACTTCGTTATCTCTGAACGAAGATGGAATTAAATCAGGGATGATATTAAGTATTAAAGGCAAAAGTATGGCACCACCTGGCAACATAAAAATAGCGAGGGCTGGAACAGAACGTGCTACATCAAAAAATTGGGTTTTTACTTTTTCTTTTTCTTCGGTAGTTAACTCTTGCGTAGCCGATTTTTTTACTAACCCTATCAATTCTTTACTTTCTGATAATTCTTTTGCCAATTTATCTTTATTGCGCAATAATATTTTGGTCCAACGAGAGGTAATTTTATCATACGCCTTTTCATACGTATTTTTATTACTCAGAAAGTTGATATCGATATCGCTGTTGAGGATAAAATGTTCTACCGTAGCCAACGATTCTTCAACTTCATCTTCTTCAAAACCAGTGACATCTAATAAATGTTGAATAGAATCTATTTCTGTTGGTTCCACCTCTTGATTGCCATAAATGGTTAAAAGTGAAACATCCATTAAATAGCGACTAAACAATTTATTAGAATGAATGAGATTTGTAAAATAATCAAACGAAACATTACTTTTTAAGCATTGCGTAGCCTTTTCTTTAAATTCACCTTCTAAATTAGCAGCATTTAAAAAGGCATTGAAAATAACTTTTTCTTTTTCGTCGATTTCACCATCCGATTTAGCAGCTAAAATTATCGCAATCAACACATTGTAGGCGTATTCTGAATACGTGTTTAAAACCGTTTTATCGTCACAACTTAGATATCTATCAAATAGAATAACGTCAAGATAAATCAAACTGTTATTCATTGTATCAAACCACCTACGACTATCAAAAATACTAGTTGAAACATCTACCCTTTTAGATAAAATATTTTCAATTTTTGCATATTTATCTTCCTTCACCCAAAACAACAATAAATCTTGAATGTTTTTGGTATTATAGGCAGAATAGTATTCTATTAATTTATTGGTGAAATCTTCTTTTAATGTGTCGCTAACACCGTGTTTTTGAATATAAACCAGCAGCAATGTTTCAAACAAAAGCACTTTTAGTTTTTCTGCATCGGTCCATTTATTAAAATCTTGCTTATTAAAGAAAACAAAACAAATAGGGTAACCAAAAACTATCCCTGTTTTACAACTTAAATAATGCAAATGTTCTTGCGGAGAAATAGCTGATACCAATTCATAATTAAGGCGTATTTCCTTGTTTTCTACAAGCGAAAAATATTTATTTATCCAACCTTTTGAACCTGGCAACAGCATAAGAGCATTAATTTAAAGCAAAATTAACTATTTCAATCAATATCTTCCTTTTTTTCAGGCATATCGATTAAATTATCTTTAAAATAGGTGTCAATCACTTCTAGGATGGATTCATAAGTATTTTTTCGAATCTTGTCCAATTTTGATTTTTTAACCCATTTTGCTTTTGTAATGCCTTCTTCGCGTTGAGGAAATAAATCTTTGGGTCCTTTATAGTTGAGTTCATACCAATATGTTTTTTTCAACACCAGCTTATTTTTTCCTTTGTAGGTATCCAAGTAAGTGTGATAGGTATGACAGATTAAACATTCAATCTTTGGGTTGTTGATACCACATTCTTCTTCAATTTCTCGGATGGCACCTAATTTGGGATCTTCATTTTTATCTAATTTTCCTTTAGGAATATCCCATTTTCCAAAACGCTTGATAAACAAATAGCGTTTTTTTCTACGCACAATGCCACCTGCTGCCTCAATTAGCTTATGATCAGCAAATAAACGTTTAAAATCAGCCGTTGCATCATCGGAAAGCAAAACAATAGGCTCTTTTATAGGTTGGTCGGCAAACAATGGAAAAAGATCGTCGCGAATGGATTTTATGTTTGAAGCAAAGAGTGTTTTGCAATCAAAATAGGTTTGATTTTTTTCGCAAATAATTATTGGTCTATTTTCAACAAAAACTTTGTACATTTGCACCATGATTTTAAATAACGATAGAGCTGTAAAAGTAGCAGAATTTTTGTTACAAATCAAAGCGGTAAAATTACAACCACAAAAACCGTTCACTTGGGCATCGGGTTGGAAGTCGCCAATTTATTGTGACAACAGAGTAACTTTGTCTTATCCCAACATACGCACATTTATTCGACAGAATTTTAGTGCTGCCATTTTGGAGCATTTTGGTAAACCGGATGTGATTGCTGGTGTGGCTACAGGTGGAATTGCACAAGGAGCGTTAGTAGCAGAGGAATTGGGCTTACCGTTTATTTATGTACGTAGTTCTAAAAAAGAACACGGCATGGGCAATCAAATCGAAGGTTATTTTGAAGAAGGCCAAAAAGTGGTGGTAATTGAAGATTTAATTTCAACTGGAGGAAGTAGTTTAAAAGCTGTTGAAGCATTACGTGAAGCTAATTTGCAAGTAAAAGGTTTGGCGGCAATTTTTACATACGGTTTTGATGTGGCGGATAAAAATTTCCAAGATGCTAAATGTCCGTTTATCACTTTAACCAATTACGATGTTTTATTGAAAAAAGCATTGGACGACAAATACATTACGAAAGACGACATCGACTCTTTGAAAGAATGGAAGGTGAACCCATCAGAGTGGAAACAATAATAAATAAGAACATTGCTATGATTATAGAAAGTACAAAAGTTGACGTGAATGCACAACCAGAGGCAATTTACAATTTTTTAAAAGACGCCAACAATTTAATTCATTTATTACCAAAAGATAACGTTTCTGATTTTAAAGCAACAGAAGCAGAATGTTCTTTTAAAGTGCAAGGTGGAGTTACCATTACATTGGTACAAAACGGAGGTGAAGCACCCAATAAATTATTTTTAAAATCGGGCGAAAAATCACCATTTCCATTCAATTTAACCATTCATATTGATGCTGTTGGCGATAAAGCTAACGGACACATTGTCTTTGATGGTGAAGTGAATATGTTTTTAAAAATGATGGTAGAAAAACCGTTAACTAATTTGTTTAATTACATGTCGAACAAATTGCAAACACATTTTGCATAAACCGTTTGATAATAAGAATTTGAAATGAGAGATTTTTTAAAAGTCTCTCATTTTTTTTATAATTCGAAGAACGACATGATTGCAAAAAAACGCTACTGTTTACTGTGATTTTTGTAACAAAATAGATTTTTTTTTAAGCTGAGTACAAAATTTACTTGTTTATACGTTTTACAATGTTAACTTTGTAATCGCTGGAATTCATGAACGAGAAAATTCAACATATCATTCAAGAAATACGCTCTAAGAAAGAGGTGTTAACACGTTCGTTGCAACAACAAACAACGAGGGTTCAACAATTAGAGCAAGAAGTGGAACAATTGAAAGCAGAAAAAACAACTTCTGCACAAGAACTTGCGCGTGCAATAGAGGAGCAAGGTCAGTTTCAATTGGTAAAAGCACAACTTGAAAATGAAAATGCTGAATTAAAATCGCTTTTGGAAGCAGCGAAAAAGCAAGTAGTCGAGGCGGCAGTTGTTGAAGATAAAACCAACAACAATGCTCAAATTGATGAACTGGTGAGGGAAATTGAATACTGCATTGGACAGTTAAAATAAAATGCATGAGTGATAAATTGTCGATAAAAGTTGTAGTTGCTGGTCGTTCGTACCCGCTTTCTGTTCGTCCAGACGAGCAAGAAAAGGTAATAAAAGCGGCTGAAGAGATTAACAAATCAATCAAAACATTACAAGACAATTACGCAGTTAAAGACATGCAAGATTTGCTAGCGATGACGGCTTTGCAATTAGCAATAAAAACAGCTCCCAAAGTGGAGAAGGTGGAAACACCTGCTGATTACAGTGCCATTGAAAAGGCATTGGAGCAACTGTCGAGCGAGTTTAACGAGCAATAGCAGCTATTCAATAAGTGATTCCCCACTGGATTTATTGGTTTTTACAGTAAATCGGTGGGTTTTTTTATTTAAAAATTTTTAAAGAAATGTATTTAATTATTGGATTGTTATTAGGAATTATTGGTGGTGGTGCTGGAGCATTTGTGTTTTTAAACACTGCCCAAAAAACCAAAAGAGATCAACTTCTAAAAGAAGCAGAATCGGAAGGAGAGGCGATTAAAAAAGAGAAAATTCTTCAGGCAAAAGAAAAGTTCTTGAAATTAAAAGAAGAACACGAAGATGCTATTAAGCAACGTGAGCGCAAAATGCAATCTACAGAAGACAGAATGCGCAATCAAGAAAAGCAATTGTCTCAAAAAATTGAAGAAGTAAATCGCAAAGAAAAGCAAGCAGAAAAAGAGTTAAAAGAGTTTGAAGCAAAACGCGAAGCCCTCGATGCTCGTCAGCACGAATTGGATAAAATTCACCAAAAACAAGTGGCTGAATTATCAAAAATTTCTGGATTAAGTCCAGAAGATGCTAAAAATGGATTGATTGAAGCATTGAAAGACGAGGCACGCACTGCTGCAATGGCTCACATCAAAGAAATTGCCGAAGAAGCAAAATTGAACGCCAATAAAGAGGCAAAGAAAATTGTGATTCAAACCATTCAACGTGTTGCAACAGAGCAAGTTGTTGAAAATGCAGTAACGGTGTTTAACATTGATTCTGACGAGGTAAAAGGACGAATTATTGGTCGTGAAGGACGAAACATCCGTGCAATTGAGGCGGCAACTGGCGTTGAAATCATTGTTGACGACACCCCAGAAGCAATTATTCTTTCTTGTTTTGACCCTGTTAGACGTGAAATTGCACGTTTAGCATTGCACCAATTGGTTTCGGATGGGCGTATTCACCCTGCACGTATTGAAGAGGTGGTTGCCAAAACGAAAAAACAGTTAGAAGAAGAAATTGCTGAAACGGGTCGCAGAACTTGTATCGACTTAGGTATTCATGGTTTACATCCTGAGTTAACGCGTATGGTGGGACGTATGAAATACCGTTCATCTTATGGTCAAAACTTATTGCAACACTCCCGAGAGGTTGCCAACATGTGTGCAATTATGGCATCTGAACTAGGATTGAATGTCAAATTAGCAAAACGTGCTGGATTGCTTCACGATATTGGTAAAGTGCCAGATGAAGAGCCAGAATTACCACATGCCATCTTGGGTATGAAAATGGCGGAGAAATACGGTGAAAAACCAGAAGTATTGAATGCGATTGGAGCTCACCACGATGAAATTGAAATGACATCGTTGATTTCTCCAATTGTACAAGTATGTGATGCCATTTCTGGTGCTCGCCCAGGTGCTCGTAGAGAAATTATTGAATCTTACATCAAACGTATTAAAGATTTAGAAGCATTGGCATTGTCTTATGATGGTGTTTCTAGTGCTTATGCTATCCAAGCTGGTAGAGAATTGCGTGTGATGGTAGAAAGTGAGCGTGTTTCTGACCAAATGGTGGATGAATTGTCGTTCAACATTTCACACAAAATTCAAACAGAAATGACGTATCCAGGTCAAGTGAAAGTAACTGTAATTCGCGAAAAACGCTCGGTTAACTACGCAAAATAATGGATAGTCTAGCAAATAAAGTAATTTTAGTAACAGGTGGAGCCGGTTTTATCGGTTCCAACCTTGTTGCTTCACTTTTAGAGCTAGGAGCAACCGTTAGAGTATTGGATAATTTAGAAACTGGGCATTTCAAAAACATTGAACCGTTTTTAAAGCATCCCAATTTTACATTTATTGAAGGCAGCATTGCCGATTTTGACACGTGTTTAAAGGCAACTGATGGAGTAGATGCTATTTCGCATCAAGCGGCATTGGGTTCTGTTCCACGTTCCATTGCCTTTCCACACAAAACACACGAAGCCAACGCTACAGGATTTTTAAACATTATTCACGCAGCCAAAGAAAACAACGTTAAGCGATTTGTATTTGCAAGCTCAAGTTCGGTTTATGGCGATTCCAAAGCATCTCCAAAAGCCATTGGTACCGAAGGAAAACTGTTGAGTCCTTATGCAGTAACCAAAGCTTTGAACGAGGAATATGCAAGTGTTTATCACAAATTGCACGGCATGCAAACAGTTGGATTGCGCTATTTCAACGTTTTTGGTCCCAATCAAGACCCCAACGGAGTTTACGCTGCAGCCATTCCAAAATTCATTGATAAACTAATCAAAGGAGAAGAATTGGTGATCAACGGTGATGGTGAACAAACACGTGATTTTACGTTTGTAAAAAATGCGGTTATGGCAAATATTTTGGCATTAACAACTACCAACGAAGCTGCTTTTGGTCGCCCATTTAACGTGGCTTGTAGCCGTTTCCAATCGTTGAATCAAGTGGTAGCTGTATTGAAAGAAAACTTGGCAAATAGAGGTCTTTTATCGCAGAATGCAACTATTGTAAACGGACCAGACCGAGCTGGTGACATTCGTGATTCGCTTGCAGACATAACTGAAACAACTGCGCTGTTGGGTTACTCCAACGTTATTCACTTTGAGGAAGGAATAAAAGCGTTGATTGACAGCATATAACTTATACTTATTATGAAAGCCATTAAGCGTTTAACTAGTAACAACTTTGTTAAATCGGTTGCTGTTTTAATGACAGGAACGGTGCTTTCACAAGTTATTTCGCTTTTAATTTCGCCTGTTTTAACCCGTATTTATGAACCTGAGGTGATGAGTGACCTCAACCTCTACACCCGTATTGTTGGATTTTTAGCCGCTTTAGCAACAGCGCGTTATGAATTGTCATTGCCACTTCCTAAAAAAGACGAACACTCGTATTTAATTTACCGATTATCACTTAAAATTGCTATAATTATTCTAGTAGCACTAAGTGTTGTATCTGTTCTTTACTTTGCATTTACAGGTTTTGACTTCAAACTAATAAGCTTTACTGCTATTACTTTGACCAGTGCGTTTTTCCTTACATTCACCAATCTAGGAGTAAACTGGGCAATACGTAAAAAAGAATTCAAGCGCATTTCGTTGTCCAAAATATTGGTTTCTGGGGTGAGCAATGGTTTTAAATGGCTATTTGGAGTGTTGGGCATGGGAAGCAATGGATTGTTGTTAGCTTCGTTGCTTGGTTTTGTTGTTGCTTCGTTGACGTTTATCAAAGAATGGTTTTCAATAGACAAAAATCACTCATCGTTTCGTTCCACTAAAAAAACACGTGTATTAGCAGGTATTTACAGGGAATTTCCTTCGGTAAGCCTTCCGCATGCAATGGTAGATTTAGGAAAAGACTTACTACTGGCCTTTTTTATGATTTTTTACTTTAGCAAAGATGTTTTTGCTTGGTATAGTTTATCGTATTCTGTATTACAATTACCTATTTCGGTAATCGGATTGGCAATTGGACAAGTTTTTTTTAGTCGCTGTGCCGAATTAGCAAGTAATGGACAATCTACGCTTCCGCTGTTGAAAAAAACGTTGTTAACCCTATTTTTAGTTTCCATTGGTCCGTTTACCATTTTGTTTTTCTTTGGCGAGCCTTTGTTTGGATTTGTATTTGGTAAAAATTGGTCGAACGCTGGTTATTATTCTCAAATTATGACCATTTGGTTTGTGGTTCAATTTTTAAATTCGGTTGTTTCCACCTTGCCAAGCGTTTTGCATCGTCAACGTGAGTTTTTCTATTTAGGAATACTTAATGCTACCATTCAGATTACAGGATTTGGTTTGTTGCCCTTGATTATAGGTAAAGGAAATGATGAATTCCCAACCATTTTATGGATTGTTTCCATCGCACAAAGTGTCTTCTTTTGTTATGTATTGTTTTCCATGTTACAATTTGCAAAAAAGGGAGTGAAGAAGAAATAGACCCAATTGCCCATCTTAAAATCAACTGCTATTTTTTGGAATACACATTTTATAGTTGCATATAAATTTTACAATATTAACTTTGTGATGATTGAACATTAAATTTAAAAAACTTCATTTTTGAGTGATTCCAACCATACAAAACCAATTCAAATTTCGAAGTTTTTTTAAGGAATAGACAAAAAAGAATATGCATTCAGCAGAATTAACACTTGATGAGATAAAATCAAAACCATTAGCAATAGTATTTGTTTTATGGTTGCTTGTTTTACCTTTTGGTGAAATGGCGATATCATTAAGAGTTGGTCCGGTTGTACTTTATCCAAGCTTATTTTTAGGAATCGTTATTTGCTTGTTGGGTATTCGGTCCTTTTTTAAGTGGAACAACCATTTGCTAATTATTTCCATTTTCATTGGAATATGGTTAATACAAGGATTCGTTCAATATTTATTACAACAGAAAACAGATTTAGCTTTGTTTGATCTGAAAGTTTTAATGTATCAAGTTATTACTACTGGGGCATTATTTACTACCTATTCACAATTGGGAAAAGAGTTTTTCTTTAAACTATTACTAAATGGATTGCGCTACTTTCTATTGATTTTAGTTGCATTTGCAGTTTTTGAAATGACAACAGGCATCCATTTACAAGGCGCAACAACTGATAAATTAATTAATTTACCAGTTTCATATCTTCATTATGCTCCTTTATTTAAATATGATAACCCTAATAATTTTATAGCTTTTTATTTATTTGTCCTTACATGGATATTTTTGCTGGATAAATCATGGGGTAAAAACGTTTATTTGATGTTGTGCTTTACCCTATTTGGCTATTTTGTTTCAGAATATGCCGACTCCAATCTTGGCAAACTTTCTTTTGTTTTATTAGCCTTGTTTTTAGTTAGCACACTATTAATAAAAATTAAACGCATTGAATTAGTGTTTGGTATTATTGGTGTTGTGCTAATCGGAATCGTTTTATATAAACAACCAATTTTTCTTGGGCCAAAATATGAAAATGGACAAAACTACAGAATTAATGGGTTAATTGTTGTTAAAGACAGCCTTCAACATTTAAAAGTTATTTCAAAGGAAAATCTAACCCAAGCAGAACAACAAAGTATTTTAAACACTCTTGACTCAATTGAAGCGTCTTATCCATACAAATCATACAATGTTAGAAAATCTTTAATCGAGAATGGAGTGTTTCTAATTCAAAAACATCCATTTTTGGGGGTTGGCCCAGGGCAATTTTATCAATTACATTTGGATAAAAAAGTTCCTCACGATACAGGCACAGTTACTTCAGCACATTGTTTTCCAATAGAAGTTACAGCTGTTTATGGCTTCATTGGTTGGATATACCTATTTTTCATTGTTTTTTATTTTATTAAAATCGCATTAAGTAAAGCGTTGAGTTATGAGTATTACCTCAAATTTTTTATTGCTGGAATTTTATTAGTATTGATTTGGATGATGCCCGCCAACTTTATCTTTTTAGAAATTCACCGTTTAACACTGCCCTTACTAGTAATTACTTTCATTTCATTAAAGCAAAAACCAGCACATGACTAGTGAAAAATCATACCGTTTTCATTTTTTAACTATTTTAAGCGGAAATACACTAAGTCAGTTAATTCCCTTTGTAATCGCACCGTTTTTAACTCGTGTTTTTACAACGGAAGATTTTGGTGTTAATGCCAATTGGTTGTCTATCGTTACGCTTATAGGTATCATTTCTACAGGTCGTTTAGAAATGGCGATACCTTTGCCCAAAAGCAACAAAGAGGCTAGTCGGATATTTTCTAGTGGCTTGATATTCACCATTATTTTTACTTTATTAAGTCTATTATTAATCGTTTTTGACGACCAAATTGCTAATTGGTATAAAGATCCTGAATTGAAATATTATTTACAAATGGCGCCAATAGGTGTTTTTAGTGTGGGATTGCTGAATATATTTAACAATTGGTCCTTGCGTCATAGAAAATACAGGAGAATTTCTGTTGGAAAAGTAGTTCAATCTATTGTAAACAATGCAGGTGCTTTGTTTTTGGGTTATCTTTCTTTTGGGGTGTGGGGTTTATTAATTGCATGGGTTGTTTCTCAATTTTTAAATGCATTTGTACTCATAGAAAAAGGTGATTTAAGCTATTTGTTTAGAAGAAAAAATTTTAATACCTCCAATTTCAAATCAATTGTTTCAAAATACAAAGATTTTCCTTTAGTAAATAGTTTACATGCATTTACCGATATTTTTGCCACTCAATTCATCTTGTTTTATTTGATTGCCGTTTATTTTTCAAAAGAGGAATTAGGGCTATTTTTTTTAATGCACCGATTTGTTAGAGCTCCCATTGTTTTGATATCTAGCTCCGTTTCGCAGCTGTATTACGTGGAAGCCAGCAAAGCCATACAACAAAACTTATCTGGTTTGCCGATGGCCTTTAAAACCATGAAAACAGCAAGTATTTTTGCAATTCCTTTTTTAATTGTTTTGCTGTTCTTTGCTCCATCCATTTTTTCATGGTATTTGGGAAGCGAGTGGAGAGAGGCGGGCGTTTATGCACAATATTTGGCACCCATGTTTTTTTTAAGTTTTTTTGTATCTCCATTATCGGGAACGCCGTTAATTTTTAACCGTCAAAAAACTTCATTTATTATCAATCTTTGTGGATATGTGCTGACCTTAGGCTCCATATTTCTAGGATATATGCTAGAATACACATTTGCAGAAACTTTGATATTATACGCAATATCTTTTTCTTTACTTTATTTTGTACTTTTAGTTTGGTATTTAAGTTTACTTAGAAAATGAGAGTGATAATAACAGGACTTCCATTGTTTTCAAAGCGGATGGCAGATGATTTGAATGAATTTACGCATTCAAAACAGTTCATTTATTTGAATACCTATTATTCTAAATGGGATCAAATAAAATTCATTTGTTTGTTGCCATTTGTTGCTGGTGTGGTTTCTATGAATGGCGTAACAAGCAAAAGCGGAATTCTAGATTATGTTTGCTTATGGAGAAAAAAAATATGGATGCAATGGATGGGAACCGACCTATTGCTTGCCAATGAAAGATCCAAAAATAAAACAATCAATACCAAATACATTGAAAAAGCTTGTCATTGGGTAGATGCTCCGTGGATGCAACAAGAATTAGCAGACATTTCTATTGCTTCAAAAACAATCGATTTTAAGTTTCTCTCTAATATCCCAACAACATTAAAAAAATATAAAAAACTGGAGGTCTGCACTTATATTCCTCAAAACAGACAAGAGTTTTATGGTATGCACTACCTGTGTGAATTGGCAAAAGCACATCCAGAAATTGATTTTCATGTATATGGGACTAAAAATCCTGATGATTTTGTACCAAAAAATGTGATTTGTTGGGACTGGCAACCCGCAGATGTTTTGCACAAAAAAATGAGTGAAAGTGCAGTGTTTTTGCGATTAACAAAACACGATGGATATTCTGTAAGTGTAATTGAAGCCATGAGTTTAGGCTGTGAAGTTGTATCATTTTTTCCTTTTGATAAAGCACATGTTGTTACCGAAACTTCTATTTTACCTACCTTTGCTCGAGTAATTCAAGAGATTAATGAAAGAGGTTTAACTCCCAACTTTCATCTTCAAGAATATTATCAGAATAAATACAAGAAAACTAATGTTCTAACAAATTTATACAACGAATTGAAAGACTATTTTGAAAAATAAACAACATATAGCATTAGTTACTACATGGTATCCGCCTAAACAAAGCGTTGCAACCAATAGAATGCTTGCATTTGCAACAATTTTAGCAAACGACTTTTGCGTTACCGTGTTTGCGCTGGACGAAAAAACTCATACTGTTAAAGAACACGACAATTTATATGTAAGATATTCCAAATCAAAATCTATTTTTGATTATTTAGAAAACAAAACAACAGATTCTAGAAGCATTCATTTTCTAAAAACTGGAATGAAAGTTATCTTGGCTAAAGTTGTTAAAAATCCGCTCAAAAAGTGGCAAAAACGAACAACTAAAGATTTGATTCAAACACACCAGCAATCCCCATTTGATCTTATTATCAGTAGCTTTGCGCCTCAAGAAACACATTTAGCAGTTATTGGTTTTAAGAAGCGTTACTCTGAAGTACCTTGGATTGCAGATATGCGTGATGAAATGTCAAAAAATCCAGACATCTCTTCTAAAACAAGAAATGCCTTAATTCAAGTTGAGCAATACGTCAATTCTTATGCTAATGCAATAACAACTGTTAGCAGTCCGATTCTAAATGACTTCAAAACTATTTGTCCAAAAGTAACTCATTTTAAAGAAATTAGGAATGGTTACAATCATGAATTAACACCCTTAACGCATCAAAACAAGGTGTTTACTTTTGGATATTTTGGAAGCTTTTATGGAGGTAGAAAACCTGTCATTTTTTTTAAAGCTTTACAACACATCCTGGATAAAAACAAAGATTTTGAATTCAAATTTGTAATTGTTGGCGCTCATAAAAACTTTGAAATTCCTGCTCAAGTTGAAAAATTTGTAGAAATTAGGCCAATACAACCTTACCTTGAAGCTGTAAAGATGATGATGCAAATGGATATGAACGTAATCATCCAACCCAGATCTCAACGAAAAGGAGTGTTTTCTGGAAAATTATTTGATTATATTTCAGCAGCACGACCTGTTTTAGCGATGGTGGACAAAGACGATGTGGCAGCTAAAATGATTTTAGATTTTGATGCTGGTTATGTTGCCGAATGCGATGATTTGGATGAAAATATTTGTGCTATTGAAAAGGCTTTTGATGATTGGAAATCAGGAATAGTTAAAAAAGCTTCTGAAGAAAACAGATTGAGCTTACACCGTAAAAACCAAGTAAATGAATTGAAATTGTTAATCAACACTATTTTGTCATGAAAGTTGCACACATAGGTTCCAATTCTGTTCATGTTTCTCGATTTATTGAAGCACTTAACACTCATGCTGTAGAACAAGTACTCATTGCAGAAACACCTGTTGACATTAATTTCAACATCCAAACATTATTGGTTGATTTTCATACATTTAATCCATTTACACTGCTAAGAAATAAGCGTTTAGCAACCAATTTTTTAAAAGAATTCAACCCAGATATCATCCACATTCATCAAGTAAATAGAATTGCTTTTTGGATTGCTCTGATTGCTAAAAAATTAAACATCCCTGTTGTTACAACTGCGTGGGGCAGTGATGTGTTGTTGATGCCTCAAAAAAATTGGCTTTATCGTTATTTGGTTACCAAAACATTGCAAAATAGTAAACTAGTAACAGCTGATGCGGATGTTATGCTTCATGCAATGCAAAACTTAGTTCCTGCGGGTGTTCGTTATGAAAAAATTCAATATGGAATAGATCCCGTTGAGTTGACTTTAAATAAAGAAAATATAGTTTATTCAAACAGATTACACAAGTCATTATATCGAGTTGATAAAATAATCGAATATTTTGCAGAAGCTAGTGCGCACGACTCTAATTATCAATTAATTATTGCTGCAACTGGTGATGAATCTGAAAAATTAAAAAACCTTGTTGTTGACTTAAATATTGAAAATAAGGTTGAATTTGTAGGATGGGTTAATGCTGAGCAAAACCGTTATTGGTATTCAAAAGCTCAATTTTATGTTTCCATCCCATCAAGTGACGGTACTTCTGTGAGTTTATTAGAGGCTATTTCGGCTGGTTGCATTCCTATTGTTTCTGATTTACCTGCAAACTTAGAGTGGGTAAAGGATGGGAATACAGGGATAATTGAACAACCAAATGAAAATCCAATATTAAAAGCATTTCAATCTCAATTTGACAATGCGCTAATAGAAAATGCACAACACGTTAACAAACTGGCGAGTAGATCATTTACTGTACCTCAATTTATAACTTTTTATCATGAATGCATCAGCCGTTGAATCGAATAAATATGCAGTTTGGTATCCACGAATTATTGGATTAATAGCTTTTTTTGCTTTGTTTGATTTAAAAGCAAATGCTATATTAAAACTAAATGTATTGCCAATTTTAATTCTAGGTTTTTTAGCTTTGGTTATCACCGGTATTGTAAAAAAACAATTGAAATTTAAGTTAAAACCCTTAGCTGTTTTATTGATTGCATTTTATGTTTTATATGCCATTTATGCCATTTACACTAGAAACCCACATCAAGCGGGTGTGTATCTTGAGAATAAATTGTCGTTTTTAATTTTACCACTATTATTTAGTTTTAGGCCTATTTTTACAATCAAAAAAGATGCAATAATCTATGGATGGATAGGTGGAACACTGGCTCTCTTTTTAGCTTCTATCGTAAATGGAGTAGCGTGTTATCTCAATTCTGAAGCTAATTCAAGTTGCTTTATTAGCTCTAATTTTTCTTTTCAATACCATCCAACGTACGCTTCTGTATATTATACTGTTTCATTTTTCTTAGCTTATTATGCGTGGAAAAACAAAGTAAAATGGTTTTCTGGGTGGGCAACAATTGCATACATGACTGTGTTTTTTATTGCTGTTTTCCTTTGTGTATCTCTAGCAGGCATGCTCTTTTTTATGTTGGCACTATCCGTAGCAGTATTACTATTTATAAAAAATAAATGGGGTAAAAAATGGATGATAATTTCTATGATTGTTTTGCCATTTATGCTTTATGGTATAATCAAAGGCGTTCCAAGAATTGAAGGAGAATGGTCAAACGCTGTTTGGTATGCAGAGCAATATATGAAAGAACCAAGAACTTATGTTGAAAAATGTAAACCACCACATTCTGGAACACAAACACGAATAATCATGTGGACTGTAGCTTACCATGCTTGTATGCACTATCCACTTGGAGTTGGAACAGGAAATGTTGACGAAGTTCTTGCAACCTATTTGAGAAAATACAACCAAGAAAACATGGTGGAATACCAATACAATCCGCACAACCAATTTTTACAAACCTGGTTGGAAATCGGTGTATTGGGATTGTTGTGCTTAATAGGGATTATCGTTTACCTTATGTACATTGGCATTCAACAAAAAAACTACTTAATAATTTTAGTTGCTTTAAGCCTTGCATTTAATTGCTTGTTTGAATCTATGTTGCAACGTCAAAGTGGTATTTTCTTTTATCCATTTTTATTTTTTATTTTAGAGTGGTTTTCAACCAAAATTAATCCAACAGACAATCGTTTATCTGAATAAATCTATTTTTAATTCATGAAAAAAATCATCACCATACTTGGAGCACGCCCGCAGTTTATCAAAGCTGCAGCTGTTTCTGCTGTATTTAAAAACCAAGTAAACGAGTTGTTGGTGCACACTGGGCAACATTATGATGCCAACATGTCGGATGTGTTTTTTGAAGAACTCAACATTCCCAAACCGCAGTATCACCTCAACATTGGATCGGGCTCACATGGCGAACAAACGGGCGAAATGCTCAAAGCAATTGAAAAAGTAATACTAGCCGAACAACCTGATTTTGTAATGGTGTATGGCGATACCAATTCCACACTGGCCGGAGCTTTGGCGGCTTCCAAATTGTTGATTCCTGTCATTCACATCGAAGCAGGATTGAGAAGTTTTAACAAAGCAATGCCCGAAGAACAAAATCGCATTTTAACCGACCATGTGTCGTCGTTGTTATTTGTGCCAACGCAAACTGCTGTGGACAATCTAACCAACGAAGGAATTACTAATGGCGTGCATTTGGTAGGCGATGTGATGTATGATGGCATTCTTCATTTCTCGAAAATTGCTGAAGAAAAAAGCGATATATTAGAAAAATACCAACTTGAAAATAATCAATTTGTGCTTTGCACCATTCACCGTGCAGAAAACACCAACGATCCCGCACGTTTAAAAGCTATTTTTGAAGGTTTAAATCAAGCAAAAGTTAAAACAGTACTTCCATTGCATCCACGCACACAAAAATACATTGCAGATTATGGCATTACGTTAGAAAACCACATTCAGGTGATTGAACCTGTGGGCTATTTGGACATGGTGCGTTTGGAAAGTGCTTGTTCTAAAATCGTTACCGACAGTGGCGGCGTACAAAAAGAAGCATTTTTCTTAGGAAAACCGTGCATCACCATGCGCGATGAAACCGAATGGGTGGAAACCATAGAAAATGGCTGGAATATTTTAGTGGGCGCTGATAGCTCAAAAATTGTGAATGCATTGCAAACGTTTAACCCAACTGTTGAACGAAAAAATTACTTTGGAGATGGTACTGCCTCTCAACAAATTTTAGCGCATATATTGAAATAAAATTTACGCAAATGAATCAACTTTCTGTAGTTATACCTTGTAGAAACGAAGCACCATTTATCACCGAATGCATTGAAGCAATTTATGCGGCACAATTGCCCAGTGATACCGAATTATCTGTTTTTGTAGTAGATGGAATGAGTACGGATGCCACTCGCGAGATAGTACTAGAACTCACCAATCGTTATCCTTCATTGGCGTTGATTGATAACACCAAACAGTTAACACCTTTTGCGTTTAATTTAGGAATACATGCAAAACCGTGCGATTATGTACAAATCATTGGTGCACGTCATATTATTTCAGAAAATTATTTAATCAACAACTTGCAAACGTTGCAAAAAGACAGTTCTATTTGGTGTGTTGGTGGCAAAATAATCAACGAATATGTGAACCCAACAGGAAAAGTAATTTCGTTGGCAATGGCAACACAATTGGGTATGGGAATTGGAAATTTTAGAACTTTAAAAAATTCAGGTTTTACCGATACCGTTACCAGCCCGATGTATCCTTATTGGGTATTTGAAAAAATTGGCTTTTTTGACGAAGAACTGATTCGTAATCAAGATGATGACTTTAATTACCGGGTAACAAAAGCTGGTGGAAAAATCTATTTTGATGCTTCTATTTCATTAAAATACTACGTTCGTGGCGATTACAAAAATTTATGGAAACAATTTTTTCAATACGGCTATTGGAAAGTCTTTGTAAATAAAAAACACAAAGCGGTTACAACCTTTCGCCAGTTGATTCCGCCTTTGTTTACATTTTACTTGCTACTCAACGCCCTGTCGTGGCTAATTGGTGGGTATTTTGCTTTTATTGGAACCTTGCCTTTGTTTTTATACTTGGGGCTGGTTACCTATGTTTCATACGACATTCAACAATCCAATAAAGAGCTAAAATTATGGGATATTTTCAAAACATTTCCAATTTTACATGTTGGCTATGGCTTGGGATATTTGAATGGAATTTGGGATTTTATCATCCTTAAAAAATCTCCTTCCGAAAAACAAAAAATGCTTAGTCGCTAGTTTTTATAATATTTTTTGTAAATTCACATAAATTTAATACCATGAAAAAGATTAATTTAATAGTATTTGCTGCACTACTTTTAGTTTTTAGTGCGTGTCAAAAATACGAAGAAGGACCTGCTTTTTCTTTGTTAACAGCAAAAACAAGATTGGTAAACCATTGGACCATTGAAACCTATGATATTGATGGTGTTAACCAACCAATAAATGTAAACACCAATTTGGAAATGGATTTTTTTAAAGACAATACCTTTAAAAGAACATGGACCATTTTTGGCTTTATGACAGCAGAAGAAGGAGATTGGGAATTTACCAACAACAAACTCAATGTTTTATTAAAGAAAAAGGATGGAAATATGGAGTTATACAAAATTGTGAAATTAACCAATAATGAGCTCAAAGCAAAATACACCGATCAAAATGGTAAAACACACTCCTATTATTTCAAAGGGAAATAAAGAATTGAAGAAATAAAAAAAGGACGGATAACCCACGAATGGTCGGAAGAAATTTCTTCCGACTTTTTTGTATTTATTAACCTTTAAATGTTGATATAAACAACTGATTATCAATAAAATAACTTGTTTTTAAGCTTTATTTTACTTATCTTTAATGCTGATAATCAATATA
>JAKQEZ010000446.1 GCA_029558435.1 Bacteroidota bacterium
TTGTCCACAAATAAAACAACCAAATCAACCAGAATAAATGCCAAGTCATCGGTTCTCCAAATGCATGAAAAGCAAGCAATAATTGCAAAGCAAAAACCAAATGTCTAAGTAAAGATAATAGCAAAATCTGTAGCCTAAAACGCGCGTTGGTTTGGAGTACCTTTGCTATGCGCTTATACCATTTGAATTGTTTGGAAAAGAATTGTATTTTTTCATAATTGAAGTAAAACAATAGGCTAATCAGGGTAATGAATAAAGGAAAAAACAGCAAATTGGAAGCTACAATTTTTGACGATAAAACCAGCCCAAAAACACCTAGAACTATAGTTGCTATAAATTGCCCTAAATTGGCTGTTAAGGTTAGCAACACAATAGAAATTCTGTACCTTCGTTGAAAATAATAGATACGACCAATAAAATTTCCTTGCATGTTGGGCGTTAGCATTCCAGTTATGATGCCAGCAAAAAAAGATTGTATTTTTATAGATTTATCAGCTGAAATTTTTAATGATTGAAGTATGTACTCCCATTTCTTATATTCTAAAAAATAGTTAGGAAATGTTAACACCAACAAAAGCGCTAAACTAAAATAGTGATGAATTTTAAAATCATTTAACTGATTAATAGATAGTTTTTTAAATTGAAAATAGAAGATAATACCAACAGCAAGTGTTAGAATTATTTTTAACAATTTAAAATTCAATATTTTATTTTTATTAGTTTTAATCAAAAGTTGTATTTGAATGGATGAAGATAAGATAATTCTTGGAATTGACCCCGGAACAACCGTTTTAGGTTACGGAATTATACAAATTAAAGGTAAAAAGTTGATATTATTAAACTTTGGAGTCATCCAATTGAGTAAATTATCCAATCAACCCGAAAAGTTAGACCGTATTTTTTCTCGCATCGATGGCTTGATAAAAGAATACCGTCCACACGAATTAGCCATAGAAGCTCCATTTTTTGGTAAAAATGTGCAATCAATGTTGAAGTTAGGTCGCGCACAAGGAGTTGCCATCGCTGCATGTTTAAGCAATGGTATGAGCTATGAAGAATATTCGCCACGTAGAATAAAACAAGCTGTTACAGGAAATGGAAATGCATCCAAGGAACAAGTTGCAGCCATGCTACAAAAATTATTTCAAATAAAAGACATGCCTAAATACATGGATGCAACCGATGGTTTGGCAGCTGCTGTTTGTCATCATTTTTCAAAAGGTGTAGGTGAAAATACCAAAACAAAAGAAAAAGGGTGGGGATCATTTCTAAAAAATAATCCAGAACGGAAAGTTGACTTTAAAACAAAATAAGCACAACCTTCCGTTTCGTATTTGTTTACACACTAAAAATATTAGAATTTCCAGCTGATACCAAAACTTGGTAAAATTGGGAACTGATAAATTACTTCGTTTGTAACACGGTTTACATAGAAAATATTTTTCTGATTGTAAAGGTTAACAACACTTGCAATCAATTCCAATTCCATTTTGTTTTTGAAAATAAATTTATGCTTAATTGTCAAATCCAAACGGTGGTATGCCGGTAAACGAGATGAGTTGAATTTACCCAACAATACACCCACATTGCTTGAGTTGGTAGATGTATAATCGGTTGTAATTCCACCAGAGAAGTTTTCTGGTTGGTAATATCCCGAAGTTGGTGTAAACGGCAAACCAGAACCATAATTCCAACGCAAGTCGATTTCTGTATTCTTTTTCTTGCCAAAAGCATACGATACAACCAAATTCAAGTTGTGACGACGGTCAAATACTGGGAAATAATATTCAAAACCATCCCAACGTTTAGAATATCCAAATGAATAAACGGTCCAAACGTGTAAACTGTTGTTTAAGTTGTATTTCAACAAAACATCCAAACCATACGATTCACCCGATTCAATCAAGAAATCTTTTTTCTCAACATCGCTTTTGTTGTTGAACTCTGGAATGTCTTCGTATATTTTATTTTGGTTGATGTTGCTCAATTGGTCAAAGAATTTATAATATCCTTCCACATTCAAAGACAAATTCTTTACAATATCAAATTCAAATCCTAAAACAGCATGCCAAGCCGTTTGCAAACCATTTTTCAAAGTTTTTTCTTGACCGTATTGATTCACAAAAGTTGATTGAATATTCGTCGGAGCAGAAAGCATTCCGTTAAACAAATTCACGATGTCTTTATCGGATGAAGCCGATGTGAAATTTTGAGAGAAACGTCCTCCAGACAATTTAACACGCATAAATTCTGTTGCGTTGAATTTAACTCCCAAACGCGGTTCTGGAACAACTGTTCCAACACTTGGATAGGCTTGTAAACGGAAACTTGGTTGTACCACCCATCTGCTTGCAACATAGCGGAAACTAACATAAGCACCAATTTCTGTAGAAAAGTTAGCATCTTCAATTTTGCGTTTTGCCTCGTTATAGGTAGTAAAGTTGGTATTAAATCCACCAATATTCAAACCATAGGTTAATTCACTTTCTTTTAATAAGAAATAGGAAAAGTCAAACGCTAAATCAAAACCTCCAACACCACTAAAGCGTGGTTGTGTTTCAGCTTCTCTAAAAGTTGTTTTGTAATAACTTCCTGTTAAATGTCCTTTGATAATGGTTTTTGAACTTGATGGAACCAATAAGAAATTAATTCCTCCACCAGTTGCTTGCCAGCTCAAATCTGCAATAGCATAGTTGACGCTATCTCTGTTGTGAAATCCAAATACACTAAATTTTGTTCCTCCATCACCATTAAACGAAAGTTTACCATACACATCGGTAAATGTATAAGGCATTCCAGCACCCGATGATGTGCTCATATTATTGATGTTGCGGTACAACGATTTCGATGTATAGCTCAATAAACTATGTTTTGCAGATAAAATATAAGAACCAGTACGTGGAGAACCATCCTCTTTCTTTTTACCCATTGGACCTTCCAATACGGCTTTTGCCATAAACGGCGATACAGAAACTTTTCCTCCAAATTTTTGACGGTTTCCATCGCGGTAGGTGATGTCCATGATGGATGAAATTCGTCCGCCATATTTTGCATCAAAACCACCTGTATAAACGTCGGTGTTTCTAATTAATTCTGTTTCAAAAACCGAAAAGAAACCAATAGAGTGAAACGGTGAATAAATAGTCATCCCGTCCAATAAAATTTTATTTTGAATTGGTGTACCACCACGCACATACAATTGTCCTCCTTGGTCGCCTGTTGTAATTACCCCTGGTGTAATACTCAATGCATTTACAATGTCATTTTCTGCTCCAATGGTAGGAATACGTTCAATGGTTGCTTTGTCTAACGATAACTTAGAAACCTGAATTTGCGTTTTATTGCGTTGTGATTCTGCAGTAATATGCACACCTTCAATTTCTTTTACGTTTTTAATTTTTTCTAAGTTGAATTTTAATTCCGTAATACCATTTGCTTTTGTAACACTCACTTTTTGATGCACAGCTTCGTATTCAACGGTTTCAATCGCAATGTAATATTCACCAATAGCTACGTTTGGAATGGAAAACAACCCGTTGATATCAGTCATTGCACCGCCACGCATCACACTGTCGGAAGAAAATAATTTTACTTTCTCAAAAGTAACAGGCTCGCCATTTTCTTTATCAAAAACAAATCCACGAATGTTGTGATCTTGCGAAAAACCAAGTGTTGATACAGCAACAGTTGCTAGAAAAAGAAGAAAAATTCTCATATAGTTTGTAAAAAATTAAAAACAGATGACGAAAATACAATTTTCCAACGAGAATATATACCTCAAAAATAGATTTTAATTTAAAGTGCTTCAATTTTTGATTAAACGGGATATATTTTGAATTGAATCAAATAAATTCCATTATATTTACGTATTCAATGAAAATATTAATCTTTTTGTGATGAAAACTCCGTTTACTCTATTCATAATATGTGTTTTTTGTACCATAATTGCATACTCGCAAGAGGAAACAATTATCGTTCAATCTGAAAACGAAATGGTTGCCATCGATGAAATTAAACCTAAACATACGTTTAATGTTGTACTTGGACTGCCGAATACAACCATCAATAAACCATTTGAAAGTATTATGAAAGGAGTAGTAGATGCCAATGTTTACTATCAATATCACTTGCCATTTGCTCTTGTTTTTGGCGGAGGATTTCGTTTTATTCACTATAAAATCAACGAATTTAGAGTGCCCGAAAAATTGGACGGTGTGATGCATGCTTTTGGACCTTTTTTTAAAATAGGTTATGAAAAATTTTACACCAAACGTTTTGCTTTTGATGCCTCTGTAAAAATTGGTTACGAGTGGAATTATGTTGTCACCGACCTCAATAAAGCAAGAAGAGGGGGCGCCTATCAATTTGATGCTGGTTTTGTGGAGCCAACAATTGGGTTTATTTTAAGTGCGGCTAATCAATCTTCGTTTCGCCTCACAATTGGCTATACCATTCAAGGTTATTCTTTTAAACCGGCGATGTTGGGAACCATTTTACAAGGTGGTTGGGAACAAAAAGAATTTACTAAAACAGCACAATTTATTACCTTTGGCCTCGGATACACCTATTATATAGGTAAAAAGAAGGATTAATGTTTGTTTCTGATAATACAGTAAAATCTGTAAAAAACTATTTTTCAGCACGGTTAGAAGGGCAATTCACTGCACGTGAAATAAAAATTATGTTTCAATTGTGTGCCCAACAACGCTTGCAACTTTCATCAGCCGATTTGTTGCTTGCCGATAATTTGCGCATGAGCGAATCCGATTTACTCTATTTTCGATCGGTTGTGAAACGCTTGCAAACCAACGAACCTTTTCAATACATTTTAGGAGAAGTGGAGTTTTATGGATTGCTGTTGAATACGGATAAACGTGCGTTAATTCCACGACCAGAAACCGAAGAATTGGTAGATTGGATTGTTTCAAAAGCGCCAAATGCCACAACAATAGTTGATGTGTGCACAGGAAGTGGTTGCATCGCCTTGGCATTAAAAAGTAAATGTCCAGCAGCAAAAGTTGTAGGTGTGGATGTTTCGATAGATGCATTGAATTTAGCCAAAGAAAATGCAAAGAAAACACAGCTTGAAGTGGGATTTCTACAACTTGATGTGCTTCAACAAGCTTTGCCAATGGACTCTAAATCAATAGATGTGATGGTTTCAAATCCGCCCTATGTATTGGAAAATGAAAAATTGCAAATGGCCAATCATGTATTGGATTTTGAACCTGCGTTGGCTTTGTTTGTTCCCAATAACGACCCCTTGTTGTTTTATAAAAAAATAGTGCACGAGGCTACCCAAAAATTAAAAACGGGAGGCTTTCTTTTCTTTGAAATCAACGAGCAATATGGAAATGACGTTGCAACACTTTTAAATCAATCGGGGTTTCATTCGGTTGAAATAAAACAAGATTTACAAGGAAAAGACAGAATGGTAGCCGGTTGTTTAGCTTGATTATTATTGAAATTAAGATTAAATAACACTTTATTAAAATTCTTGCAAGCGAATATTCGCTAATTTTGCCTCAATTTACATAATATCGATATGAAAATAGGAATGGTTTTATATCCAACCTTTGGAGGAAGTGGAGTAGTGGCAACGGAGTTGGGAAAAGCATTGGCACAAAAAGGGCATGAAATTCATTTTATAACCTATGCGCAACCTGTTCGTTTGGGAAATTTTATCGATAACACGTATTACCACGAAGTTTCGTTGAGCGATTATCCTTTGTTTGATTACCAACCCTATGAAATTCAACTATCGAGTAAAATTGTAGACGTAGTAAAACACGAAAAACTAGATTTATTGCACGTGCATTACGCCATTCCGCATGCTTCGGCAGCCTATATGGCGCAACAAATTTTAAAAGCACAAGGCATCAATATTCCGTTCATTACCACCTTGCACGGTACAGATATTACCTTGGTGGGGAAAGATCCATCTTTTGAACCGGTGATTACTTTTTGCATCAACGAATCAACAGCGGTTACTGCGGTTTCTGAAAGTTTAAAGCAATCCACCTACGAACATTTTAACACTCAACGTGCAATTGAAGTTATCCCCAATTTTGCACCGCCAATTGCCAAAGAAATGACTTTTGCTTGCCAGCGTTTAAAATATGCAATGGGTGAGGAACGTATTCTATGCCATATTTCAAATTTCAGACCCGTAAAAAGAATTGAAGACGTGATTCGTGTTTTTTATTTGGTGAATCAAGCATTGCCAGCCAAATTGTTGTTGGTAGGTGATGGACCAGATCGTTTATTGGCAGAACGTGTGTGTCGTGAATTAGGTATTGAAAAACGAGTTATTTTCACTGGTAAAATTGCTGAAACAGAAAAAGTATTGGAAATCTGCGATGTGTTTTTATTGCCTTCAGAAACAGAAAGTTTTGGTTTGGCTGCACTAGAGGCAATGGCAGCAGGTGTGCCAGTAATTTCATCCAATACGGGTGGCATCCCAGAAGTGAACGAACATGGATTTAGTGGTTTTACTTCCAATGTAGGTGAAGTGCAAGATATGGCTAACAACACTTTGAAAATTTTACAATCGGACGAAACTCTAACTCAATTTAAGAAAAACGCTAAACTACAAGCGCAAAAATTTGAATTGGATAAAATTTTACCGATGTATGAAGATTTGTATCAGCAAGTTGTCAATTTATAAGGATTTTACAGGCGATTAAATAAAATTACACAGCTTTCAATTAACTTATTTTAACAAATCAGTTTTTAAAGAAGCTCACTTTTGATGTTAATTTTGTAAACTTTTTATGCAGAAAGCAACCAAAAAAAATGAATAAAATTAAAGTTTTACTTTTTTCTCTTTTTATCATTTTTTCTTCATTCATTTCGAGTGAAGAGGTGTTTCAGCAATTTTCAAATCTCGATAAATTTGTAGCAACAACAGGAGTCGAAAATGTTGATCAATTACAAAATACAACAGATTCACCAGTAGAAATCACTATCATAAAATACAGAAAATTAAGACGTGGTAATACAAGTCAAAATTTCTCTATTCAGACTGAAATTGAATCCCTTAACAACGAACATAGTATCAATTCAATTGCTCAATTGAATTTTGAAGTAACTACTTGTTCACTTCTTCCCAAAGAAACATCTTTTCTGCATCGTTATCAATTGTTTTGATTTAAAATAAGACTTCCAAACTACTTCTGTAGATTAACTAGTTTTTATTTTAAATAATTGATAATGAATAAAGTATTTTACCTTGCATTTGTTGTAAGCGGTTTATTTTTCACAGCTTGTAGTGATGATAATCAGCAACACAACACAAACGATATTAAAACACTTCCTATATTGAAAGTGGCATTAAATGACACCATTGTTTCCAATAAATTTGTTGCCGATATTCAGGCTAAAAAAAATGTTGAAATCCATGCCCGAATTGCCGGTTTGATGGAAAAAGTATTTGTAAA
Source organism: Bacteroidota bacterium (assembly GCA_029558435.1). The sequence goes on from JAKQEZ010000446.1 coordinate 7,440, forward strand.
CGAAGGTCAGGCAGTAAAAAAAGGACAAACACTTTTTAAATTAAGTGATGCTGAATTGCAAATAGAATTGCTCAAAGCAAAAGCAACATTAAAAAATGCACAAGCTGATTTTCGTATGACTTCGGTTGAATTACGTCAAATGAAAGCTTTGTTTGATAAGAAAATTATTGCCGATAATGAATTAGAATTGGCGCAAGCAAAAAATGAAGCTTCGGAAGCAAAAGTTGCCTATGCTATGGCAGAAAAAAATGCCATCGAGCAACAGATCAGCTTTACAAAAATTGTAGCCCCTTTTGATGGTGTAATTGACAGAATTCCATTAAAAGAAGGAAGTTTGGTGCAAAACGGTTCATTGCTTACAACAGTTTCTGAGTTGGATGAGATTTATGCCTATTTCTCTATTCAAGAAAATACTTATTTTCAATTAATTGCTGAAAATAAATTAGGAAATCACCGCGATATTCACTTGGTTCTTCCAAACGGTGTAAAGTATGCACATCAAGGTGTGTTGGAAACAGCAGAAGGTGAAATTGACCGCCAAACAGGTACTATTCAATACAAAGCAAAATTTGCCAACACCGAAGGAATGATAAAACACGGTACATCGGGGAAATTAATTATTTCTGAAAGTAGAGAAGATGTCATTATTATTCCTCAAAAATCAGTATTTTCCATTCAAGATAAACGTTATGTTTTTGTAGTTGATAAAAATAATGTTGTTCACATGACTCCAGTAGTAATTGGCGCAACCTTGGAAGATTCTTTCATTATCGATAAAGGATTAAAAGTAGGTGATGTTATTGTTCAAGCAGGAACACAATCACTGCGCGATGGAGAAAAAATCAAACGCAAGAAAAGTACCAAGTAGTTTTTCTTAAAAATCAAGCTTTATGGTAGAATTATTTATTCGACGAAAAGTACTTTCGTTAGTAATTTCAATATTTTTTGTTTTGTTGGGGGTATTGGCTATTTTTCAATTGCCGATTACGCAATTTCCTGACATTGTGCCTCCATCCGTTATTGTGCAAGCCAAATATACTGGTGCAAATGCCGAGGTGTCGGCCAATGCAGTTGCCTTGCCATTAGAACGTGCTATCAACGGGGTGCCGGGAATGACTTATATGTCAACTGTAACATCCAACGATGGATTGACAATGATTCAAATTTTCTTTGAAGTTGGAACAGATCCCGATTTGGCTGCGGTAAACGTACAAAACCGCGTAACTACAATCTTGGATGAGTTGCCCGAAGAGGTTATTCGTGCTGGTGTTACTACCGAAAAAGAGGTGAACAGTATGTTGATGTACCTTAATATTGTGAGTACGGATGAAGATCAAGACGAGCAATTTATTTTCAATTTCACAGATATCAACATTCTTCAAGAATTAAAACGTATTGATGGAGTTGGGCGTGCCGAAATCATGGGACAAAAAGAATATTCCATGCGTGTTTGGTTAGACCCAGAAAAAATGGTGGCCTACAACATTGCTGCAAACGAAGTAATTGATGCATTGCAAAAGCAAAACATTGCCGCAGCACCAGGAAAAGTGGGTGAAGGCTCTGGTAAAATTAAAAGTGAATTGCAATACGTTATCAAGTACACAGGAAAGTTTTTTGAACCCCACCAATACGAAGAAATTCCTTTACGTTCCAATCCTGATGGAACAATATTGAAATTGAAAGATGTTGCTCAAATTGAATTTGGAGCCATGAGCTACGGAATGGTGTCAAAAACGGATGGTCGCCCTTCTGCTTCCATAATGATGAAACAGCGCCCTGGTTCCAATGCTTCGGAGGTTATTGCCAATGTAAAAGCTAAAATGGCCGAGCTAAAAGAAACTTCTTTTCCTCCAGGAATGGACTATAATTTAGCCTATGACGTTTCGCGTTTTTTGGATGCTTCCATTAGCGAAGTTTTAAAAACTTTAATTGAAGCCTTTATCTTGGTTGGTATAGTGGTATTCTTGTTTTTGCAAGATTGGCGCTCTACGTTGATTCCTGTATTGGCGGTTCCTGTTGCTTTGGTTGGAACGTTTGCATTTATGTCCATGCTCGGTTTCTCTATCAACTTGTTAACCTTGTTTGCAATGGTGTTGGCTATCGGTATTGTGGTGGATAATGCCATTGTGGTGGTAGAAGCCGTGCACGTAAAAATGGTAGAACAACACATGCCACCTTTAGAAGCTACCATTAGTGCAACCAAAGAAATTGCAGGAGCAGTTGTAGCTATTACCATCGTAATGGCGGCTGTGTTTATTCCTGTTGCGTTTTTGGATGGACCAGTGGGTGTGTTTTACCGCCAATTTTCACTAACTCTTGCCATCAGCATTGTTATTTCGGGTATTAACGCGTTAACATTGACACCAGCTTTGTGTGCTTTGATTTTAAAACCACACAATCCAACAACCAAAAAAGGATGGCTGGGCAAATTTTTCGATAAATTCAATGCTTGGTTTGATCGTGTAACGAATGGTTATGCCAATATTTTGTCAAAATTTGCAACACGTCCAGTTGTAACAATTGGAATTTTATTAGCATTTGTTGGTTTAACTTGGGGAACGGCTTCCATTTTACCTTCTGGGTTTATTCCAATGGAAGACCAAGGTATGCTGTATGTTAACGTTACCACTCCACAAGGAGCATCGGTAGAACGAACTGAAAAAGTGTTGGACGAAGTTGCCGCTATGGCAAAAGAAATTGAAGGGTTTGAAAACGTAACAACATTGGCAGGTTATAACATTGTTTCTGAAATTGCAGGTGCTTCTTACGGAATGGGAATGATAAACCTTAAAGATTGGAAAGACAGATCAATTACGGTGGATGAATTTATTGCACAACTGCAAGAAAAAACTGAAGACATTGCCGATGCAAGTATAGAAGTGTTTGCACCACCGACAGTTCCAGGTTTTGGTAATACCAGTGGTTTTGAATTGCGCCTATTGGATAAATCAGGAGGAACGATTGAAAACACCGATGAAATTGCAAAGAAATTTGTTGCAGACCTAAATGCGTCTCCTGAAATCAAAAATACGTTTACGAATTTCGATGCAACCTTTCCACAATACATGATTCATATTGATTATGACATGGCAGCCAAAAAAGGTGTTTCGGTGGATAATGCAATGTCAACTTTGCAAACCATGTTAGGTTCGTTTTATGCAACTAACTTTATTCGTTTTTCTCAAATGTATAAAGTAATGGTGCAAGCAGGTCCTGAGTTTAGAAGAAACCCAGAAAGCATTTTGGACATGTATCTTAAAAATGATGCAGGTGAAATGGTGGCGTTGTCATCGTTTATGCGCATAGAACGTGTATATGGTCCCGAAGTTCTTACACGTTACAACATGTACATGTCGGCAATGATTAATGGTGAGCCCGCAGAAGGTTATAGCTCTGGTGATGCTATTAAAGCAGTTGAACGCATTGCAGAAAAATCATTACCTCGTGGATACGCCATTGAATGGTCGGGTATGACACGCGAAGAAATATTATCTGGAAATCAAACAGTAGCCATTTTTGGTTTGGTATTGTTGTTTGTTTATTTGTTACTAGCAGCTCAATACGAAAGTTTTATGTTGCCTTTCCCAGTATTATTGAGCTTGCCAATTGGTGTGTTTGGATCATACATAGCGTTGGTTTTGGCTGGTTTAGACAACAACATTTATGCACAAGTTGCATTGGTTATGTTAATTGGTTTGTTGGCTAAAAATGCCATTTTGATTGTTGAATTTGCCATCGCACGCAACAAAGAAGGTTTTGGATTTGCCGAAGCTGCTATTGAAGGAGCACGACAACGTTTTCGTCCAATTCTAATGACATCGTTTGCTTTTGTTGCCGGACTAATTCCACTTTGTTTGGCTTCGGGTGCAGGTGCAGTTGGAAATCAATCAATTGGTATGGCCGCAGCAGGAGGGATGCTTATCGGAACGGTATTCGGTATAGTTGTAATCCCTGGATTGTACATCATTTTTGCAAAAATTGGTTCTAAAAAATAAACTATGAAACGATTTGTAAAATATACAGCCTTGACAATGAGTGTTTTATTGCTCACTGCTTGTGCACAATTTAAAACCTTAGAAGTAAAAAAGGTAGATGATTTACCAACTACTTTTAATAACGCTTCCAACAATGCAACAGAAGAATTCATTCCCATTACGTTGAATACGTATTTCAATGATCCTCAATTATTGCAATTGTTTGACCGAGTAATGAAATCTAATCCAGATTATCAAATTTTTCAACAACGAATTCTTATTGCCAATTCTCACCTCAAACGTGCTAAATTAGCGTTAATACCGTCGTTGGATTTAAGTATCAATGCTTCTGGAACTAAATATGGCGACCACACCATGGAGGGCGTTGGAAATTTTGATACCAATCTTTCTTCCAACATTCAAGAAGACCAAAAAATAAAACGCGATGTTACTCCTAATTATTGGTTAGGTTTTCAAACATCGTGGGAAATAGACGTTTGGGGGCGATTAAGACACAAAAAAAGAGCAGCTCAACAACGTTTTTTGGCAAGTCAACAGGGAATTAATCTACTCAAAAACCAGTTGTTTACAGATGTAGCTGATTTGTATTACCAATTAATTGCTTTAGACAAAAAAGTAAAAATTTACGAAGCCAATTATGGTGTGCAATTAAAAGCATTTGAAATTGTAGAGTCACAACGTGCAGCGGGTAAGGCAACCGAATTGGCAGTTCAGCAATTTGGTGCTCAATCCAAAAACATGCAAGCCGAAATGGAGCAATTAAAAATTGAAATCAACTCCACAGAAAAAGCATTGCTTAGTTTATTAGGCGAATATTCGGGTGATTTGACCAGAGGAACAACATTTTTATCCAATCATCTTGCGTTGTTGAACCAAAAAATTCATGTAGATTCCATCATTCACAAACGCCCTGATGTTGCCGAAAGTTATTTTGAATTAGTTGCTTCTAATGCCGATGCTAAATCTGCACGTGCAGCATTTTTTCCTAAAATTCAATTTGGTGGTAACGTTGCATTGCACTCATTTTCAATGCCTACATTTTTTAATGTTGGTTCCATTGCATGGCAATTATTGGGTGGGTTGGTGCAACCAATTTTTAATCAAGGACAATTGAAACAAGAATTTTACATTGCCAATCGCAACCAAGAAATAGCATTTTTCAGCTATCAAAAAAATGTAATCAATGCTTTTAACGAGTTAAGTTCTTTGCTCTCTCAAGTTGCCATGAATCAAACCGTGCTCAACATCAAAGATGATGAAGTGGCATTTTTGGATAGAGCAGTGGATGTGTCCAATGATTTGTATTTAACTGGTTATGCTAATTATTGGGAAATTATTAATGCACAAAAAGCTAAAATTCAAGCCGAATTGGATTATGTAGATTTTCAACACCGTAATGCAAAAGCGTTGGTGCAATTGTACAAAGCCTTGGGTGGAGAGATTAAATGATTTTAATATTTAACGTGTGAAATTTCAAAAAACACACTTGTAACAAGGTTTTTTTAACAGATAATTGGTATTCTGAATTGCATTCAATACATTTGTAATTCATTAAATTAATTAAAAAAGTTGTTATGAGCATAGTTGCAGATGGCACTCGTTCGAGTGAATTGATAGCGTTGGAAGATAAATATGGTGCCCACAATTACCATCCACTACCGGTAGTTTTAACAAAAGGTGAGGGAGTTTATGTTTGGGATGTGGAAGGAAAAAGATATTACGACTTTCTTTCGGCATATTCGGCAGTAAACCAAGGTCATAGCCATCCAAAAATTGTGAAGGCAATGATTGAGCAAGTGCAACAATTGGCATTAACATCTCGTGCATTCTACAACGATGTATTGGGTGTGTATGAAAAAACAATTACCGAATATTTTGGTTTTGATAAGGTGTTGCCAATGAACTCAGGTGCTGAGGCGGTTGAAACAGCTATTAAGTTGTGTCGCCGTTGGGCTTATGAGAAAAAAGGCATTGCCGAAAACGATGCAACAATAATTGTGTGCGATGGTAACTTCCACGGAAGAACAACAACCATCATTTCGTTTTCCAATGATCCAGATTCACGCATTAACTACGGACCCTACACACCAGGTTTTGTATCCATTCCTTATGGCGATGTTGATGCCTTGGCAGAAGTATTGAAAAACAACAAAAACATTGCTGGATTTTTAGTAGAGCCCATTCAAGGTGAAGCAGGGGTAATGGTGCCTCAAGAAGGATTTTTGGCAATTGCAAAAGCTTTGTGCGAAGAAAATAACGTCTTGTTCATAGCGGATGAAATTCAAACAGGAATTGCTCGTACTGGAAAATTATTGGCTGTAAATTATGAAAATGTAACACCCGATATTTTGATTCTTGGAAAAGCACTTTCTGGTGGCTTGTATCCTGTTTCTGCCGTGTTGGCAAATGACGAGATAATGATGGTGATTAAACCAGGGCAACACGGTTCAACTTTTGGAGGAAATCCAATTGCTGCACGTGTAGCCATCGCTGCTTTAGAAGTTGTTAAAGAAGAAAAATTGGCAGAAAATGCTTACCGTTTAGGTGAAATTTTTAGAAAAGAAATGAACCGCATCATCGAAAAATCGGATTTGATAACAAAGGTGAGAGGTAAAGGTTTGTTGAACGCCATTATTGTAAACGACACACCAGAAAGCTCAACTGCTTGGGATTTGTGTATGCAACTTGCAGAAAACGGATTGCTAGCAAAACCAACACATGGTAACATCATTCGCTTTGCGCCACCTTTGGTGATGACAGAAGAACAATTGATGGAATGTGTTGCTATCATCGAAAAAACAATTACAGAATTTAAAAAATAAAATATTCTTACACATCTGAAATGGTTGTTCGAAATGTTTTTAATTTTGGACAACCATTTTATAGCATGTTTAACCTTTTAGCAACCTTCAATAATTTTTTATATTTGCTAGAACTAATTTTATATTAATTTGACAACAAAAATTAAATTCGGAACAGACGGTTGGAGAGCAATTATTGCCGATGAATATACCGTTGATAATGTTGCAAGAGTTTCTTTGGCAACTGCCATTTGGGTAAAACAAAACTACGAAAACCCTACTATTGTTATCGGCCACGATTGCCGTTTTCAAGGCGAATTGTTTGTAGAAACAGCTGTTAAAATTTTTATTTCGCAAGGTGTAAAAGTAAAAATGGCTAAAGGATTTGTTTCTACACCAATGGTTTCTTTGGCTACAGTTAAAAAGAATTGCTCGTTAGGGGTTGTTATTACTGCAAGCCACAACCCACCATCATACAATGGTTTTAAATTGAAATCGCATTTTGGTGGACCATTGGCGCCTGCAAAAGTGCAAGAAATTGAAGACATCATTCCAGATACCGTTGCGATTGATTGGAGAACGATTTCATTGGATAATCCGTTGGTTGAAGTAGTTGATTTGGAAACAGAATATGTCAACCATTTAAAAGCAAATTTTGATATTGAAGCAATTGAAAAATCTGGATTAAAATTGGCTTACGATGCAATGTTTGGTGCTGGACAAAATGTATTGAAACGTGTGTTGCCCAATATTGATTTTTTACACTGCGAACACAATCCTTCTTTTAAAGGAATTGCACCCGAACCAATAGCAAAAAACTTAAAAGAATTAGAAGAATTTATTAAAACTAAAGGTTCAATTGATTGTGCGTTAGTTACTGATGGTGACGCAGATAGAATTGGATTATACAACGGAAAAGGAGAGTTCGTTGATTCTCACCACATCATTTTATTGTTGGTGCATTACCTTGCCAAATACAAAGGATTAAAAGGAAAAATTGCAACAGCATTTAGCACCACTCCACGTGTTGAAAAAATGGCTAATCATTACGGTTTGCCAAGCGAAGTTGTAAAAATTGGCTTTAAATACATTGCAACCATCATGGTAGAAGAAGATGTATTGGTTGGAGGAGAAGAATCGGGTGGTATTGCCGTAAAAGGTCACATTCCAGAGCGCGATGGTATTTGGATGGGAATGATTATCTGGGAATTTATGGCGAAATCGGGCAAAACCCTTGACGAGCTCATCAATGAAGTGTATGAAATTGTAGGTGAATTCAAATTTGAACGCAACGATTTGCACATTTCCGAAGAATTGAAACAAGCCATCATCAAAAATTGCAACGAAAACATTTATAAAGAATTTGGAAAATACCGCATCAACGAAGTTAAAACCATTGATGGATTCAAATTTTTCTTTGACGATGAACGTTGGGTGATGATTCGTCCTTCAGGAACAGAGCCTGTTTTGCGCATTTATGCCGAAGCGCCAACCTTGGATGAAGCACGCGAAATATTAAAAGCAACCATCAATCAAATTTGTAATTGATAGATGTTCAATAACTAAAAAAGGAGCAATGATTGCTCCTTTTTTTATGTCTTGTCACTACCAACTTCCTCCAGCACCACCACCGCTAAAGCCGCCACCGCCAAAGCCACCACTGAATCCACCTCCTCCGAAACCGCCACTGCTTCTAGAACTGCCTCCGCCATAATATCCGCCACCGTAGCGACCAATAGTATAGGCACCTCCGCCAGTTCCAAAACCACCGCCGCCTTCTTTTTTATTTTTATAATTCAAATAAAACACAAGCACCACAATTCCTAAGAAAATCAACAAAGCTCCCCAAGGAAAAGGCTCTTCTACGGCTGTGGGTTGGTAGGCTCCGCTAAACAATTTCATTAGTTGATCTGTTCCCACCATTAAACCAGTGTAGTAATCTCCTTGTTTAAAGTGCGGTATGATGTCGTTGCGAATAATTTCTCCGTTTATTCCAGCCGTTAAAAGGTGTTCTAAACCATAGCCTGGTGCAATGTATATTTTGTGCTCTTCAACAGCTAAAAGAATAAACACACCATTGTCGTTTTCTTTTCCACCAACACCCCATTCATGTCCCCACTTTGGCGTAAGCAAACCAATGTCTTCACCCTTGATGGTTGGCACAATGGCTATAACTATTTGGTTTCCGGTGGTGTCAAAATAGTGTACCAACTTTTGCTCTAAACTTGTTGCTTGCTCAGGTGTTAGCAATTTAGCATAATCATACAAAGCCGTTTGTTTTGACGGTTTGGGCGGAATGTCAAATTGGGCAAATAGTTGCAAACTCCAACCAATTGCAAGCAACAACAAAAATATTCGATATAGTTTAGATGCCTGAAATTTCATTTGGAAGTTCGTTTTTATCGTTTGCTTGGTAAGGAAAATGACTTTTTAATTGTTTTCCTACTTCACTAATTCCGTTGATTAATCCCACTTTATAATTTCCTTTTGTAAATTCAATGATGACGGCATTTCGGATAGCATCCCAAAATTCATCGCCTACTTTTTGATGAATGCCTTCATCGCCAATTATTACAAAAGAATGAGTGGAAATGTTGATATAAAATAAAATTCCATTTCTATCTTGTGTTGCATACATCTCCAATTCATCAAAAACTATTTTTGCATGCTCAAAAGGTGCTTCCACCTCTTCTTGATCAATGTGCACACGAATTTCACCAGACGTATTACACTCTGCTTCTTTAATGGCTAAAACAACTTCTTGAACTTCTTCTTTAGAAAGAAAGTCGGATGGAGTGGGTGCGTCCATTGTTAAAAATTAAATTCCACATCTGGAGCTTTGTCAGCACCTTCCACACTTTTGAAATATTGACGTTCTGTAAATCCAAACATACCAGCAATAAGATTGGTTGGGAATTTTTTGATGTATGTATTATAAGGCTTCACTTCGTCGTTGAAACGGGTGCGAGCAGTTAAAATTTGATTTTCAGTACTTGCCAATTCGTCTTGAAGTTTTAAGAAATTACTACTGCTTTTTAAGTCAGGATAATTTTCAACAACTACCAATAAACGATCCAACGATGATTTTACGTTGGCTTGTGCTTCTTCAAAACGTTTAAAATCTTCTTCAGTCATGTTTGACGGGTCAATTTTAGTTTGCGTAGCCTTTGCACGTGCATTAACAACAGCTTCCAATGTTTTGCGTTCAAAATCAGCCGAACCTTGAACTGTTTTCACTAGATTACCAATCAAATCATTTCTTCTTTGATAAGCTGTTTCTACATTTCCCCAACTGTTTTCAATGCTTTCGCTTAATGTTACGGCTTTGCGTTGAACGCCAATTACCCAAAACATTAAAATCCCAATTACAACTAAAATGATAATCGTACTTCTTTTCATAGTTTTACTTTTTATTTTTTCAGATAAATTTAGTAGAAATTATTTGATTTCAACAACTTTAGTCGGATAATTTTTTCACCGCTCCAATTCATATAAAATCACTATCTTTGCACTAAATTTTTCAAAAATATGCTTACAGTTAACAACTTGTCCCTTCAATTTGGGAAACGAGTTTTATTTGATGATGTGAACGTTAAGTTTGTTAACGGAAACTGTTACGGTGTCATTGGCGCTAATGGAGCCGGAAAATCAACATTCTTAAAAATATTAACTGGTGAACAAGATCCAACAACGGGTAGAGTGGAATTGGAACCAGGAAAGCGTTTGGCAGTATTGAACCAAAATCACTTTGCTTTTGATAGCGAGCAAGTGTTGCAAACAGTGATTATGGGACATAGACGTTTGTATGAAATCATGACCGAAAAAGATGCATTGTATGCTAAACCTGATTTTTCTGACGAAGACGGAATGCGTACTGCTGAATTGGAAGCCGAATTTGCCGATTTGGAAGGATGGAACGCAGAAACAGATGCCGCAACCTTGTTGAGCAACCTTGGAATTGATGAGTCAAAACACTATTTATTGATGGAAGAATTGTCCAACGATTTAAAAGTACGTGTTTTATTAGCTCAAGCTTTGTTTGGTAACCCAGACGTGTTGGTGTTGGATGAGCCTACCAATGACTTGGATTTGAATACCATTTCATGGTTAGAGGACTTTTTAATGGACTTTAAAAACACGGTAATAGTAGTATCGCATGACCGTCACTTTTTGGATACCGTTTGTACGCACATTTGCGACATCGACTTTGGAAAATTAAATATGTTTACGGGTAACTACTCATTCTGGTACCAAAGTTCACAATTAGCCGCTCGTCAGCGTGCTGATAAAAACAAAAAAGCAGAAGAGAAGAAAAAAGAACTCATGGAGTTTATTGCACGTTTCTCTGCCAATGCTGCAAAATCAAAGCAAGCTACATCTCGTAGAAAAATGTTGGATAATTTGGATATTGAAGAAATTCAACCGTCCTCAAGAAAATATCCTGGAATTACCTTCCATCAAGAAAGAGAAGCTGGTAACCAAGTATTGAATGTTGACAATATTTCTGCAACATCAGATGAAGGAGTAACTTTATTTAGCAATGTAAGTTTTGTGGTAAATAAAGGTGATAAAATTGCGTTTATTTCAAAAAGTTCATTGGCACTAACAGCTTTGTTTGAAATTTTAGCAAACGAAACTAAGCCTGCAAGTGGTGAGTTTTTATACGGAACGACCATCACAACTTCTTATTTACCCAATGATAACAGCCGTTATTTCTCAGATAAATTACCATTGATTGATTGGTTGCGCCAATACGCACAAACAGACGAAGAAAAAGAAGAAGTGTATTTGAGAACATTTTTAGGGCGTATGTTGTTTACTGGTGAAGAAGCTTTGAAAACAGCAAACGTTTTATCGGGAGGTGAAAAAGTACGTTGCATGTTGTCTAAAATGATGTTGGCAAAAGCTAATTTATTGTTGATGGATGAGCCAACCAACCACTTGGATTTGGAATCTATCACAGCGCTCAACAACGGAATGAGTGAATTTAAAGGAACATTGTTGTTTACTTCGCATGACCATGAGTTGGTGAACACTGTTGCCAATCGTATCATTGAAATTACACCCAACGGTATAATTGATAAAATGATGCCGTATGATGATTATTTAAAAGATGATAAAATTGCTCAATTGCAAGCAGAAATGTATGCATAAAGTAGAGTAGGAGTATAAAAAAAGAGGCGATTTGCCACGAATGGTCGGAAGAAATTTCTTCCGACTTTTTTGTATTTATTAACCTTTAAATGTTGATATAAACAACTGATTATCAATAAAATAACTTGTTTTTAAGCTTTATTTTACTTATCTTTAATGCTGATAATCAATATA
>JAKQEZ010000447.1 GCA_029558435.1 Bacteroidota bacterium
TACCAAAAAGCAGCTGCTGCATGGCAAGCTGGTAAATTTAACGATGAAGTTGTTCCTGTGAGTGTACCTCAACGTAAAGGTGATCCAATCATTTTTGCTGAAGATGAAGAATACAGAAACGTTAAATTGGATAAAATCCCTGCATTGAATCCTGCATTTGATAAAAACGGAACAATCACTGCTGCCAATGCTTCAACTATAAACGACGGTGCTTCTGCTGTAATTTTAGCATCAGAAGAAGCGGTTGAAAAATACGGTTTAAAACCAATTGGTCGCATTGTTTCTTATGGTGACGCTGCACACGAACCAGTTTGGTTTACAACTGCACCGACAAAAGCTGTAAACGTGGCGTTGAACAAAGTTGGAATGACAACTGATCAAATTGATTTTTGGGAATTAAACGAAGCATTTGCTGTTGTTGGAATTGCAAACACAAAATTATTAAACATTGATGCAAATAAAGTAGATGTAAACGGTGGTGCCGTGGCTTTGGGTCATCCTCTTGGAAACTCAGGTTCTAGAATCGTTGTTACTTTATTAAACGTATTGAAACAAAACAATGCTAAATTTGGTGGTGCTGCTATCTGTAATGGTGGTGGTGGTGCATCTGCATTGATTGTTGAGCGTTTGTAAGCACTAGTTCAAAATAAATTGGGAGTTTGCTCCACAAAAATGGTCGGAAGGTAATTTCGGCCATTTTTTATGCTGTGACAATAAGATTTCACTATTTTTGCTTTTATGTTTTTACAAAATAAAATTGTTTGGGTTACAGGTGCCTCATCGGGCATAGGTCAAGAAATTGCAATTCAATGTGCAAAAAATGGAGCGCAGGTGATACTATCCTCCCGTTCAGAAACAGCGTTATTGAAGGTGCAAGAAAAATTAGCTGGAACCAATCACTTGGTGCTCCCACTCGATTTGCAACATTCAGAGAATTTTTCAGAATTGGTAAAAACAGTCATTGAAAAATACGGTAGAATTGATTATTTATTCAACAATGGTGGATTAAGTCAACGTTCCAATGCGCGCGACACTTCTATTGACATTGACCGTTATTTAATGGAAGTAAACTATTTTGGAAACATTGCACTAACAAAAGCTGTTTTGCCATTTATGATTCAGCAAAAAAGCGGTCACATCGTTGCAATTTCATCCATTGCTGGTAAATTTGGCTTTTTCTTACGTTCGGCCTACAGTGCTTCCAAGCATGCTATACAAGGATTTTATGAAAGTTTGGCATTGGAGGAAGAAGAAAACGGATTGAACGTAACAATTGCTTATCCTGGAAAAATTAACACCAACATTTCAATGAATGCATTGAATGAAAAAGGAGAAAAACATGGTGTTATGGATCACAATCAAGCGACTGGCATGTCGGTAGAAGATTGTGTTGCGGCTCTTTTAAAAGGTGTTCAAAAAAACAAACGCGAAGTTGTTATTGGCAACAAAGAAACGTTGGCGGTGTATTTAAAACGATTTTTACCTCAAAAATTGTTTTGGAACATCATGAAAAAACAATCTGCAACCTAATCTCCTATTTGATTAATATCTCCACCCTTCTATTGGCTTGTTCTTCACTAGCTGTTCTAGGCATTACAAAAACAGGACGTGTATTTCCATAACCAACTGCGGTCATCCGATTTTTATCAATTCCGTTATCAACTAAGTATTTCATAACACGTTTTGCTCGTGCTTCCGACATTTTTTGTCCAGCCAAAGAATTTTCATTTCCAGGTTCATACACATGTCCTTGAATTTCAAAGTTCAACGTAGAATTCAATACCAAGAAATCACGTAAACGACGTAATTTCGGTAAAGAACTTTCCATAATTTGACTGGTTCCAGGCACAAATTCTAATTCTTCAATTTGTACTGATTTCCCAGCACGGATAGGATCCATTTCAATAATGAGTTCCTTGTCGGTTTGTCCTGTCAATGAAATTCCAATGGAGTCGTTTTGAAAATAGCCTTCGTGCTCGCATGAATATTCTAATTTTCCGCAACGGTAGGCATCAAAAATTAGTTCACTGGTTCTAAAAAAACCTTCGTATCGTTTTACACCTTTAATAATCAAACTTGAAATGAGTGGCTTTCTTGTTTCTTTATCTACAATTTTAATGGTAAAAGTAGGGACGTTTCTATCTTTTTTAAAATCCATTGACTTTACATCCACTGTACTTTCATCATTGGTGTAATCAAATTTAAAATCCAACAACAAATCACTTTTTTCTTTATTATCGGCAATTACCACAAAATTCAACACCTTTCCTTTTGCAATAGAAATTGGGTATAAATAACTATCGTTAACGTTTTTGCTAAGCCCCACTTTTTTACTGGCCGTTGGTGTTACCATACGGATGATTTCTGCCAACCCCATTTTAATTTCATTGCAAATATTGTAGGAAAACAAGGTATCAAAAACCAAAAGTGATAAATTAGAACTCGATGATTCTAGGCTCATTGAAATTTCACCATCTGCTGGGGCGATAAACGAAAACCAAATTTGATTTCCCGACGTAATTTTGGATAACGCTGGATATTCTGCAAAAGTTGTAGATGGTTCTGTGTTTCCTAGAAAATTCAGGTTGTATTTCTGTGTTCTAAAAATGTTTAAAGTACCTTCACACGATGAGTAATCCATTGCTTTGTCTTGACCGAACAAAACAGTAGAAATTAGTATAAACAATATCGCAATAGGTCTTTTAAAGTGCATAATTCTAGGACTAAATTAATGATTTTAATTGAAATACATTGTTTTTTCAATGAATAACCAATAAATATGCCTAAAATTTAGTTTTTATCTTGCTGAATTTGCGGTTGTGCCTCATCTTCCTTAGGAACAGGCGTTTGTATTTTTTTACGACGAACGGGATAGCGCTTGTTTTGTTTTTTTCTAAAAATATCCAAGAACTTTTGCAAGAGTTTAAAATCTTTTGAATTGTTAAAACTTTCTTTATAATAAATACCTACACCTTGTTTAAACATCCCTCTATCGTTGCTCACTTGCAAGTTGCGATTGTCGTTTGATTCATTAAAAACATTAATTCTAAACGTTCCTTCTTTGTTCAATTTGTATTCCAATTCAATATCACCAATAACTGATGATTGTGTTTGGTTACCTTTGGTTGAATTTCTAGCTCCAAACGAACCCGACAATACCAATTTATCGTCTAAAAATCCTTTTTCTATTCCAAAAGCATATTCACTTCCACCTTGATTGTCTGAGTTCATGTCCACGTTTAACTTATAATCTTGTGAAACTTGTGACAACAAGGAGTTGATTTGATTGGTTGCTAAATCCAATGCTGCACCTCCATTTGCTCTTGCACTACCCTTGGATGGTTGGAATTTTTTCCACAATAACAACGAGAAAAACTGACGGTTCAACTCATCTGGTTCTGAGGTTAATTGGGCAAGAATGGATTTATCGGTATCGGGTGCTTTTGGTGCTTTAATATCAAACTGAATGGCTGGTTTCATCAACGATTCAGTTAATTTCAAAAAACAATTAATTTCTTGGTTACCACTAACTAATAATTCTGGCGATAAATCACCCAAGTTGGCTTTCAATTTGTAATAAGCATCTAAATTGAGCGTTGCATTGTATGGATTTCCAGTCCACGTAATGGTTCCACCATCTGCAATGTAAAACGTTTCTTTAATTGGACCGAGCACAAAATTATATTTACTTCCTTCAACGGTTGAATAAGAACCATCCAAAGAAAGTTGCCCTAAATTGTCCATTTTCATATTGATTTTTCCGTTTCCAAAAGCTGTAATAGCATCGTTGGTTTGTTCGTTAAAAATCATTTTTACTTGTGCATCTGGCGTTACATCAAAATTTAAGTTGAGCGTTACACCTGAGAAGTTAATTTTCTTTTGAGGTGTTTGTTGAGTGGTATCAACTGAAACAAATTCAATAAAATTATCTTCTTTCAATTCGGTTTGACGAAACAACGATAAATCCACCCAAGTGCCTTTTTGTGCTTTTAAGTTGACATCAATTTCTAAGTTTTTCAAATAGCCAAAAATTCCAACAGTACCAGTTGCATAGGCTTTTCCATAATACAACTCCCCTTTTTTTCCATCGGTATTCATGGCCAAGAATTTTTGCAAAGGCAATTTCACCCAACTTTTTTCTGGATCGCGTTTATAGTAGTCTTCTTCCAAATCCAACGACAAATCAAAGTTCCAATCTTTGTAATCATTGTGATAGATGGATCCGGTCATTGAGCCCGTGTTTCCTTCTTCATCGGTTACTGGAATATAGTCAATATAAAAACCATCTTTATCCGCTTTTATTGGTCCGTTGAATTTGTAGGTTGTTCCCAACATAACCACTTTTGCAGAAGCATTGTCCAATTGTACTTCACCTTCAATTTCTGGTCGCGAAATAGAACCTTTTACATCCAAATTTCCGTTGATAAACCCTTTGATATTACCAATTACCAGTGGTTCTAAAAATGCATTTACAAACGAAATGTTGGTTTTGTCAAACACTAATTTAAAATCTAAATTATCCGTTTTTTTACTTACATCATACATGCCTTTAAACTGAAAAGTTGGCAAGCCACGATACAATAAATCACCCGATAATTCTACTTTATTATTTTCTTTATCCCATTGAGAAAACGCATATACATCCCCCACTTCTTCATTATTAACATGCAATCCCAACACTTTCACGTCGCCCATATACGACAAGTTTTTATACGGATTGGAAATGTAGCCCCAACCGTTTAGTTTTCCAGCCAATGTTTTGTTGAGACCCACCATTAAACTCAATTTATTCAAATCCACCTCATTGAGCTCGAACTTCAATTTATCGGCATCATTTTTAGAAACTTTACCGTTGGCAAGAATAAATTGTTCACCACTCGATAATTTAAAATTGGTTACATCAATTGACGTTGAATCGATGCTCACCAAAGCTTCTTTTGAAATTTCCCAGTGTTGTTTGTTGATGGTGAAAAAAGAAGGTTCAAACACAAAATCAAACTTTTTGGATGAAAGAATTTTTGTGCGCCATTGAATATCGGTTGCATTTTCGGTTTGCGGATTCCATACCAATTGAGAAACTAAATTTTGTCCGTTACCATTGGTGATAAACTTAAAGTTATCCAAGGTAATAGAATCATTTAATTTAAGTCTATTAAAGGTTAAATCGGTAGAAATTGTGTTTCCATCAGCAAATTGATTCCAATGAATTGTTTTTGCAACAATGTTGTTATAGCTTATTTCACTGGAATGTAAATCCATTTTAAAATAACGATTAGCAACATCATAATCACCATTGATAACTGTTCCGTTGGCAACTTTAAGGTTGGGTTGAAAAATATTCAACAATGAACGCACATCAATGATGTTGATATTAAACGCCAAACAATCATCGGTGGTGTGTTCTTCTAAATTAATTTTCTTGCTAGGTTTTAGTGCAAAAACACCAGGAAACAATTGTTGAATTTGATCTTTAATGACATAATTCATTGTTTTGAAGTTCATTTTTCCTTCAAAATCAGCATTAAAAATGGAGCTACGAATGGAAAGATTATCGGCATTTTGACCTCTATCAATTTCAAAACTTAGACTTGGAACATGAATAATTTTGGTACCTTCCACATATAAAATATCGTTCACCTCTCCTACACCACTCATTGTGTTGGGATTAACTCCCGTTGTATTGATAACCAAGTTAGCCACCAAATTAGACGTTAAATCGTTGGTATAGTTTAATTTTCCGAGCAATGCTTTTTTAATATCAACTTGCAACATCATTTTAGGTTCGCCATTCAAATCAATGGTTCCGTTGTAGTTCAATTGCAAATTATCATCGTTTACATCTACTTCGGCATAAAGAATTTTATCTACCAAAGAAGCATTTTTGACTGTAATATTGTTGTAGGAATAGCCATCCATGTCAAAACGATTCACGTTTCCTTCCATTTTATTAAAATGTATGTCGGTAAACGAAAATGCCTCTCCACTAAGTAAAAACAAGCCATCTACTTCACCAAACAAGGGTTTGTTTAAAAATTTACCCAAATTAAAATGGTTTACTTTCACATCGTATTCACTAGTTTCTGAATGCGAAAACAAAAACGAATTATTAGCCGGATTGTGGGTAAACAAAATTCCATTGTCCATGTTCACCGAACCTATAGAAGTAGAAACATTATCGGCGGCTAATACAAATTGCGAAAAAATACCATCCAAACTCACATTGTTTGCTTCAAAGTGATTGAATCGTTGCACATTCTCACTCAATGCAATGTACCGTTTTCCTGCACGATGTGGCAATTCTATGGCTTGTAAATCAGCTAAGTCTATAAATGCATAATCAATTCGTTCTTGATAAAAGGCATTGCGTAAATCTCTAAAATCAGGTAGGTTGATTGTACCTCTCACCTCCGATTTTAATCCCGTTTTTAGCACCAACTTATCAACACGAAGGTTTTTAACAAATTTGCTTACCTTGCCTTCAATTTCAACTTTTTCATTCATCCCCATTAACTGAGGGGCAAAAAATGAAATATCGGTAAATGATGTGGTACTTTTATTCAATTTTACATCAAAGGCAACACTATCCACAAACGAGCGAAATTGCTGATAACGTTGATATACCAATTTAAAATCATCGCTTTTAATGTCTGAATAAGGTGTTTGGATATTAACATCCTTTAATTCTACTCCATGATCGGAAACAATTAAATAACCTGCCCGAAATTTATCCAATTGAAAACCCGATTTTTCATTAGCTGCTAACCCATCAACAATTCCTGTAATGATGCCGTTTCTAATTTTAATATCGTGTGCTTTTAAATCAATTTGACTGATGTATAAATGCTGATAATCCATCCCCGCTTCTCTGCGTGCAATATTGTTGTTATCAAATTGAAAACGAACGTTTTTTAAGTGTGCTTTATCAACAGTAAATGGAAGGTGCCCTTTTCTTTTCTTTTTCTTAGGTTTAAAATAGTCAATAACAAATTTAAGATTGATAAATTCAGCATCTTTTGCACGTTCCAACTTACAAATAGCATCTTCTAACAAAACAGATTTTAAATGTATTTGCTGTTGAAAAGAAGAAATACCGGCAACACTCACCAACAAACTTTTGGCACTAACAATGGTATCGCTCATGCCTTCGTTCATCAACAACACGCCTTTCAAATCCACACGGTCAACAAAAACAATGTCGATTTTTTCAATGACAAATTTGGTATTGAGTTCTTTGGATAAAAATTCCGTTGCATAAGCTGCCAACTTTGTTTGTACGGGACTTGTGCGAATGGCAAAAGCAAAAACAATGAGCAACAACACCACAATCTCTACGATTGAATGTATTGTTCGTCCTATTATTTTCAGTACTTTTGTCATATAATTTGAACAAATTTAATCATCTTGAAAGAAAAAGAAACAATTATCTTAGGAATTGAGTCATCTTGTGATGATACTTCTGCTTCGGTGCTCAAAAATACTGCCATTTTATCAAATATCATTGCTAGTCAAAAAATTCATGAAGAATATGGTGGTGTGGTGCCTGAATTGGCAAGTAGAGCACATCAACAAAACATCATTCCTGTGGTGGATGCAGCTATAAAAAAAGCAGGAATTAATAAGGAAGATATTGATGCCATTGCTTTTACAAACGGACCGGGTTTAATGGGTTCTTTGTTGGTTGGAACTTCTTTTGCCAAAGCTTTTTCGTTGGCTCTTAACATTCCGATGATTAACGTTCATCACATGAAAGGGCACGTTTTGGCGCATTTTATTGACGATGAAAACAAGGAAAAGCCTCAATTTCCTTTTTTGTGTTTAACGGTTTCGGGCGGGCATACACAAATTGTTTTGGTTAAAGACTATTTAAATATGGAAATTATTGGTTCTACCATTGATGATGCTGCTGGTGAAGCTTTTGATAAATCAGCAAAATTATTGGGTTTTCCCTACCCTGGCGGACCATTGATTGATAAACATGCACAAAATGGCAATCCCCATCGTTTTGAGTTCAACAAACCGGTAATGAACAACTATGATTTTAGTTTTAGCGGATTGAAAACCTCTATTTTATATTTTATTCAAAAACAAGAAAAAATAAATCCACAGTTTGTTCAAGAAAATTTAGATGATTTGTGTGCTTCTATTCAACACACCATTATTGAAATTTTAATGAAAAAATTGCAACTTGCTGCCAAGGAATTGAACATCAAAGAAATTGCAATTGCAGGTGGAGTGAGTGCCAACAAAGGCTTGCGCAATACTTTAGAACAAAAAGCAAAACAATTGGGTTGGAAGGTTTACATTCCTAAATTTGAATATTGCACCGATAATGCTGCCATGATTGCCATTACTGGTAAATACATGTTTGACAAAGGGTTATTTGCCGACCAAACAATAACAGCAAAACCACGTGTTGAACTTTAATTGCTACGCAAAAAAACGTATTTATTTACCAAATGAGGATAAAACCATATTCATTATTGGCATATTGTAGATAATTTCTAAATTTGTCGCTTAATTCTAACTGCAACTTGAAACATTTAACATCCACATTAGAAATTCCTGTTCGTTTTAGTGAAACGGATGCTATGGGCGTTGTATGGCACGGCAATTATTTGAAGTTTTTTGAAGATGCCCGCGAGCACTTTGGAAAAGTGTATGGTTTAGACAATCTTCAAATTCACGATAAAGGTTTTTTTATTCCCATTGTTCGTTCAGAAATCAACCATAAAGCGTCTTTGCATTACGGAGAAACGGCTGTAGTTCATTCAAAACTGATTTATAAAGAATCGGCAAAAGTGGTGTTTGAATTTAAAGTTATCATCAAAGAAACTGGTCAAATTGCTGCAACGGGTAGCACTACCCAAGTTTTTTTGGATGCTAAAACACGCTTGTTGGAATTGGCAAAACCCGATTTTATTGAAGAATGGGAAAATAAACAAAATTGGATAAATGAATAATACAGTTTATTTATCATACGGCACTTTTGTTTCTCCATTGGGCGTTGGGATTGAAGCTAATTTTAACGCACTAAAAAATGGTGAAAGCGGTGTACAATTGCAACCAAAATCTGGTTTTAATCAAGAAGATTGGTATTTTTCAAAAATCAACACTCTTCCAGAAAATCGGTATGATACTCTGTTAAAATTGGCACTTGCTGACTTAAAAAAACAGTACTCAACAGCTGTTTTACAAGATGCACAAACCTTGTTTATTGTTAGTTCTACAAAAGGAAATATAGATGCTTTGCCCAACGATGTTTTTGCATCTTCAAGAGAAATTATTCAAAAAGAAACCAACAATCCAAACAACGTAATCATCATTTCAAACGCTTGTATTTCAGGTGTTTTAGCAATTAATGCAGCAGCCGACTACATTCAATTTTCGGGCTATAAAACAGTGATTGTTATCGGAATAGATGTTGTTTCCGACTTTGTTTTGTATGGTTTTCAATCGTTGTATGCACTTAGCGATGCCCCTGTTCAGCCGTTTGATAAAAACCGAAAAGGAATTTCTTTAGGAGAGGCTTGTGGAATTGTTGTGCTTTCCAAAGATCAACCGTCCAACTTCTCTGTTGAATATTTGGGGGGAGCTTCTTCCAATGATGCCAATCATATTTCGGGACCTTCGCGCACAGGTGAGGGACTTTTTCGTGCCATTAACAAAACCATTGAGCGCAATTCTATTGACAAAACAAACATCGATTTTATATCGGCACATGGCACCGGAACTTTGTACAATGATGAAATGGAAAGCATTGCTTTTAACCGTTGTGAATTGGCACACATTCCGCTCAACAGTTTGAAAGGCTATTTTGGGCACACTCTCGGAGCAGCTGGCGTTATTGAAACATTGGTTGCTATGTTTTCCATCGAACACCAACTTCTTTTTGCAAACAAAGGATTTGAAGAATTAGGAACATCGCAACCGCTATCTATTGTTCAATCAACACATTCTTCAAGTGTAAAAACTGTTTTAAAAACAGCATCTGGTTTTGGTGGTGGAAATGCCGCTTTGTTAATACGTGCGCTCTCATGAAAATAATTGCAAGTACCTATTTATCCTCCAAAGGAGCGTATTTGAACGGTGAAAAAATCGTTCAGTTTACCGATGAAAATTGGTTAAAAGCGTGCTATCAGCATTTAGCGTTGGATTATCCAAAATTTTATAAAATGGATAATTTATCAAAAATGGCCGTTTTAGGTGTGGAATTGCTTGCCAACTCAGGTATTTTTTCACAAATTGATACCAATGATTTGGAATTGTTGTTTGCCAACTCCAATGCCAGTCAGCACACCGATTTAAAATTCATTGATTCTTACACTGTTGCAAAAAATCCAAGTCCGTCGTTGTTTGTGTACACTTTGCCCAATATTTTAACAGGTGAATTGGCAATCAAACACAAATGGTATGGAGAAAATTCATTCTACATTTCACCTAATTTTGATGCTCAATTGTTTGCAACAAAAATCCACCAAGCCTATAAAAAAGGTGTAAACTACTGTTTATGTGGATGGATTGATTCTAAATTGGAAGCCAACTCCACTTTGAGTGAAGAATCTTTCTTATTTTTAGTGGCTTTAAACGAAGAAAACGCATCATTGCACCAAGAAATTGAGCAATTGATGACACAATACAACCAAAAAGAAAAAGAATAAATTATTAATTATGAGCGAATTAAAAGAAACTTTAAAAACACAAATCATCAGTCAGTTGTCTTTAGAAGATTTAACTCCAGCTGACATTGCAGATGACATGCCGTTGTTTGCCGAAGATGGTTTAGGACTTGACTCCATTGATGCATTGGAATTTATCGTATTGTTAGAGTCAAACTATGGTTTAAAAATCGCCGATCCGAGCCAAGGACGTGAAATTTTTCATTCGGTAAATTCATTGGCTGATTTTATTGAAAAAAACAGAAACTAAATCATGCAAATATTCATCACTGGATTAGGCGCAATTAGCTGTATAGGTCAAAATGTTGAAGAACATTTGGATGCTTTATTGGCTGAAAAGTCGGGAATAAAAAAAGGCATACATCCTTATTCTCAGCGTTATTTGGTGGGCGAAATTCCACTTTCCAATGATGAATTAATTGCTCAATTTCAGTTAAAAGTAGGTGGTTCTCGCACCGGACTTTTAGCGTGTGTGGCTGCAAAAGAGGCTTTTTCGGGTCATGCCCATCATCCAGAAATTCGCACAGGCATTATATCTGGAACTTCTGTTGGAGGAATGGACATCAGTGAGGTGCACTACCGCAATTTTATGGAAAATCACACGCATGATGTTGCCCAATACAGTGAACATTCAAGTGGAAATTCAAGTGAACGCATTGCACAAGAATTAGGTGTAGGCGATTTCATTACCACCATTTCTACAGCTTGTTCGTCGGCTGCCAATGCAATAATGTTGGGGGCACGCATGATACGAGCGGGGAAAATTGATAGAGCCATCGTTGGTGGAACCGATGCATTGACAGAATTTACCATCAATGGTTTTCGATCGTTGATGATTTTTGACGAAGAATGGTGCCGCCCTTTTGATGAAAGCCGAAAAGGTTTAAACTTGGGAGAAGGCGCTGGTTACATCGTTCTTGAATCTGAAAAAAGCAGACGTATTTCAAACAGTGTTGCTCTTGCACAATTAAAAGGTTGGAGCAATGCTTCAGATGCCTACCACCAAACAGCTTCATCACCAGAAGGATATGGAGCTACACTTTCCATTTCTGAAGCGTTAAAAGTGGCGCAACTCCATCCAGATGCTATTGATTACATCAATGCACACGGCACAGCAACACCCAACAACGATTTATCAGAATCAAAAGCAATAAAAACAGTTTTTGGCAATTCCATTCCACCGTTTAGTTCCACTAAAGCATTTACGGGGCACACATTGGCTGCCGCTGGAGGTTTAGAAGCTGTTTTCAGTGTTTTAGCCATCCAAAAAGGATATTTATTTGCCAATTTGAACCATAAAAATGTAATTGAAGAAACGCAATTACAACCTGTAGTGAAAACAACAAAAGTTGAACGTGTTCGAAATGTACTTTCCAACTCTTTTGGTTTTGGAGGCAACAATTCAACCATAATAATCGGTGAACTATGAGCGCATGCATCAAAATGATAACATCCATTGGTCATCAAGACAGTTTTTTAAAAGAAAATTGTTGGGAACATCTGGTGCCGTTGACCAATGAAACGGAAGTTATTTCGCCCGATTACAAATCCTACATTCCACCTGCATCATTGCGCAGATTTAGTCCTGTTTTACGAATGGCACTAACAGCTGCTCAAGTTTGCCAAAATAGTGTAGAACAACCATTTGATGCAATTTCAGTAGGCACTTCTTTGGGATGTTTACGCGATACAGAAAAGTTTTTGCAAACATTCATCACCGCAACTGGAGATACGCTCTCTCCTACTGCGTTTATTCAGTCTACCCACAACACCATTGCCGGTGCAATTTCTATGGCTTTGGGTAATCATTCCTACAACATGACGCACACACAAAACAGTCTTTCGTTTGAAACGGCATTGATGGATGGCTTGTTGTGCATTGCCGAAGGAAAAGAAAATGTATTGGTTGGAGCGGCTGATGAAGCCATCGATTTTTTGAACGAACTAAAGCCAACAGTCATTTCTTCCGATTTACCGTTTACATCTGGTGCAACTTTTATGGTGCTTCAACCTCAATCTAATACTAATTCGGGCAAAACAATTGTGGATTGTGTAGTATATTTCAACCAAGATATTGAAAATTGTATTGATCAATTTTTAGCAAACAACAGGGTGGATAAATCGGCTGTTGAATTGGTTTTGAATGCTGGAAATATTCCTTCAAACATCGGGCAAAAACAAATTGAATACCAACAATATACAGGTTTGTATTATTCATCATCTGCATTTGCGATGCACCTAGCAAACGATTTTAATTTGTCGGAAGGAAATTATGCGTTGATTGTCAATCATCAGCAGGAAGGAAAATTAGGATTAACATTACTTCAATAAATGACACGTCATCATTTAAACATTTTAGGATTTATTATCAATTGTGGTTGGATTGCATTTTTCTTTCAACACCAACCGATGATGTGGATACTTTTGGGTATGGCGGCTTTGTTGTTTTTGGTTGTATTATCCATTGGAGTTGTAACACCTCGGTTCAATTATTTTGTTCGACAAACAACGCGATTAAAATCAGACCGTGTGTTATTAACTTTTGACGATGGTCCAGACCCTAAATACACACCTCAGATACTTTCTATTTTGCAAAAACACCAAATAAAAGCTTTGTTTTTTGTTATCGGTAAAAAAGCAGAAGAACATCCAGCTATTGTTCAACAAATCATTGCAGAAAACCATTTAATTGGCAATCATACGCAAAATCATCCCTTGTTTTTTGCAGGGTTGGGGCAAGAAAAAGTAGAAAAAGAAATTGCATTGTGCGACAACACTTTGATTGCTCAAAACATCCATCCAGGCACTTATTTTCGTCCGCCAGTTGGATACACCAATCCACGAATTGCGCGTGCACTGAAAAAATTTAAAAAACAAACAATTGGTTGGAGTTTGCGCTCGTATGACACCGTTGCAAAGGACGAGCAAAAATTGCTTCAACGTTTAACTTCTAAAGTAAAATCGGGTGACATTGTTTTATTGCACGATAATTTAGCGATAACCACAGCAATATTGGATGATTTTATTACAACAGCTAAAAAAAACGGTATTAAATTTGCGAATGCACAAGACATTAAATCAATTTTAGCATGAAAAATAGTTTTTTCTTCTTTTTTATAATGTTGGCTGTTCAAGGATTTGCGCAAGAGTTCAAAACGGCTTCAAACAGTAGTACAATTAAATCGGCAATTGAGAAAAAACACCAATCCACTAACAGTATAAGTGCACAATTTACCGAAAAAGTGGTTTCCAACATGTTCAAAGAACCACAAAAAGGATATGGAAATTTCATGTTCAAAAAAGAGAACAAAGTTAGATGGGACAAAACCAGCGCCAAGCAATTGATTTTAATCAACGGTGAAACTGTTAAAATGTATGAAAATGATAAAGCCTTGAACAATCCAACAAGTCAGAAAATAGCTAAACAAATACAAGGTATGATGTTATCAATGCTGTCGGGCGATTTTCTAAATCAAAAAGATTTTTCCATCAGCTATGAAGAAAACTCCAAGCTTTATCGTTTAACGTTATCACCTAAAAGTCCGCGAATGACTAAATACATTGCTAAAATTGAATTATTGTTTAGTCGTTCTTCACTTTTATTAGAAGAAATGACGTTTTTTGAAAAAGACAGTCAAAAAGTACACTATACTTTTTCGGACATTGAAACAAATGTAAAAATAGACGATTCTAAATTTAACCAAAAATAATGCTGTTACTTGATTCATTATACCGTGTTGATGCGCTTCGAATGGAGGAAAATCAACTAATTGCAAACATTCATTTGAATGAAAACGATGCTATTTTTAAAGGTCATTTTCCCGGAAACCCAATTACACCAGGTGTTGCACAATTAGAAATCATTAAAGAATTATTGGCAATGCATTACCAACGTTCTATTCAATTGAAAAGCATTTCTAATTGCAAGTATTTAGCAATAATGAATCCGATAGAACACCCACAAATAGAGGTAAAGATTACCATTTCAGAAAGCGAAGAAGGCATAAAAACCAACACTGTTTTTAGTGCAGGCGATAAAACTTTTACTAAAAGCGCTGGTATTTATTCGTAAAACTCGTAGTCACCATAGCGAATAACCATAATAAAATTAGTTGGCACATCACGGATGATTACAGCAGTCATCAACTTTGATTTCTCGTTGTAAACTACTTGGGTATCGGTAATAAACTCACCGTGATTAAAGAAATGTTTTTCCAATAAATTTCCAAAATCATCGTATTTAAAGGTCATTTCTTCAACTGGAGCTTCATGTCCTTTGTGAAAAATTTTAATTCCAACCAACAAGCCACTATCGTTGTAAGAATATAATTTTTTAATAAAATTGGATGTACGAATGTATTTCTCTTCCACCTCTAACAAATAGCCATTGCTGTCATAATAAGACATTTCAGTAATATAAGGCAATCCATAGCTGTTTAAAATCGTCTTTTTCACTTGTTTCCCATAATCTTCATACGACATGGTTTCGGTGTTGATGAGTAACATTACTTTTTGCCCTGTTGAATCTATTGACTCGGTAGAATAATCTTCAGATACTACTCTATTTTTTGAATCGTATTGATAAACAACCCCTGTTTTGGCTTGGCGTGTACCTTGTTTATGTTCTGCCAACAATCCTAATTCATTGTAGAGATAAACATTCCAAGTTGTATCTACCGTTCCATCATCTGTTTTGGTTTCAAACGTGCTCTCTAACTCACCTTTTGGGTTAAAATTATAAGCATAATAATAGTTTGTTGTCAACATTGCTTTACCCGATTTTTTATAGCTAAACTGTCCTTTGATGGACTTAATTTTATTTTTTGCTATAAAAGTTTGGTTAAAAAACGGTTTGTTTTCAAAAGCCTCCCCTTTTGAATTATTCAACACTTGAGCAAAAGAATTACTCAAAATCAGACACAAAATAAAAATTACACTATTTCTCACATTACAAAAATGACAAAACAATTGACGCATTCAAAAACAATGCTAAATAATTAATAACACCATTTTTTTAATAAACAAAACGAAGTAAAAATCGTTTTAGTTCATTTACAAGTAGTTGAATTGAATATTTTGTACAATTATTAACATGCGTTTAAAGAATTTTGAAAAATTACACGCATTGAGTGTGAAAAATAATTTTTGTTACGGTTTAATATTCCTATTTTTGCTATCCAAAATAAAATTTAGATCTGTTATGAATAAATTAAAAGTCTATTTTCTAACGTTTTTAGTTAGCTTTTCGTTTTTGTTTGCACGTGCCGACGAAGGAATGTTGCTTCCATTATTGATTGGAAGAAGTTATGAGCAAATGAAAAAATATGGGTTAAACTTAACTCAAGAAGAAATTTACTCCATCAACCATTCATCATTAAAAGATGCTATTATTTCTTTTAATGGTTATTGTACAGGTGAAGTTATTTCTAAAAATGGTTTGATTTTAACGAATCACCACTGTGGTTATGATGCAATTGCTGCAGCTTCAACTCCAGAGCACAATTATTTAGATAATGGATTTTGGGCTAAAAATCATCAAGAAGAAATCAAAACGGATTTGTTTGCAACATTTATTGTAAGAATTGAAGATGTTACCAATAAAGTAAATACTGTTTTGAATGCTAATATGACCGAAGCTGAAAGAGCTGCAAAAGCGCAAGAGGTTGGTAAAATTATTGCAAAAGAAGCAACAAATGGTACACATTACGAAGCATTTGTGAGAGATTTTTATGATGGCAACGAATATTATTTGTTTGTTACAGAGAAATTTACAGACATTCGTTTTGTAGGAACACCTCCACAATCGGCTGGTAAATTTGGTGGCGATACAGACAACTGGATGTGGCCTCGTCACACTGCTGACTTTTCAATTTTTAGAATTTATTCTGGAAGAGATGGAAAACCAGCACCTTATTCTGCTGACAACGTTCCTTATACTCCAAAACACCACTTACCTATTTCGTTAAAAGGAGTAAAAGAAAATGATTTTGCAATGATTATGGGATTCCCAGGAAGAACAGATCGTTATTTATCATCTTGGGGTGTTGAGCAAACTGTAAGTATAGAAAAACCTAAACGTGTTGAATTGCGCGCAGCAAAAATGGACGTAATGAAACGCTACATGGACCAAGATGTTGCTGTTCGTTTGAAATATTCTTCTGAATATGCATCAGTTGCTAACTATTGGAAAAACTTCCAAGGAGAAATTTTGCAAGTTAAAAACAACAAAGTAGTTGCAAAAAAACAAGCCATTGAAAAACAATTTGAAGCATTTGCAAATGACAAAGATGAATACAAAAACGTATTGAGTACATTTGCATCTAGCTTTAAAACGTTGGAAAGTGTGGTGCTAATCAAAGCATATCAATCAGAATTTGTATTTTCTGTTAATGCTGCGTTATTGGCATACCGCTATAAAATGTATAAAGATGCTGCTAATTCGGGTAACAAAGAAAGAGCGGATATGATTTTAGCATTTACAAACAATGCTGCAAATGAATATTTTGCGAACTCTTCTATGGCAATTGAATCGGATATTGTTGCTGAAATCTTAAAACAATATGTGAAAGATATTCCTGCAAGTCAGCAAGGTGAATTCACTAAAAAAATTGCTGCTAAAGGAGAAAAAGGCATCAATAGTTTTGTAAAAACTATGAAAGCAAAATCTATTTTCTTTAATAAAGCGTTGTTTGACAAATTTGTAGCAAATCCTTCTACAAAAACGTTGGATAAAGATCCTTTGTTTAAGTTAATTGCTGACATTTCTGCGGCTTATGAAAAAGCATTAGCAACTCCAGAAATTCAAAAAGCAACTGATGATTTGAAAAAAGCAAACAGAGATTTTACTAGAGGTGTTCGTTTGATGATGCCGAATAAAGAATTCTATCCAAATGCTAACTCTACGTTGCGTTTAACTTACGGTCAAGTTTTACCCTATTCTCCAAAAGATGCGGTTTATTATGACTATGTAACAAGTTTGGACGGAATGATTCAAAAAGAAGATTTAACAAATCCTGAGTTTCACATTGACCCTCGCATCAAAGAAGTATATGCTAAAAAAGATTGGGGACAATATGCCGACAAAGAAAGAGGTTATGTAGTTGCCAACTTTTTGAGTAACAACGACATTACAGGAGGTAACTCTGGTTCTCCAGTTATCAACGCAGATGGTCATTTGATTGGAACTGCATTTGATGGAAACTGGGAAGCAATGTCAGGAAATATTTTCTTTGAAGAGAAAGTTCAACGTACAATTTCATGCGATATTCGTTACATTTTATGGTTAGTTGACCGTGTGTATGGTGCACAAAACCTAATTGACGAAATGACATTGGTGAAATAATAAATAAGGAATTCATTCAAAAACTGCATCAAGAAATTGGTGCAGTTTTTTTGTGCCGCAGAATTTATAGGACATGAAAAAAGGCATCAGATAAACTCCAATGCCTTTTACAAAAATCTATTTTTAGTTAAACTAACTGATTTAATAAACTTCTAAGGTTTACTTTCTCATCAATTTTTTGGCGTAAATCTGCAATGGCAACACGCTCTTGAAGCATGGTATCTCTATCGCGGATGGTTACTGTATTGTCTTCCAACGTTTGGTGATCTACCATTACAGAATAAGGCGTACCAATGGCATCTTGTCTTCTATAACGTTTTCCTGGCGAATCTTTTTCGTCGTATTGGCAATTGAAATCCAAACGCAAAGAATTGTAAATTTCTTGTGCTTTTTCTGGCAATCCATCTTTTTTAGTCAATGGCATTACAGCAACTTTGTAGGGAGCCAATGCAGGTGGAATGGACAACACAACACGTTCTGAACCGTCTTCCAACACTTCATTTTTCAAAGCAGAACTTAAAATAGATAAAAACAAACGATCCAAACCAACCGAAGTTTCAACCACATACGGAACGTAGTTTTGATTTAACTCTGGATCAAAATACTGTAATTTTTTACCCGAATATTGTTCGTGTTGTTTCAAGTCAAAATCAGTGCGAGAGTGAATACCTTCCAATTCTTTAAAGCCCATTGGGAAGTTGAATTCAATATCTGTTGCAGCGTTGGCATAGTGAGCCAATTTGATATGGTCGTGAAACCGGTAATTTTCCTCTCCTAAATTCAACGCCAAGTGCCATTTTTTACGTGTTTCTTTCCAGTAATTGTACCACGTCATTTCTTCGCCTGGACGTACAAAAAATTGCATTTCCATTTGTTCAAACTCGCGCATACGGAAAATAAATTGACGTGCAATAATTTCATTTCTAAACGCTTTACCGATTTGAGCAATTCCAAACGGAATTTTCATTCTCCCCGATTTTTGAACGTTCAAGAAGTTTACAAAAATACCTTGAGCTGTTTCTGGACGCAAATAAATTTTAGAAGCATCACCTGCCACCGAGCCTAATTCTGTAGAGAACATTAAGTTGAATTGACGTACTTCTGTCCAATTAGCTGTTCCAGAAATAGGGCAAACAATTCCCAAATCAACAATTAAATTATAAACACCTTCCAAATCGTTGTTTTCCAACGTTTCGCGCATTCTATCTTCAATTTCTTTAATTTTTTGATTGTTGCGCACAACATTAGGGTTGGTTGCTAAAAACTGAGCTTCGTCAAAAGCATCACCAAATTTCTTTTTAGCTTTTTCAACTTCTTTGGCATTTTTTTGATTGTATTTTTCAATGTGTTCTTCAATTAACACATCGGCGCGGTAACGTTTTTTAGAATCTTTGTTATCCACCAATGGGTCGTTAAACGCATCCACGTGTCCAGATGCCTTCCAAGTTGTTGGGTGCATAAAAATTGATGCATCAATTCCAACAATGTTTTCGTGCAATTGCACCATTGATTTCCACCAATATTGTTTAATGTTGTTTTTCAATTCAGAACCTAATTGACCGTAATCGTAGATTGCTGCAAGGCCATCATAAATTTCAGATGATGGAAAAATGAATCCATACTCTTTTGCGTGCGAAATAACTTCTTTTAATTTATCTTCTCTTTGTTCCATGGTGAAATATCAATGAAATTTAAGGTGCAAATATAGAGAATATAACTGATTAAAACAGCAAGGATTGCAAGGTAGTGAATAAAAAAAGGAGACCTAAAAAGCACGAATGGTCGGAAGAAATTTCTTCCGACTTTTTTGTATTTATTAACCTTTAAATGTTGATATAAACAACTGATTATCAATAAAATAACTTGTTTTTAAGCTTTATTTTACTTATCTTTAATGCTGATAATCAATATA
>JAKQEZ010000451.1 GCA_029558435.1 Bacteroidota bacterium
AGCTATAGTGAAGTAGGTTCCTATACCGTATCAATCATTGCAATTGGTTCTGGAGGATGTGCTGATACATTCGTAATGACAACTCCTATTGATATTCAGACATCACCAACGGCTGCATTTACCTATGAAACGTCTATTGAGAACATCACCAATGCAACAGTGATTTTTACCAATCAATCAACCAATTATACATCATCAGTTTGGGATTTTGGGAATGGAGAATCATCCACAGAAACAAACCCAATTCATAACTATTATGAGCACAGTGATTTCTTTGTAATGCTTGTTGCAATTAATGATAATGGTTGTACGGATACAGTTGAATTACTAGTAAAAAACCCTTTGCAGCAAGGTTTGTTTGTTCCTAATGCAGTATCGCCAAGTCACAGTGATTACGAAGTTTCTCATTTCTTACCCAAAGGAATTGGCTTGAAAGAATACCATGTTCAGATTTACGATGATTGGGGCAACCTGATATGGGAATCAACCAAGTTGGATGAATTAGGAAGACCAGTTGAAGGTTGGGATGGAACTTACCGTGGAGAACCCGTTCAGCAGGATGCTTATGTTTGGAAAATTTCGGCTACATTCTTAGATGAAAGTATTTGGGAAGGAAAAGAATATCCTAAAGGGAAAATTAAAAAATCAGGAACAGTAACAGTAATCAGATAGAAAATGAAAAACGTTATCTTATATATTGCAATTATTTTTACAGCTGTTCAGTTGAATGCTCAAGACCCCAATTTTTCTCAGTTTTATAATAATCCCGTTTATTATAATCCCGGTATGGTGTCGTTAAACAGCGGATATTCGGTTAAATTGCACGCACGTAATTTGTGGGCACCCGTTCCAGGTAGGTTTAATACTTTTGCAGCTTCGTTTGAAGGACAAATAATACCCAAACTAGCAATGGCAGCAAATGTTTATACCGATGTTGCTGGAGAAGCATTACTTAGAACAACAGGTGGTTATTTAACCTATGCTTATCGCCCTGTAGAGACAAAAAACTTTATGTTACAAGTGGGGGTAAGTGGTGGAATTATCAATAAATTCATTGATTGGTCAAAATTGCGTTTTTCTGATAATTACCACGAAATTCAAGGTGAGGTGGGTACAACAGCATTTATTCCACCTAGTTATAGAAGTACCACCTATGCCGATTTTGGTTCGGGAATAGTCGTGCGTTTTAACCACGAAGCACGTAAATACAGTGGATATCGTAAAATGATGGCTACATTTGGATTTTCAGCAATGCATTTAACACAACCTAAAGAAGGTTTAATGTTTGGAGGGAAATTGCCAATTAAATTAGTTGGTTCTTTTAACACAGCTATTTTGGTTAATGAAACAATTATCTCACCTGCTGTGATATATGAAACCCAAAATAAGTTTCAGACTGCAACCATTGGTTTTTCTGTAATTCAACGCCCCATTGTAGTTGGTGTTTGGGTTAGAAACGAAGGTTTGTTCCGTCGCGCCAATAAATTTGATTCGTTTATCTTAAATTTTGGTGTTAATTTCCCAACTAAATCAAAACAAACAATAAAAGTGATGTATAGTGTGGATTTTACTATTTCCAAATTGCGGTCAGCTTCTTTTGGTTCGCATGAATTATCATTGATTTATGATTGGGACGATCGTTTTATGTCACAAAAACACCGTATGAAACGCAGTAGAATGCGCAGGTATCAATGTCCGAAAGATTTTATGGGGATTTAGTGTTTTTTTCTATCTTTATAGAAAATTTCACTCATGTCACAAAGCAAAGAGCCAGCATCCAAAAAAAACTTTAATACCTTTGCCCGATTCTCAACTGTTGGGATACAAATGGGTGTTATCATTGGTGGCTTTGCATTTTTAGGCGATTATTTGGATAAAAAGTATAATAATTCAACACCATGGTGGACCCTCGGGTTGGTTTTATTTGGCGTTGCAGCGGGTTTAACTTTGGTTATTCGCGAAGCAATGAGATTTAGTGAACGACAAAATGACAAAAAGTAAATACATTTCTTTGATAGTTGCAGCAACTTTAATTTGTTTGTTGCTCTTTGGTGCTTTGCATTATTTTAAAATACTTAGTTTGCCTATAAAATTGTTTGGGTTGATTAATGTTGTGATTCCAGCATTGTTTTTAGGAAGTATTTATGTTGTTTCGGGCGATAAAAGCAAGGTAGAAGTATTTGTACAACGGTTTATGATTCTTACTACCTTTCAATTGCTGACCAATTTATTTTTAATTGCGGCAGTTTGGTATGTTGCAAAACCTTATTTAAAGCAATTTGGACTTCAATTAATTAGTGTGTTTATTCTTTTAATGGCAATTCAATCAATCTTGTTGATTAGATTTAGTGTCACCCAATCAAACAAAAAAAATAATTAAAAAACTTACTTATTTATACCAATTCTTAAGAAAGTTTAGCTACCTTTGCGCCAAATTTTTAAAGTATATCCAAAGTTTTTGGTGTGATGATTGGACAAAATACAATAAAATCAATAGTATTAGCCGTAGCAGTTTTGCTAGGTTGTACGGTATCTTATGCTGAAACAACGCATAAAGAAGATGAGTTAGAATTAGTGCATGAGTTTAACGTGAGTGAATTCATTATGCATCACATTAAAGATGCGCACGAAATTCATTTGTGGGGTGGAGCACACGATGGTGTTTCAATTTATTTGCCAATGATTTTGTTGGATAATGGTACAAAAGTTTTTTCTTCGTCGTTATTGTATCACGGTGAAGAGAAAATAGCTGTTGATCATGCAACACACGATTCTATTCACTATACAGTAGGTGTTGGAGCTGCAGAAGGATATGCTTTGTATCATGAAAAAGTATATAAATTAGAAAACGGAGAATTGCATTTTCAAGACGGGCATCCGCACAATGCAAAACCAACAAGTTTGTCAATTACAAAAAACGTAGTTGTCTTGTTTTTGGTTTCGTTGATTGTGTGCTGGTTTGCGTTTTCAACAGCTAAGCATTATAAGAAAAATGGAGCAGTTGCACCAAAAGGTATTGCTAAATTTATTGAGCCTTTAGTAATTTTTGTGCGTGATGATATTGCGAAAGATAATATCGGTGAGCATAAATACCAAAAATACACGCCGTATTTATTAACGGTATTCTTTTTCGTATTGACAGGAAACTTGTTGGGGTTGGTTCCAATGTTGGCAGCAAATTTAACAGGTAATATTACCATTACTTTCTTTTTAGCTGTTTGCACATTGTTAGCAACAGTATTGTCGGGTAATAAAAATTACTGGCAACACATTTTTGCAACACCAGGAGTGCCAAAACCTTTGTTAATTATCATGATGCCAATTGAGTTGGTAGGTATTTTAACAAAACCATTTGCCTTGATGATTCGTTTGTTTGCTAACATGACAGCAGGTCACGTAATTATCTTAGCATTCATCGGAATTATCTTTATCAATAAAAATATTGCTTGGGGAGCGTTATCAGTTCCTATGGCATTGTTTATTTCGGTATTGGAGATATTGGTAGCGTTTTTACAAGCTTACTTATTTGCGATGCTTTCAGCATTGTTTATCGGGGCAGCAGTAGAAGAAGCGCACCACTAATTAAATAGTAATTTGTTAACTTAAAATAAAGTAAAATGACAGGAACAGTAGCAGCAATCGGAGCAGGTCTTGCAGTATTAGGAGCAGGATTAGGTATTGGTAGAATCGGTGGTTCAGCAATGGACGCAATCGCTCGTCAACCAGAAGCTTCAGGTAAAATTCAAACGGCTATGATTATCGCGGCAGCATTGATTGAAGGGGTAGCTCTTTTCGGTGTTGTTGTTGGTTTCCTTGGTCTTTAAGAAAGCCAAGTCGGTTTGCAACGGTTGGTTGCAAACCGATTTATTTAAACGTTAATAGCAAATAAAAATAAAATGGAATTAATTACACCGGATTTAGGATTGTTATTTTGGACGGGACTTGTTTTCGTACTATTGTTGTTTATTTTGACAAAATTTGCGTGGAAACCTATTTTGAATATGGTGAACACACGTGAGCAAAAGATAACAGAAGCATTAGAATTAGCTGAAAAAACAAAAGCAGAAATGCAACAGTTGGCAGCTCAAAACGAGGCCTTGTTGAAAGAAGCACGTGCAGAACGCGACACAATGATTAAAGAAGCAAAAGCTACAGCTGATAAAATGGTTGATGATGCAAAATCAAAAGCTAAAGAAGAAGCTGAAAAAGTATTGGAAGGTGCTCGTGCATCTATCAATGCTGAGAAAGCAGCAGCAGTTGCAGAATTGAAAGCACAAATGGCAGCATTCTCAATTGAAATTGCTGAAAAAGTGGTGCGTGAAAATTTATCAAGCGATGAAAAACAAAAAACATTGGCTGATAAATTAGTTGAAGAAATTAATTTGAATTAATAAAAGATGAAAGGTACAAAATCAGCATCGAGATATGCAAAAGCTTTGCTTGAATTGGCTGTTGAAGGCAATCAAGTTGATGCAGTTTTGAATGATATGAAGTATCTTGCATCTGTTGCGAATAGTTCTCGTGACTTTCAATTGCTTTTACAATCACCAATTATCAATTCTGATAAGAAAGTAGCAATTTTTAATGAATTATTTGGTTCATTTCAAAAGTTGAGTACGGCTTTTATCGAGTTGATTACCAAAAAAGGTAGAGAAGCATTGATTGCAGATATTGCAAATTCTTTCGAAGATCAAGTGAATTTATACAAAGGAATTACACCAGTTACAATTACATCTGCTGTACCTTTGCATGAAGACGCTAAGAAAAAGATATTGGAAAAAATTAAACAAATTACAACAAATAATGTTGAGTTGACTGAAAAAGTTGATGCTTTATTAATTGGTGGATTTATCGTTAGAGCAGGTGATAAGCAAATTGATGCATCTGTTGCTAATCAATTAAATAATTTAAAACAACGTTTATCAAGATAATCCGTCATTACGGTGTCTAAATAAAACTTTAGAAATTATGGCAGAAGTTAAACCAGCAGAAGTATCTGCAATTTTAAGAGAGCAATTATCAGGCTTACGCTCTGAATCAGAATTGCAAGAAGTTGGAACAGTTCTTCAAATCGGTGATGGTATTGCACGCATCTACGGTTTGAATGGTGTTCAATACGGTGAATTAGTGGAGTTCAATGGGGGTATCAATGGTATCGCATTGAACTTGGAAGAAGATAACGTAGGTGTCGTTGTATTAGGACGTTCTACAGAGGTTAAAGAAGGTGATACTGCAAAACGTACAGGTCGCATCGCATCAGTAAAAGTTGGTGAAGGTGTTGTTGGACGTGTTGTTGACACTTTAGGTAACCCAATTGATGGTAAAGGACCAATTGCTGGTGAGTTGTTTGAAATGCCAATCGAGCGTAAAGCGCCAGGTGTTATCTACCGTCAGCCGGTTACTGAGCCATTACAAACTGGAGTTAAAGCGGTTGATGCGATGATTCCAATTGGACGTGGACAACGTGAGTTGGTGATTGGTGACCGTCAAACTGGTAAAACAACTGTTTGTATCGATACAATCATAAACCAAAAAGAATTTTACGATAGAGGAGAACCTGTTTACTGTATCTATGTTGCTGTTGGTCAAAAAGGATCAACTGTTGCAGGTATCCTTAAAAAATTAGAAGATGCTGGAGCAATGGCGTATACAACTATCGTTGCTGCTAACGCTTCTGACCCAGCTCCAATGCAGTTCTATGCTCCTATGACAGGTGCTGCAATTGGTGAGTATTTCCGTGATACTGGTCGCCCAGCATTAATCATTTATGATGATTTATCTAAACAAGCGGTAGCTTACCGTGAGGTGTCATTATTGTTACGTCGTCCTCCAGGTCGTGAGGCTTACCCAGGTGACGTATTCTACTTACACTCTCGTTTGTTAGAGCGTGCAGCGAAAATCATTAACGATGATGAAATTGCAGCAAAAATGAACGATTTACCAGAATCTTTGAAAGGTAAAGTAAAAGGTGGAGGTTCTTTGACAGCATTGCCTATCATTGAAACACAAGCTGGTGACGTATCTGCATATATCCCAACAAACGTAATTTCAATTACAGATGGACAAATTTTCTTGGAGTCTGACTTGTTCAACTCTGGTATTCGTCCAGCTATCAACGTTGGTATCTCTGTATCACGTGTAGGTGGTAACGCGCAAATTAAATCAATGAAAAAGGTAGCTGGTACTTTAAAATTAGACCAAGCACAATACCGTGAATTGGAAGCGTTTGCTAAATTTGGTTCTGACTTGGATGCTGCAACTAAAGCAGTATTGGACAAAGGAGCAAGAAACGTTGAAATCTTGAAACAACGTGAAGGTGACCCAATGTCGGTTGAAAAACAAATTGCAATCATCTACGTTGGAACAAAAGGATTGATTCAAAATGTTCCAGTTGAAAAAGTTAAAGAATTCGAAAAAGAATACTTGAACTTCTTAGATGCAAAACATGCAGATGTATTGGCTCGCTTAAAAGCTGGTAAATACGAAGACGCTGATACAGATGTGTTAGCAAAAGTTGCAAAAGAAATCGCTTCTAAATATTAATAATTTGAAGTACAAAACTAAGAGAATGGGAATTTTATAAGTTTATTAGATTCCCTTCTCTTTATATAATTTTAAATTGTTTACTTCAAATTCATAATTCAAATTATGGCAAGTTTAAAGGAAATACGTAACAGGATTACTTCAGTGAAATCAACCATGCAGATTACCTCTGCAATGAAAATGGTTTCTGCAGCAAAATTGAAACGTGCGCAAGATGCAATTACTCAAATGCGCCCTTATGCTGAAAAAATGCATGAGATTTTAGGTAATTTGAGCGCAACTTTGGATATTTCAAGCAATGCGTATGCCGCTGAACGCCCTGTGAAAAATGTATTGGTTATTGCAATTACATCCAACAGAGGTTTGTGTGGAGGTTTTAATAACAACGTTTTGAAAAGAGTAAATCAATTGGTAAATGGTGATTTAGCTGATTCAAATCCACGTATTCTTTGTTTGGGTAAAAAAGCAAAAGATGCCTACAAAAAAGGTAATTTTTATTATGTAAATGATGTAATTGCACCTGTTGAAGATATTTTCTCTGATTTAACATTTGAAAATGCTTCAACTATTGCAAATGACTTGATGAAACGTTTCGTTAACAAAGAATTTGATAAAGTTGTAGTTGTTTACAATAAATTCTTAAACGCAGCAACGCAAGACATAATTACAGAACAAATTTTACCTATCGTTAAAAACGAACAAACAGGTGGTAACAAAAATGCAGAATATATTTTTGAACCTTCAAAGCAAGAAATTGTTGAAGATTTAATTCCAAAATCATTAAAAATTCAATTGTTCAAAGCTTTGTTGGATTCAAATGCTGCTGAACATGGTGCACGTATGACGGCAATGCACAAAGCAACGGATAATGCAAATGAGTTGCAACGTTCATTGACTATTTCATACAACAAAGCACGCCAAGCTGCTATTACAAACGAAATCTTAGAAATCGTTGGTGGAGCAGAAGCATTGAATGCATAAATTAAACTAGAATCAATAAAGAATCCCTTTCAATTTTTGGAAGGGATTTTTATTTTTTGGTAACTTAGCTAAAAATATTAGAACATGTCAAAATTGTGTTTGGTTCCTACACCAATTGGAAATTTAGAAGATATTACATTAAGAGCCATCCGCTATTTGCAAGAAGCTGATTTCATCTTGGCAGAAGATACGCGCGTAACCAAGAAGTTGTTAGCGCATTTAAA
Organism: Bacteroidota bacterium; assembly: GCA_029558435.1. Next base: position 7,749 of record JAKQEZ010000451.1, read on the forward strand.
CATATCTAAAAACGTTTTTCCTTTTCATGCGCATAATGAACACAATGCATTAAACAATGTTGTGCAACGTATTCAAACTTCTGAATTAGTGGTGTTGGTATCTGATGCAGGTACACCCGGAATTTCAGATCCAGGATTTTTATTGGTACGTGAGTGTGTAAAAAACGAAATTAATATTGAATGTTTGCCCGGACCAACAGCATTCGTTCCAGCACTAGTAGCAAGTGGATTTCCGTGTGATAAATTTGTATTTGAAGGTTTTCTACCACACAAAAAAGGACGCCAAACACGCTTACAAATTTTGGCCGAAGAATCCAGAACAATTGTTTTGTATGAATCGCCCCACCGTTTAGTTAAATTATTGGGACAAATTGAAGAATTTATGGGCAAAGAACGCCAAGTGTGTGTTGTTCGTGAATTGACTAAAATATACGAAGAATACCAACGTGGAACCGCCGAAGAAGTAAAACAACATTATGAAAAACATGAACCGAAAGGTGAAATTGTTGTAATAATTGAAGGGAAATCAAAAGAATGATTACACAAGCATATCAATTAGTAAAAAAAGGAGATGCCACAACCGCATTTCAAATGAATTCAGTACAATTACCTTCTTTGCAATCACACGAAGTGCTGATTAAAGTGGAGGCTTTTGGATTAAATTATGCTGATGTGATGGCACGCAATGGTTTATACCGCGAAGCACCGCCAATGCCTTGTGTATTGGGCTATGAAGTTGTAGGCGAAGTAATTGAAGTAGGAGCGTCTGAACAGCAATCTTTAATAGGAAAAAGAGTAGTAGGGTTTACACGTTTTGGTGGCTATGCACAACATGCCATCACCACCATAGATGCTATTTCTGAAATAGGAGACATGCCAACCAATAACGCTTTAGCCTTGGCAACGCAAGGAGTTACTGCTTATTACATGGCAAATTATATTTCACCCCTACGCATAGGAGAAAAAGTATTGATTCATGCAGCAGCTGGAGGTGTTGGAACGTTGTTGATACAATTAGCAAAATTATCAGGAGCGGTTGTTGTGGCTAAAGTAAGTTCGGCTGAAAAAGAAGCAAAATGCAAGGAATTGGGGGCCGATTTTACAGTGAACTATAAGAAAGAAGATTATGTGGAATTCATAAATCGACATATCGAACTATTTCGATTAGATGCCTCGTTTAACCCCATAGGTGGCTCAACCTTCAAAAAAGACAAACAAGTTCTTGGTTTTGGTTCACGATTATTTTTATTTGGAGGCTCGCAACTTTCCGAAGGTAAAATGGGGATATTATCGCAACTCAATTTTTTACGCAAAATGGGTGTTCTAATTCCAGCTTTTCAAATGATGCAGTCAAAAAGCATCATTGGGGTTAATATGTTAAAGATTGCCGATAACAAGCCAGAAGTGTTAAAACATTGTTTAAATGCGGTGGTAGAGCTTTATAAATTAGGGAAAATAAAAACAGAAAATGGTGGTGATTACCAACATACAGCGCTATCAGAAGCTCATGATTTATTAGAATCGGGTAAATCTATCGGAAAAATTGCCATCTACTGGTAAGCAATGTTTTTTTAATTAAATTTACATCAAAATTAATTTCGCAATGTCTGCAAAAAAAGATACAGAAAATTTTAGTGAGAAAACCACTAAGCGTCTTTATTGGTTATTATGGCTAGGAGCTATGACGCCAATAATCATCATTGCATTTCTGTTGTTAATTCAATCAGAAGATGATTTACCATCTATTGAAATGTTGGACAATCCGCCAGAGATGTTGGCTTCCATCATTTATGCTGATGATGCACAAACAGAATTAGGAAGGTATTGGCAAGTAAATAGAACAAATGTCGCCTATAAAGACATTTCTCCAAATGTTATTAATGCGTTGATATCTACAGAAGATGAGCGCTTTATGAATCACTCTGGGGTGGATTTTAAAGGTTTGTCTAGAGCAATTTTAAATTTAGGAAGTAAAGGTGGTGCATCTACTATCACACAGCAGTTAGCAAAATTATTGTTTACGCTTCAAAAAAGGGAGAAAGAAAGAGAAGCAAGAATTTCAGGAAATATTCTTCCAGTTGCAGGCAAATTGAGTCGTATTAACGAAAAGGCACAAGAGAATATTATTGCAGTTCGTTTAGAAAAACGTTTTACAAAAGAAGAAATTATCACCATGTATTTGAATCAATTTGATTTCTTATACAATGCTGTTGGAATTGAAAATGCAGCTAAGGTTTATTTTAATAAAAAACCAAGTGAACTGTCAAAAAGTGAAGCAGCTTGTTTGGTTGGGATGGTGAAGAATCCTTCATTATATAATCCTCGTACCTATCAAGTGAGAGATTACAGAGGGCGAGTAGCAGCTAATTTAGAAATATCACCAGAACAAGTAACAAAAGCTCAAATAAAAGAAGAGCGTCAGAAAGATAGTTTGTTGATTCACCAACGTAGAAATCAGGTGTTGATGCAATGGCTAAAAAACAGTGAAAGTGGAAATGATGCTATTTCAGAAAAATTAACTCGTGCTGAATACGATAAGTTGAAAAACGAACCAATTATTGTTGACTATCAAGTAGTTGATCATAAAGAAGGAATTGCACCATATTACCGTGAATCCTTGAGAAAAGAACTTACAGAATTGTTTGAGTCTAAAGACGAAAATGGTGAGTTGAAATACAAAAAGAAAGACGGCACATCCTACAACATTTATAAAGATGGTTTACGCATCTACACTACCATCAATTACAACATGCAAAAATATGCAGAGGAAGCGTTAGTTTACCACTTAAAAAAAGATTTGCAACCAGAATTTGATAAAAATAACAAGCGCAGAAAACGTTTTCCATTTGCAGATTCATACAATGGTGTTCCAATTTCTGACGAGCAGATTGAAAGTATAATGAATCGTGCACGCAAAGGTAGTGAACGTTATATCTCTATGAAAGAACAAGGATTATCTGAAAAAGAAATATTAGCTTCGTTCAACAAAAAAACACCAATGTCTGTTTTTTCATGGAAAGGAGATATTGACACTGTAATGACTCCAAATGATTCCATTCGCTATTACAAAGGATTTTTGCATGCAGGGTTGGTTTCCATTGAGCCACAATCTGGTTTTATCAAAGCTTGGGTAGGTGGAGCTGATATTTCCAATTTTGCATACGACCATGTGAAGCAAGGAAAACGTCAAGTAGGTTCAACAATCAAACCGTTTGTTTATGGAACTGCATTGGCAATGGGTGTAGTAAAACCGTGTACAATTTTTGAAGACATGCCTTATTGTGTTGATTTGCAAGATGCCAACGGACGAATAGATGGTAGATGGTGTCCAAGTGGAGATATTCCAATTGGAAAAACAGTTGCATGGGCCTTGCAAAATTCAAACAACCCTGGAACAGTGGCGGTAATGTCGTTGATGGGGGGCTATGCCGGACCAAAAACAATTTCTAAATTATTAAAAGAGTTAGATATTCATTTGCGCCCTGAAGATGAAGTACCTTCCATGTGTTTGGGGGTTATGGATTTATCATTAATTGAAATGACGGCTGCTCAAGCTATGTGGGCAAATAATGGAATATACAACCGACCTATTTCAGTCTTACGAATTGAAGATAGAAATGGAAACGTGATTTACAGTGAGGAAGGTTACTCCAAAGAAGTAATGAACGAAAATGTTGCATACGAAACCTTGAAAATGATGAAAGGAGTTGTAAATGGCGGTACTGCAGGTTCATTACGTGGAACATGGCGACCTTGGGGAGGATTGACAGCACCAATGGCTGGTAAAACAGGTACAACACAAGGAAATGCCGATGGTTGGTACATGGGCTTAACCCCCGAATTGGTAACCGGAGTTTGGGTAGGAGCTGAAGACAAGCAAGTACGTTTTCAATCGATGGAGTGGGGACAAGGTGGACGTTCTGCATTGCCAATATTTGGATATTACATGCAAAAAGTATATAAAGACAAAGAAATAAATTTAACTACAGCAGATTTCCCTGTACCTAGTAGTTACGATCCAACGCAATTTTCATGTGCAGACACTTTAAATACTGCACCACAAGGAGAAGAAATTGATATATTTAGATAACATTGAATAATTAACGATATGAATAAAGTTGTAAAAAACGTTGAAGAAGCATTAAAAGGCATTGAAGATGGGATGACCTTGATGGTAGGTGGCTTTGGTTTATGTGGAATTCCTGAAAACTCTATTGCAGAATTGGTTAAAAAAGGAACAAAAAACTTAACATGTATTTCCAACAATGCAGGTGTTGACGATTTTGGATTAGGGCTTTTATTGCAAGGAAAACAAATCAAAAAAATGGTTGCTTCCTACGTAGGTGAGAATGCAGAGTTTGAACGTCAGATGTTGTCGGGAGAATTGGAAGTTGATTTAATTCCACAAGGTTCATTAGCTGAACGATGCAGAGCAGGAGGTGCCGGTATTCCAGCATTTTATACACCAACCGGTTATGGAACTGAGGTGGCAGAAGGAAAAGAAGTACGTGTTTACAATGGTAAACCACACATTCTAGAAGAAGCATTAACAGCTGATTTTGCAATCGTAAAAGCATGGAAAGGTGATACGGAAGGGAATTTGATTTATAAAGAAACAGCACGAAATTTCAACCCGATGATGGCAATGGCTGGGAAAATTACAATTGCCGAAGTGGAAGAATTGGTACCTGCTGGTGAATTAGATCCTAACTTCATTCATACACCTGGAATTTTTGTTCAACGTATTTTCCAGGGAGAAAAGTTTGAAAAACGCATTGAGCAACGCACTACAAGAAAAAGAGATTAATTTTTAAAGATTTTAAGTCATGGCACTAGATAAAAATGGAATTGCAAAACGCATTGCACAAGAATTAAGAGATGGTTGGTATGTTAATTTAGGTATTGGTATCCCAACATTGGTTGCCAACTACATTCCAGAAGGAATTGAAGTTGAATTTCAATCTGAAAATGGAATTTTAGGAATGGGTCCTTTTCCGTTTGAAGGAGAAGAAAATGCAGATTTAATTAATGCAGGAAAACAAACAATTACCGTAAAAAAAGGTGCTGTATTTTTTGATTCTGCAACATCGTTTGCAATGATTCGCGGTCAGCACGTACAACTTACAGTTTTAGGTGCAATGGAGGTATCGCAAAATGGCGATATAGCAAGTTGGAAAATTCCTGGAAAAATGGTAAAAGGTATGGGTGGAGCGATGGATTTGGTTGCTTCTGCTGAAAACATTATTGTAGCAATGATGCACACCAACAAGGCAGGTGAATCAAAAATATTAAAAGAATGTACTTTGCCTTTAACAGGAGTTGGATGTGTGAAGAAGATTGTAACCGACTTGGCAATTTTAGAAGTAAAAGATGGTAAATTCCATTTAATTGAAAGAGCACCAGGTGTTTCGGTAGAAGAAATTGTTGCAAAAACAGAGGGCGATTTAGTTGTTCCTGATTTTGTTCCAGAAATGCAACTTGATTAGTATTTTGTTATAAATAAAAAGGCTCCAATTGGAGCCTTTTTTTATGTTTAATTGGTACTATCGCATCAAATACATTTTACCAAAACTTTTCTTAAAGTATTTATCGGCACCCGACTCGCGGTGTTCAATATTCTCTCCATTAATTTTTGCTTTTACAGTGTAGAGATATACGCCATTTGCCAATTGATCACCAAATTCATCCCTACCATCCCAAGCATATTCTGTAACGTTTTTACCAATGTAAATTCTACCCAATTCGTCTTCTGTAATTTCACGCACCACTTTACCAGAAACGGTCATAATTTGTATGATGATATCATCCGGCACTTGCGAACCAGTTAAAGTAAACACAAAACGAGTACTGGTTGAGAATGGATTGGGATAGTTCATCATATTGGTAATGGATGAAGCTCGAATTACTTCAAAATTGACCTTGTATTGATAATCTCCCGATAAATTTCCGCTTTTATCGGCACCTTGAACCAATAATTGATAAGTTCCATCCATGGTAAACGCAGCAGGATAGATGATTTTAAATTTCTTGTAATTACTTTCCGCTGGTATCCATTGCATAACGGTATTGCCTTGCCCATCCACAAAAGGAATACGTTTTAAGTTGCCATTTGGATCTTTGATGTAAATCCCAAATAAAGATGTGTCTGCTGGTTCATTCATCAACATATAAGGGTTATCGTCTTTTAGCGTAATTAAAATTTCAGCGTTTGGATTTACAATATCGCCATTGAGAATGTGTCTACCATCAAATGTAACGTCTAACAACGGGTTAACATCATCCGCATTCACATAAAAAGGAATTTGCAAAATGTTATTAAAGTGGTGTTGTTCTGGTTGATCGGTTACATACAAACTTCCGTTTATATATGGATTAACCTCTACCCAAAGTGAATTGTATCCAGCCATATTTTCGGTTGAAAACGAAATGGTATCTCTAATCATTTCTCCTACTCTTAATGAATCTTGACGCGGATACTGAATAAACTGTTTGTTATGATTTTTATCTTCAACCCAGTATTTGATGAGTAATGAATCCATATCAACAGTGAAAATATTACGAATATCGCAAGCAAATTCAATGGTTTGACCTTGATAAACACTATCGTTCAAATGACTTAAATAATAGCCATTCGTGCCATCAATTGCAGCCTCTGGAGCTAAGTCATAAAGAACATGCCATCTATCTACCTGAGCAGGAGTGAAATTGGTAGTGTCTTTATACGAAGCTTGTAGACGAATGTATGGATATTGTGTTGAACTAACCACATTTTCCAAATTCAACAGCGAATCATTGGAGGTGAATAGCATATTGATTGGAGTCCCTGGTGTCATATCCATTTGATAGGGTTGGATGATTAAACGTGTTGTATCTGCATTGTTTACAGGGTCTATGCTATCTTGCTTCCAATACACATTGCCCCATTTCATTGCAGGGCCAATAAGTGTTGAAACTTCATTTCCTTGTTCGGTAGATGTTGGCATATATGCTGTAATTCCAACATAAGTATAGCCACTTGCAGCACCATTTCCATTGGTAGGGTCAATAACATTCTCAACTACAGTTCCAGGATATCCTTTTCGTGTAAAAAATGCAAACGGTCCATTGGCACGCCCAGCATAGATGCTATCAGCACCTAGGGTAGCAAAGGTGTTATACATATTAACCGAATCGATACTGTTCCACCAATCATATCGTGTATCTATCGGTGTGTAAATTAGTAGGTAATGCCCATCTGGTACGCCATTGAGTACCATATTTTGAAAGTTTTGTAAACTGGTTAAATTATTTTGGTAGAATATAAAGAATTTTTCAACTCTGGTTCTACAGTTATCGCTACCAAAATCGTGTGTTGGGTTAGCACCATTGTAGTTGGTTCCCCATGATTCTAAGGTTACTGGATCGATTACAGCAACGTGAATTGGCGGTGTCCACGAACAAACCGAATAATCTTGTAAAGTTCCATTGAGATAAAATGCATTCTCATAGCGAATGTCGTTAAATACATCACAAGTCAGTTGAATAGAATCGGGTACCCATTTTCTCAAACGTTGATTACGGTCATACAATACATTGTTGAATGTGTTTTTCTTGAATTGGAAGAAATGATCTTGTCCCCAGCCCGATTTTCCCTTAATGTATTGGAAAGAGCTTTCAGACCAATTGGGATTAGGTTCATCTACAGCTACACGCCAAAAATAAACAGTACTATCTGTAAATTGTAACGGACTATCCCATTGATTAGGTTTTACTTCTTTTACGCCACCAGTTCCAGTTACAACAGCATTTTTTAAAAATGGACTATTGAACAAATCGGTTGTATCTATTTGAAAAAGATAGGTATTGAACGGTGCAATTGGGTCAATAGTTGATGCTTTGAGCGTCATTGTATCGTTGGGAACAACTGCAAATTCATAAGGCACCACAGGCAAGATACCATCCAAGCGCAAGAAATAAGTTTTAATGATTTGATTGTTGTTAAATTCATCGTATTGTTCGGGAATAAAACTCGGAATATCCACCTTAATATCAAACGAATTCAATCCAGCTGAAATGGAAGGTTGAAGTGGGAATTTGAATTTAATTGTATCAACATAATCAAGTCGTGCGCGTTTGATATTGTATAAAGAATCGGTGGTTGTGCCCGGAAAATCTCTTCGAATCTCGATATTAAATGTATCGATAATGGATTGCCCTAAATTTTTCAAGACGATGTTCATTTCAATACTATCGGTATTCAAGTCTATGAAATCAGGCTTGAAAAAAACATTTTCTTCAGTTAATTCAATTTCTGGTTTATTATGGTAATTGATTTTTAATGCAGGGTCGCCATTCAAAAGCATTTGCGTACACGTTACCTCCATATAAATATTGTTGGGTGTTTCAATGCTTTGAATTGCATTTTTCATGTTGTAACTAATGCTTTTTCCATAAGAAAAGTTACAAAATTGATTGTAAAGTTGATTACTATAAATACCCACCATTGGGTGAAAACCAGTGCTTACAGAAGACAAGTAACCAATTGCCCCTAAATTATGTGCATTTACAAAATACTCCGAAGAGGAATTCAGTCCAGGTTGAAAAATATCACCATTGTAGCACGAATTGACCAACATAAAAGGATATTTTCCAGTATTGTTCCAATTCTGAACTTCGTCAATGTTGATTTCAAAGCCACCGCTGTTTATTCCATAATGTCCATAATACGTCATAAGTGAAACACCCTGTGCTATGCGGTTCATGATTTGTTGAATGCTTGTTGGAGGTACAGGATCATCGGATTGACGCTTCAACGTATGCACTTTCCCACCAAATTTATCCGACTCCAGTGTTGCACGCATACTTTCCATTTGTGAAAAGAAAGATGCTTGTTGTGATAAATCACTACCACCAATTAAATGAATTGCATGTTTTTGCCAATCTTTATTAGGCGAGTCATACACATCACTTTGATTTTGGTGTGTTTCGTAATCTGTAATTTTTTCCAAATAATTAGCAACTCCAGCATCAGAATCTACCGAAAGTCGACCAGTTGGAATTAAAGGAGCCCATTTGGTTGTTCCCAGAAGGTTAGATGTAATCAAGATATCCGATGGAGGAGTTCCAAACGTAGGTACTAAGTTATTACTATAATTGGTAGGATTAAATCTTGAATATCCGGGATACAATGCTTTTCCTAGTAAGAACAATGCAATAGGTTTTTCTGTAGAAAGGTTGTAGGTTTGATGTGCAAATCGTCGGATTGCATTAATGTGTTTTCCAATTCCGCCACCATATTGCAAATATAATTCTTCCACGTTTGCCATAATTACATTGTGCGCACCTCCAGCAATACTTTGGCGGTACAATTTATAATCGTTTGCTCCAGCAGTTAATTTCGGAGGATAAACAATGATGTATGCTTTTTCGTGATTAAGACTTGCGAAATCGGTAAATTTACCTGTTCCATTCACTAAATTGAACGCAGTAATTGTTTGTGCTGAATTCAGACTTTCGGCAATTATGGTTGATACAGAATCTTGGGTATTTATAGGTAATACTAATACTTGATTGGCACCATCAGTTATAGGGGTGATTTTACTTGGTGTGCTACCAAAACTAAAAACAACAGGATTGGTGATGGAAAAGTTACTGCAATCAACGCGTGTTTTAGAGAAATTGCTATTTGGAACGTTTACTTTAAACTTAGTAAGACCTTGAAAATTTGGAATTCTTGGATATTCAATCGACCAATAAGTTAGGGATTCATACATTGTTGCAACAGGCAAATCTCCTACAATTGACCATTGAAGTGGTGTTGTTGGTGTTCCTAGCAAGGAGGTAGAAAACGGCACATTGGCATTGAATTGAAAGTGTCCATATCCCATTTGGTCAAAAACCACTTGTCCGTTAATTGAGAATTGAGTGTGGTGGTTATTGTCGCCAGCATTTTGTATGGCTGCACTGGCAGTTGTTGAAACTTTTCCTTTGAAGAGTGCCTGTGGAGCACCTGTATTTGTATATGGAAAAGGCGTTGATGCAACTAAAGGCAAATTATAACCATTTACACCGTTTACAGAACCTAGTCCGTAACCTTCTCCTGAAACATAAAAGGAGCTTGAAATTAACGATTGCAAAGTTTCACCTTCAAGGTAGGCATTAGCATATCCTTGTTCAAATTTATTCCAAACAAAATCAATGGGTGTGTAATTGGTATAATCACTGCCGTCTTCAACTGTAAAACGGAGATTGTTTGTTTGGTTGTTCCACGTAAAAAAATAGTTAATCGTATCGTTAAATAAACTGATGGTTGGGTTTGCTGATTTTGTAGGGTCTAGATACAATGTAGTATCCAACCAACCATCGTTTTTTTCAGCATAAAATAAAATGTAATCGCCAGAATCAAAAGTCCCATCACCATTGGTTTCAACCCAAATAGGCACTTGTTTTTCTCTTCCAAACAATTGAATGTTTTCGTGTGTAAATGTGCCTAGCGGTACGCCAGCTGTGTATAGGTCGTCGTAATTGATTCTTTTTAAGCCTGTTTGATAGATTTTAAAACTATAATAAGTTTGGTTATAATCTATCCATTCATTTCCATAAGTTTGCGCATTTGCCCAATTACCTAGCAAAAATAAGTAGCAAACAATCAATAATATGTGGCGAGTTAATTTCATTTTATCTAATTTCTATTCAGATGTTTTTGGTTTCTCCGACTCCTTTGGTTTTTTTACAGCATTTTTTGGTTTGTTTAAACCTACACGTAAAGATATGACGTGAGAATAGAGTGCAACGGATGCATCACCAATATCGGTAAATGCATAATCTAGGCGCACACTTTTAAATCCAAGTCCAATTCCGATGTTGGGTTGAATATTAAATTTCTTTTTGTCGTTAAAATCTTTAGTAAATTGCATGTTGGTAATCCCCGCTCGAATGGATACGAAGTGTTTGAAGCCAAATTCAATTCCAAATTTAGGGTCGATAGAAAACACTTTAGAGCGGATAAGGGTATTACGTTTTCCATCAGTTGTGAAATCCAAATCCAGTTCACTTGCAAAATAAATTCCTTTTTTTCCAATAGGATATTTGGTGTATGCTCCTAAGATAATGCGAGGTAATGTTAATTCCAGCCCATTTTTAGGGATTTCATTTCCTGTTTGTGTAAACACTTCCTTTGTTTGGTCGTCAAGAGTAAAAATCCAAGCGTTGAAAGTTGAAGTAACATCTCTAACAACTGCTCCAAACTTCCAATGATCGTTGAGTTGGTATTGCAAACCGGCATCTAAACCAAATCCCCAACTTTTTGCAAATTTTCCAACTTGGCGGTAAATTACTTTAAAATTTCCACCAAAACTCAATCCTTTGATAGGTAATTTACGCGCATAGGAGAATAAAAAACCATAGTCGGCTGCCGTAAAAGTGGTAATTCTATCGTAGTCAATATTTCCTTGGTTGTCGATTAATTGCGTAGTGTTTGGAATATCATCTACTCCAAAGCGAATAGCAGTGAAACCAAAGGCGCTTTTTTCATCAATTTTGTGAGACAAACCAAGGTAATCGTATTTAGCAATTCCAGCAAAATATTCACTGTGCATTAAGCCAATGTCCATCCATTTATCAGATTGCGTAAGTCCGGCAGGATTCCAATATCCCGACATAGCGCTTCCTGTATTGGCAACAACGGCATTTCCAAAACCAAGTGCATCGGCGCCAATACCAATTTGTAAAAATTCATTGGAATATTTGGGTGCAACTGTTTGTGCATAAACAGAAGAGGTAAAAAGAGCAATTGCAAGCGCAAAAATGTATTTTGTCATAAGTGTTAATTTCACAAACAATAACTGATTTGTGTCTTAAAAATTGTATAGCGGTTAAAAATATCCTCTATTAAAAAACAAAAATAAACGAAAATACTTAATTTAGGACATCTAAATGTGTATTTTAGTGCCCAGAATGTTTAATATACCCAATTTATTTACCGCAGGGAATTTATTGAGTGGTGTTTGCTCAATAATTCTAGCCTTTTCTGGACAGTTGGAATTGGCTTGTTTTCTTATTTATTTTGCTGCAATTCTTGATTTTTTTGATGGATTTTTAGCACGCTTATTGAATCAAAAAAGTGAATTAGGCAAGCAATTGGATTCGTTGGCCGATATGGTTACTTTTGGTGTTGCGCCAGGTATTTTAGTTTGTTTGGTGTTGGTAATTCAAACAACTGATTTGCGTTACATTCCAGGGCTTACGTTTAATGAGTTTGTAGGAATGAAAATTGGGCAGTTTTTGCATTTACTCAGTTTTGGTCAGTGGGAAATGATTAATTGGATTTGCTTAGCTGGATTAATAATTCCATTTTTTTCCATGTTTCGATTAGCAAAATTCAATATTGATACCCGTCAATCTGAAAGTTTTATAGGTTTGCCAACACCAGCCAACACGATATTTTTTACAGCATTTCCGTTGTTATTGGCTTCAAATTATGAACAATCACCGAATGCAGTTTTAGATTTTTTAACTACACCTTGGGTTTTGGTTGTTATTACTGTTGTTATGTCGCTTTTGTTAGTGGCAGAATTACCACTCTTTTCTTTAAAATTCAAACATTTTAAATGGAAGGGTAATGAGGTAAAATTTGTTTTTTTACTAACATGTTTAGTATTAATTCCACTTTTATTAGCGTGGTCTATTTTAATTATTATAACTTTGTACTTGATTTTATCGATAATAGAAAATAAACGACAAAAACTCACAACATGAGATTTAAAGCAGAAATAGATGTAATGCCATTAGATGCATTGTTAGACCCACAAGGAAAAGCTGTTTCAAACAGTATGAAAAGCATTGGATTGCCTGAAATTGAAGGAGTTCGAATTGGTCGCCACATTCGTTTGTTTGTTGAAGCGGCATCAAAAAGTGAAGCTGAAAGCAAAGTAGAAGAGGCTTGCAAAAAATTGTTAGCAAATCAAATTATGGAAAGCTACACATTTGTTGTAGTAGAAGCATAAATTAAAAGCATATTTGAAAAGCTCGCTATTCTGGCGGGCTTTTTTATTTTACACACCTAAAACCTATGTGTTGAAAGGTTGTTTGTGAAGAAGATCGCATACGTTTTGAAGCTTTAAATCCTTCGCAATAATTGTTAGAGCATAAAAATGAACCGCCACGAATCACGTAGGTTGGTTCAGTTGGTGAAAATTCATCAAAATAGTTGGGAACTAGAGGTTGTGTGCTATTTACTTTCCAATTTCTGACATATTGATAAGCATTTTGGTGATAAGGATCCATGCACCATTCCCATACATTACCTTGTATGTCGTAAAGTCCCAATTGTCCTTTATCATAACTTTTAACAGGGGCAAGCAGTTCAAATCCATCCTCTAACAAATTGCTACTTGGAAAATCGCCTTGCCATGTATTTCTATTTTGGCTAGTTCCATTTTTTCTTCCAACATATTCACGTTCTATTTCGGTAGGTAGGCGCATTCCTAACCAATTGCAGTAACAACTTGCGTCCTGATGACTAATGTGCACCACGGGAAGCTCCATAAAATTTCCAATAACAGTATCTTTTCCATACGGATTTTTCCAATTTGCAGTTTTGGAAAAATACCACCACGGAGCATTTTCAAGTGTAAGCGAGTCTGTTTTTCTTTTTGAATCAAATACATAAGAACCTCCATTTTTTTCAGCTAATGTTACATAATTGGTTTGCTCCACAAAGTTTGCAAACTCTTGATTGGTGACTTCGTGTTCTTGCATCCAAAACGATTGAATACGTGCTTTAAATTCTGGTTGAATATCCGCATATTCATTCGACCCAATTTGTATAGTTCCGCCTTTTACAAACTTTAATGGATTGCTGTTTTGTGCAGAACTTAGCGAGCACGTGAACAGAAGCAAAAAGATTAAACAGCCCATCTGTATTTTTTCCCATTGATTATTAATTCGTAATTCATAATGCGTGGCCAATACATAGGGGGCATTTTTTTCATCCATTGCAATAGGTTGAGTTTTAGCGAGGTTGCATTTGGAGTGCTGATGTTGTTTAATTCATAAGGATCGGTTGCTAAATTGTAAAAATCGACGGTATTGTCTAAAGAATTGAGTATTAGTTTCTCATTTCCCTGACGGATAGCAGCATTGTAATCCGAATACCAATAAAGTGTATTTCTTTTTTCAAGAATTTTCTCGTTGGTGTTGTATTGGAGTAATGAAATTCCGTCGTATGTTCGGTCGGAGGGAAGAGGAATGTTGGCAGCGTCGGCAATGGTTGGGAATAAATCCAGGAGGCTGACGGGAGCGTTTATTTTCGTGATATCGAAATATGTCGATATGTCGTTTTTGATGATTAAAGGCACATTTATTCCACCCTCAAAAAACGTAAATTTCCCTCCGTTAAGTGGTTTGTTATCAATTGTATTTGTGTATAAAGCAGCTCCGTTATCACTGGTGAAAATAATAAGTGTATTGTCATACAGATTGTTTGATTTTAAGTAAGTAATTAACTCTCCAATGGCGTTGTCGAGTGCTATAATCATTGAGTAATAAACTCGTTTGTTGTGGTCGCTAATATGTGTTAACTGGTCATAAATTTCTTTAGGCGCTTGATAAGGTGTGTGGGGCGCAGTAATAGGCAAGTAAACAAAAAACGGATTTGAAATGTTTTTGCCAATAAATTGCTTTGCTCGATTAAAAAAAGCATAGGTGATGTATTCTTTTTCATCAATGATCACCTCATTTTCGCGAATGGCGCACGCATCTTTTCTCCCACCTTTCCAAATTACTTTATCTGTAAATTCTTTGATTTTTGCATTGACAATAGTTTTATCTTTCGGATTTGCAAAAAGTGTGTAAGCTTCTAAGCAACCATAGCGGTAGTCGAAACCAAAATTTTTGGGTAACAATGGTTCTGTATAACCAAGATGCCATTTTCCTATCCAAGCAGTTTTGTAGCCATTTGCTTTTAATAATTCAGAAATTGTTAGTTCAGATTGTGGTAAACCTGCCTTTGCAATGTTTTCTTTTGAAGGATATTTAGCAAAATCTTCAGGGTGTAAATCGTTGGTGTTAATTAGGTGTTGAAATGCCCATAGTTCAAATTTATTTTTAGGATAACGTTGATGAGGTTGCACATGATAACCAAAACGTTGCTGATAGCGTCCTGTCATAAATCCAGCTCTTGACGGGCTACAAACAGCAGCAGTGGCATAACTTTGATCGTATAAAACTCCATCTTTTGCTAGTTGGTCGATATGTGGAGTTTTTATAAAAGGATTGCCGTAACATGATAAGTCGTATTTCCCTAAATCATCAGCTACAATTAAAATTATATTTTTTGCATTCGCGTTTGGCTGTGTTGATTGCTGCAATAATTGTTGTTTATTTTGATACAAAGTTGAATCAAATGGAATGGGAGGGTAATGCTTTTCTGTTTGAGAAAACCCAATGGATGAAATAAGTGTAAAAATGATTAACGTTCTCAATTTGTTTGTTTTAAGTTGAAAGCAAAGATAAAATAAATCGAATTGAATCGTGATATCGAAATAGTTCGATATTGCGATATGGTATTATTTTACAGAAAAAAACAAATTAGATTTGAAACAAATCAGGTAGATTAACGTAATTGTATTCGATGAATAATAGTGAGATTCTACATTGCATTGTGTGTGGACACAATGAGCTCATACCTTTGGACAGGTATAAGGATGCTCATTTATGTCAATGTTTAAATTGCAGTTTGGTGTTTTCAACACAAAAGCCTAGTCACGAAGAGTTGGAAAACGAACAAAAAAAGTTGAAACGCAAGGATAGAATTACCAAGGATGCTATTAAACGCTACCATCACATTTTAGATCGATTTGAAGGTTATAGAAAAAACAATCGCTTGTTGGATTTAGATTGTAACCATGGTGAATTTTTGCAAATGGCAAAAGAGCGTGGGTGGTATGTTTATGGTACATCAGACACTGAAGAGTCTTACAATGAATGTGTAGCAAAGGGGTTAAATATGTTTAAAGGCTCTTTGAAATTAGATAATTTTGAAGACAATTATTTTGATGTTGTTTGTGCAAGAAATATTTTGGAACATCTAACCGAACCAAATGAAGAGATTAAAAAAATAAAGCGTATTATTCGAAGAAAAGGTTTATTATATGCAACAACTCCCAATTTCAATTCATATTTGCGTTATCGGTTAAAAGAAAAATACAGTTTAATATCGTATCCACTTCGTTTGGTTTATTATTCCAGAAAACCTTTTAAGCGACTTTTTAGACAAAATGGATTTAAAGTATTAGAAACGGAAGCTCCATGGGTGAGTATTTCGAATATATTTGTTTCACGAGCTAAAACTCAAGTGCCTTTGACCGAAAAATCGGAGTTCAACGAAGAAGATAAAGATTTAATTGGAAAAAGATATCGCCGATTTATTAAGAGAACGTTAAATCCTGTTTTAGGGTTTTTAGGATTTGGTGATTATTTAAAGGGTTGGTTTGTGAAACTTTAGTTCTTTATTTTACCATATCGTAATATTGCGATATGCAAATATTTAGATAAATCATCTCAAATTCATATTTACCCACTATCTTTACCCCAAATTTTAATCTATGAATAATATTCTAGTCAGAACAATTTCTGGATCTATTTTCATTAGCTTAATACTTGTGCCTTTGTTTTTAGCAAATTACAACTATGCTATTCTTACATTGTGTGCATTTTTATTTTTGGGATTGGATGAATATGCAAATTTGTTTAAAAATTCTGCTTATATCTCAATAAACAAAACGTTGAACACTTTTTTTACTGCCATTATTGTTTCACTACTATTGTTAGTAATTGTTCCGAATCAGTTATTTGAATTTAATGCTTTAATAGCTCTGTTTCCTTTATTTTTTCTTTGGTTTTTAACAGAATTGTGGCGCAAAAAAGAACATCCATTGTTAAACATTGGTGTATCATTTTTTGGATTTATTTATTTGTGCATTCCATTTTTATTAGCAATTGATATCCATATTCAAGATACACATGCATTTCCAAAATTGGTTGGGATGTTTGTATTGATTTGGACCAACGATACCTTTGCATTTTTATCAGGTAAATTTTTTGGTAAACATAAATTATTTGAGCGCATTTCACCTAAAAAAACTTGGGAAGGAACTATAGGAGGAGTTTTACTAACCCTTTTAATGGCGTTTACTCTTACAGAGTTGTTTGATAAAGAAAATCAGTTGTTTTGGATGGTAAGTGCGGTTTTAATTTCAACAACTGCAATATTTGGTGATTTATTTGAATCGCTTTTCAAAAGAAGTTTAAACATAAAAGATACAGGCAACATCATACCTGGACACGGTGGTATTTTGGATCGATTTGATGCATTTTTATTTACCGTTCCATTTTTTTATTTTTGGTGCCAAATATACTTTAACTAATAAATTATGACCATACATAGAGAAGGCTACACAATCATTTTGTCAGGATTAGTAATCACGGCATTGCTTCAATTTGGAAATTATAAATTGTATCAATTTTTAGGGTGGACGTGGTTATACATACTATTAACTCTTGGAATTTTAACACTGTTGTATTTAATAATTCAATTTTTTAGAGTTCCAAACCGTAAAGCAATTTATTATAGCAACGATATATTATGTCCTGCCGATGGGAAAGTTGTAGTTATTGAAGAAGTTGAAGAAACAGAATATTTTAACGATAAACGTATTCAAATTTCAATTTTCATGTCGCCTTTAAATGTACATGCCAATTACAATCCAATTTCTGGAATTGTTAAATATGTAAAATACCA
This sequence comes from Bacteroidota bacterium, assembly GCA_029558435.1. Next base: position 25,528 of record JAKQEZ010000451.1, read on the forward strand.
CAAAGGTTTGTTTTTAGTAGCATGGCATCCAAAAAGTAGCACCGACAATGAACGCAGTACATTTGTTGTTCAACACGAAAGTGGACAAGAAGTATTGTTTAGACAAATTGCTGGAGCAGTTGCCCGAAGAATTTGTTACTACGCAAAAGAAAATCAGCAAGTAAAAACAGGAGAAGAGTTTGGATTTATAAAATTTGGTTCGCGCATTGATTTATTCTTGCCTTTGGGAACCAAAATAGATGTAAATATTGGCGACGTTGTAAAAGCAAAACTGACAAAAATTGGTGAATTAAAAGTCGATTAATTACAATTTAATTAGGCTCCGTAGCTCAACTGTATAGAGCACTGGATTTCGGCTCCAGCGGTTGGGGGTTAGAATCCCTCCGGGGTCACATAAAAGTCAATCATTAAAGTGGTTGGCTTTTGTTTTTTGTATGATTTTTGACACAATATCGTTATATCGCAATATTGCGATATCGAAATAGTTCGATATCTCGATAACATAAATAAATTCAACGTTTAAAATTTATTTATTACTTTTAGTAAGTTTTTAGCAAACCATGGCATTTTCAAAAAAATACACATCAAAAGATAAAAGCCTTTTCAAACAACGGTTATACATCATCATGTTTGAAGCAAAAACAACTGCAGGTAAAAAGTTCGACTTATACCTCATGGGGTTAATTGTTTTTTCATTATTCATTTTAATGATTGAAAGCTTACCCTCCTTGTCACCAACAACTCGTTTGATTTTCTACGTTGCAGAATGGGTGTTGTCTAGCATCTTTTTTATTGAATATTTATTGCGCGTTTATGTTTCTCCCAAACCTTTAAAATACATACTAAGTGCTTGGGGAATAATAGATTTACTATCGGTTTTACCAATCTTCTTTTTGGCGTTTAATAATACGGCTCACTATTTTCGTATTATTCGAATATTGCGATTGATTCGTGTTTTTAAAATCTTTAGATTAAGCCAGTTTACTAAAGAAGCATATTCATTATACCATTCATTGGTGGCGAGCTTGTATAAAATTGCTGTGTTTATGTTTTTTGTGATTTTGATCGCAATTATTATGGGTGGATTAATGTTTATTGTTGAAGGTGGTGGAGAAAACGGATTTAACTCTGTTCCAGAAAGTATTTATTGGGCCATTGTAACAATAACAACAGTTGGTTTTGGTGATATTGCACCAGTAACAGATTTTGGTAAATTTCTAGCATCTATAATGATGTTATTAGGTTATGCTATTATTGCAGTTCCAACAGGTATTGTATCGATGGAAATGTATAAAAATCAAGAAAAGGCTAATAATGAAATTGTAAGTTGCCCCAATTGTTCTAATGTTAATCCAAAACAAGCCAACTATTGCAACCATTGTGGTGCTAGCATAGATAAAAAACAAGAAGATGAAAAGTAAAGGATGGATATTTATTTTGCTTATTGTTGCTTTTTCATGTTCTTCTGAAAATGACACAATTAAATTATTCAAAAAGGATAAGGTAAATAACAATTTGTTAAATCTGGCTATTTTTCAATCAGAATTAGAAAGTATGCTGGCTTTTCCTGTTCTGTTCAATGATTCAATTGTAAAAAAGAATAAAATAGCCACCATAAAAAGAAAACAATTGTATAAGCACAATGAAAATGATGGTGAAGTATCTGAAGTTGAAACAGATAAAATAATTACCTACTTTTTTGATGAAAACGGACACAACTCAAAAATTAAAGTTGAAAGGTTTTACGATATTAAATCCATTGAAAAAAATATTATCCATTTTTCGGAATATGATCCCAATAAAGGGTATGCAAAATATCAAATCAACAATTCCACACCAATGGATGAATCAACTTATGCCAATTATCAGCTGGCGAATAAGCAACAGAATTATATTAAATTCCACAATGATTTGAAAGGCAATAATTTATATCTTATTCCTGCTTCAAAATTCTGGAAACCATTGGTAATTGATACCATGTGTAATCCTCAAAAACAAGACGTTATTGTTTTGGGAACCTTGCGCAAACCTCATAAAATATACAGTGTAAAAGATTTAGTGAACGAAACCAATGTTCGCAAATTCACTTATAAGCACAATCTATTGAAAAAAATTGTTTGGGACGATCAACCCTTTACTGTAAATAGAGAGTTTGAATACAACGATAAAGGAATTTGTATAGGTTTTACGGATAAAGTTTATAGCATTAAAGCATTGGTGAATAAAACGCATTACAGCATAACTTTGAAAGGTTCTCTCCCAATAAAAGTTACAAAAGAAATTCGTGTAGGAAATAAGTTGTTAACGATATACGAAGAAATGTTTACCTATACGTATAATTAAAAAAGACTGACCAGCATTGCCAATCAGTCTTAATTTATTTCAATTTTATGTTTTTTTAATCTATTTTATCGAACCCTGTAAATGGACGTAAAACCTCTGGTATTACAATTCCATCTGCCGTTTGGTGATTTTCCAAAATAGATGCTAAAATTCGAGGTAAAGCCAATGCAGATCCATTGAGTGTATGTGCTAATTGTGTTTTCTTATCAGCCGTTTTAAAACGTAATTTCAAACGGTTTGCTTGGAATGTATCAAATCTGGAAACAGACGAGACTTCTAACCATTTTTGTTGAGCAGCTGAGTACACTTCAAAATCATACGTCATTGCCGAAGCAAAACCAGTGTCACCACCACACAATCTTAAAATACGGTATTGTAACCCTAATTTTTCTAATAAATTTTTCACATGCGCCAACATTTCTTCCAATGCTTTTGCTGTGTTGGATGGGTGTTCAATGCGCACAATTTCCACTTTATCAAATTGATGCAAACGATTAAGTCCACGTACATCTTTACCGTAAGAACCAGCTTCACGTCTAAAACAAGGTGTATATCCAGTCATTTTTATAGAAAAATCTTCTGACGGAAGGATCACATCGCGATAAATATTGGTTAATGGTACTTCGGCTGTTGGAATCATGTATAGACCATCAATTGGAATTTGATACATTTGACCTTCTTTGTCAGGAAGCTGACCAGTTCCAATACCAGAAGCTTCATTTACAACGTGTGGAGAAATATATTCTGTATAACCCGCTTTTTCGGCTTCAGTTAAGAAAAAAGTAATCAATGCGCGTTGTAATTTTGCACCTTTACCTTTGTAGAATGGAAAACCAGCGCCTGTAACTTTTACTCCCAATTCAAAATCGATGAGGTCGTATTTTTTAGCTAAATCCCAGTGTGCTTGTGCCTCAAAATTATAAGTTGGTGCCTGTCCCCACTCGTAAACGGTTTCATTATCCAATTCGTTCTTACCTGCCTTAACTTGTTCGTTGGGAACATTTGGAAGTAAGTACATCAATTGTTGAATTTCAGCATCCAAAGCATCAACTTTTACTTTTAGTTCAGCTTCATGTTCTTTGAGTTTGCTAACTTCAGCTTTTGCATTTTCTGCTTCCTCTTTTTTTCCTTCCTTCATTAATAGACCTATGTTTTTTGCATAAGCATTCATTTCGGAAAGAATTTGATCCATCGAAGCTTTTAACGAACGCCATTGTTCATCTTTAGCTAAAATTTCATCAACAATTGGTTTGGCATCAAAATGTCTTTTCTTCAGACCTTCAATAATTGCATCTTTCTCGGTGCGAATACGTGTAATTTCTAACATATCTATTCTTTAATCTACTGCGAAAGTAAGGATAAAAAGAAAAAGAGCATAATAATCGAGAAAGATTTCTGATTAAAATGCTCTTAATTTTTATGAAATTAATACTACTTTATTTTTACTAATGCATTTTTTCCAAATGCTTCTTTAAGGATGGAAGGGTAGATGGTGCCAAATTCAACGATGCACCATTTCTGAAAAGACTTAATTTCTTCAGTATCTTTCATCCACTTTAAGGCTTTGTATAGTTCCTTTTGAAAGAGTTTTGCATCAAAGCTCACTTTTTTCAAAACTTTTTTAGTGAGTTCTAACATGATTTCTGTATTAAAATTATTACATTTTAAAATTAGAAATAAAGATGGATTTTTGCTAATTTATTTCGTTAATTAATTCACAAAAAAACACAAAAGAGTGGAAGGAAGCCAACCACTCTTTTAATAAAATATTGGATAATGAATTTTATTTCAAACACTTGAAGTATTCAAAAGGCTCTAAACAATCCTTGCATCGAAATTGTGCTTTGCAAGAGGTGCTTCCGAATTGAGAAATCATGTGGGTGTTTGTTGAATTGCAACGCGGACATTCTACTGTTGGTTGTTTTCCAAATAATACACTCTTGTCTAACTCATCAGCTGGGGGTGCAATGCCGTATTCTTTAAGTTTAATTCGACCATTTTCGGATATCCAATCGGTTGTCCAAGCAGGCGCTAGCACCGTTTCAACCTCACAATTTTCAATTCCTTTTGAATGCAACAAAGCAATGATGTCTTGCTCCATTACTCTCATAGCAGGGCAGCCAGAATAAGTTGGAGTGATGGTGATTTTTACTTTCTCACCATCAACATTAACTTTTCTTACAACACCAAGGTCAACCAATGTTAAAACAGGTACTTCGGGGTCAAAAACCTCCTCCATAAAATCCCAAATCTCCTCTTCTGAGTACATGTTAAAACCTTTTGTTTTTTATTACCAAGTTGCTCCAGGATATGCGCGTTGTAAATATTGCATATCAGCCAAGATGTATCCTAAGTTTTCTGAATGTAATCCAGTTCTACCTTTACCATACGACCAGCCATTATCTGGAATTGTTAAAGTTGCTTCTTCCAATACAGCAGTTACAGTTTTTGACCATTCAGCTTTAATGTCAGCCATTTTAGGTATAATACCAGCTGCTTGTAATTCTGCATCAACATTGTCTTCGTAGAACAATTCATCGGTATAGCGCCATAATTGATCCAACGCATCTTGCACACGAGAGTGAGATTCTTCAGTACCATCACCCAAACGGATAACCCATTCAGAAGAATGTTTTAAATGGTAACGTGTTTCTTTTAATGATTTTTCAGCAATGGCTGCAATTTGTTCGTCTTTACTTTTTGTTAAAGCTTCAAACAAAGGTTTTCTGAATGCATCAAATAAAAATTGACGCATCATTGTTACTCCAAAATCACCATTGGGTTGTTCAACCAATAAAGCATTTCTAAACTCATGTTCGTAACGCAAATAAGCCAAATCATCAGCACTTTTTCCGTTTCCTTCAACTTTTCCTGCGTATTCTAAAATAGATTGCGCCTGACCAATTAAATCCAATGCAAAATTAGTCAATGCAATATCTTCTTCCAAGATTGGACCGTGTCCACACCATTCAGAAAGACGATGTCCAAGAATAAGGCTATCATCGCCCAAACGGACTAAATAATTGTATAAATTTTGATTCATTTTAGCCTTATTTTACATGTTTTTAACTCCGTCGGGGATAACATAAAACGTAGGGTGACGGTATGGTTTTGTATTTGCAGGATCAAAGAATGCATCTGCATCATTTGGGTCAGAAGCAAAAACATCGTTTGATTTAGCAACCCAAATACTTGTTCCTTCCGAACGACGTGTATATACATCACGTGCATTTTCAATAGCCATTTTTGCATCGGCAGCTCTAAGACTTCCTGCATGTTTATGACTCATTCCTGCTTTACTACTAATAAAAACCTCCCATAAAGGCCAATTTGCATTTTCAGACATATAAATATTTTTTTATCGATTAAATAAATTCAATTTTCTACTTAGGATTAGGCAACAACAGCTTTTTCCTCTTGTTTTTTAGCATAAGCAGCAGCGGCTTCACGCACCCACATACCGTTTTCTTTTGCTTTTCTTCTTGCATCCAAACGCTCTTTGTTGCACGGACCATTTCCGTTTACAACTTGCCAGAATTCGTCCCAGTTCATTTGTCCAAATTCATAATGACCTGTAGCCTCGTTGAATTTTAAATCTGGGTCTGGAACCGTTAAACCAATTAACGCTGCTTGAGGAGCTGTTGCATCTACAAATTGTTGACGTAATTCATCGTTAGAAAAACGTTTAATTTTCCATTTCATAGATTGTTGTGAGTGTTTAGAATCATTATCACTTGGTCCAAACATCATCATTGCAGGCCACCAAAAACGGTTCAAAGCATCTTGAGCCATTGCTTTTTGAGCAGGTGTTCCATTTGCCAAATGCGTCATAATTTCATATCCTTGACGTTGGTGAAAAGATTCTTCTTTACAAACTCTCACCATTGCACGAGCATAAGGTCCGTATGAACATCTAGAAAGTGGAATTTGGTTCATAATAGCAGCGCCATCAACCAACCAACCTATTGCTCCCATATCAGCCCATGTTAATGCAGGGTAGTTGAAAATAGAAGAATATTTTGCTTTTCCAGAGTGCATGTCATCAATTGTATCCTCTCTGTCAACACCTAAAGTTTCGCAAGCACTGTATAAATACAAACCATGACCAGCCTCATCTTGCACTTTAGCCAATAAAATTTGTTTTCTTCTTAAGCTTGGAGCTCGAGTAATCCAGTTACCTTCTGGCAACATCCCTACTGTTTCAGAATGTGCATGCTGAGAAATTTGACGAATCAATAAATTTCTGTAGGCATCTGGCATCCAGTCTTTAGGCTCAATTTTAATTTCATTATCAATTTTTTCTTGAAATTGACGTTCTAGTTCTTCAATGTTCATAAATTTTACCTTTTTATCCTAATTACAACAAAACTATAAAAATAATTGTTTTTAATGTTTAAATATACAAACTTCATTAGGTTTTTAACACAAATAGTCAATATAGTTAGTTTTTATATTATTGAATAATTTGCATAAAATGACTATATTTGCCCCCTAAAACAATAGCTATAAAATGGGATTTTTTGGAAATTTAATGAAGAAAGATACGGTTGATAAAACGCCTAAAGGGTTTCATCATTTAACCGTAAAAAAAATAAATAGATTAACACCCGATTCTGTTGAGGTGGTTTTTTCAATTCCAGACGATTTAAAAAATGAATATTCGTTTGTTCCTGGTCAATATGTTACACTTGACATAACAATTGATGGTAAGGAAGAAAGACGTTCTTATTCAATTTGCAGTAAAAAAGGAGAAGATTTAGCTATTGCAGTTAAAGAAGTGGAAGGTGGGAAAGTTTCTCCATTAATTAATAAAGAACTTTCAGAAGGACAAACTTTATTGGTTTCAAAACCAGAAGGGCGTTTCATGATGAAGGAAGTTAAAAATATTGTTGGTATTGCAGCTGGTTCTGGAATTACGCCAATTATCAGTATGGCTTATGAAATTGAAGATTCTGAAGGATGTTCAATGAAATTATTATTTGCCAACAAAACGGAAAATGACATTATTTTTAGAGATCGATTGGATCGTTTTCAAAAAACTCAAAAACGCTATTTCTTAACACAAGAGAAAAAAGAGGGATTTGATTATGGTCGTATCACAAAAGATGCATTTGTCAATTTCATTAAAGAAGATTTAGATGTATTGAAATCTGATGGATTTTACATTTGTGGTCCCGAAGAAATGATTAACAATGTTAAAGAAGCATTGGTTTTGTTTGGGGTTCCAGAATCTAAAATTCATTTTGAATTGTATGTTGTTAGCACAGAGTCAGATAAAAAAGCAACTAAAGAAGTTGTCGGTTATCAAGGCATTGCCCAAGTAAAAGCAATAATTGACGATGATGTATATGAGTTTGAAATGGACGGTAGTAAAATGTCTGTTTTAGATGCAGCACTAGATGCAGATGCAGATGCTCCTTATTCTTGCAAAGGTGGGGTTTGTTGTACGTGTAGAGCAAAAGTATTAGAAGGAAATGCAATAATGAAACTCAATTATACATTAACTGAAGAGGAGGTTAACCAAGGTTATGTGCTTACATGTCAGGCAATTCCAACTACACCAACGTTGACAGTTTCCTACGATGACTAAAACAATTGTAAATATTGGTTCTTCGCGAGGCATAGGTAAGTCACTTATAGATTATCTAGCAAAAAACGAAACGTATAAAATTTATGCGTTATCACGAAACGAAGAGCTGATGCGAAAACAATTTGCTAGTTATTCGAATGTAGAATGTAAGTTTTTCGACTTAAACGCCAACGATTTAACGTCACAATTGGATTATATTTTCTCACAGGTTGATAAAATTGATGTGCTCATCAATAATGCTGGATATTTGGTTAATCGTCCGTTTGAACAACTTTCTAGAAGAGATTTTGAATTGTCCTATCAAGTAAATGTTATTGGTGTGATGGAGACTATTCAGCATTTGCTTCCAAAGTTAGAACATGGAGCACATGTGGTGAATATTAGCTCAATGGGAGGTTTTCAAGGAACTGTAAAATTTGCAGGATTGGCCGCATATTCAACCTCTAAAGCTGCATTGGTTTGTTTTACTGAATTGTTTGCAGAGGAATTTAAAAATTCTGCAATAAAAATGAATTGTTTGTGTTTGGGAGCTGTGCAAACTGAAATGTTGCAAGAAGCTTTTCCAGGTTATGAAGCTCTTGTTTCACCAGATAAAATGGCGGAGTATGTTGGTAATTTTGCTTTGACTGCTCACCAATGGATGAATGGGAGAATTATACCGGTATCTTTATCTACACCATAAATATAAACTACTGATTTATCACACTTTTGAGGAGTGTTGTTATGCGTAAAATTATACATATTGACATGGATGCGTTTTTTGCATCGGTAGAGCAACGTGACGATAAATCATTACAAGGAAAACCCATTGCAGTTGGTTCAAGTGGAAAACGAGGAGTTATTTCAACCGCTAGTTACGAAGCACGAAAGTATGGAATTCGCTCGGCAATGCCCTCTCAAATTGCCATCAAAAAATGTCCAGAACTGATATTTGTTCCACCACGTTACGATGTTTATAAATCGGTATCCAACCAAATTCGTCAAATTTTTTTGGAATACACAGATTTAGTCGAGCCTTTATCACTAGATGAGGCATATTTGGATGTTACCACTAATTTTAAAAACATTCCTTTTGCAATTGATGTTGCAAAGGAAATTAAAGATAGAATATTTCAAACTACTCAATTGACAGCATCTGCAGGTGTTTCTATCAATAAATTTTTAGCAAAAATTGCTTCGGATTACAATAAGCCCAACGGACTTTTTATTATTGGCCCTAAAAAAGCAGAAAAATTTGTTGAATCGCTACCTATCGAGAAATTTTTTGGAATTGGAGAAAAAACGGCAATCAAGATGCATCAAATGAACATCTTTACAGGTAAAGATTTAAAAGAACGATCTGAAGAATTCTTGATTACTAATTTTGGGAAATCGGGTAAAACTTATTTCTTAAACGCAAGAGCAATAGATAATCGCGCAGTAGTTTCAAATAGACAAAGAAAATCTTTGGGTGTCGAGTGGACATTTACCGAGGATGTGTCTAGTTTGTTGCAGGTTGAAAATGAATTGATAGCAATATGTGAAGAATTAGCTAATCGAATAGCAAAAAGTAAATTTAAAGGACGAACGATTAGCTTGAAATTGAAGTTGGAAGATTTTTCTATTCTTACAAGAAGTAAAACTTTACCAAACGATATTGAAGAATTTTCGGTGTTAGTTGAGAGTTCAAAGGAGATGTTAAACCAAATTGAATTAAAGCAAAAAATTAGGTTGATTGGTGTGAGTGTGAAGGCTAGTGAAAGTGTAGGAGAGGTGTATGAGGTTGATAGACAGATGATGATACCTTTTGAAGAAGATAGGGGTTGATTGAAATATGTTGTTTTTATGTCAATATCGAAATATGTCGATATCAGTAAATTTCTAAAAAAATCAAATTTTTTATCAAATAGTATAAATATATATGATTTTTTACTTACATTTGCACCCAGATTTTGAAAAGCCCGAGTGGCGGAACTGGTAGACGCGCTGGATTCAAAATCCTGTTCTTTCGGGAGTGCCGGTTCGATTCCGGCCTCGGGTACAAAAAAGAGATTGTCATTTTGATAATCTCTTTTTTTATTTTATATTGTGTCAACTTTTTTTGATTTTGTATGAAAGTAGATATTTTGGCATTTGCAGCTCATCCTGATGATATTGAAATTTCAATGTCTGGTACTATTTTAAAACATATTGCAGCTGGTAAAACAGTTGGTATTGTAGATTTAACAAGGGGTGAACTTGGTACACGAGGAACAGTCAAAACAAGAGAGGAGGAGGCTCGACAAGCAACTAAATTAATGGGGTTGCATTATCGTAATAATTTAGACTTAGGTGATGGGGTTTTTGAAAACAATTTAGAAGCTAGACTTTCAATAATTAGAGAGATTAGAAAGTGCCAGCCAGAAGTTGTCTTTGCTAACTCAATAACTGATAGACATCCTGATCACGGTAGAGCTTCAAAATTAGTATCAGAAGCATGTTTTTATTCTGGATTGGTAAAAATAGAAACTCAATATGATGGTCAAATTCAAAAAGCTCATAGACCAAATGCTGTATACCACTATATTCAAGATCGGTATATTAAACCTGATTTTGTTGTAGATGTTACCCCTTTTGTTGATCAAAAAATTGATATTCTTAAAACTTATAGCACACAATTTTATAACCCTAATTCAGAAGAACCCTCAACACCTATTTCAGGAAAAGAGTTTTTTGACTTTATAAAAGGTAGAATGTCTGAGTTTGGACGTCCAATTGGAGTGCCTTTTGCTGAAGGATTTACAGCTGAAAGACTAATTGGAGTGGAAGATATCTTTCAATTAAAATAATTAGGTTTTAAATAATAAAGAAGTATTGAGGATATTTTTATATTTTGAATAAAAGTTATTTGTATTCCTGTTTCCACTCATTAGAGTAATTTTAGAAATAACTTGCTGTAGAATTTGAATACCTTCATAGTTTAATTGATATGCTAAACAACTTTTTTTATTTCTTGTAATAATTTTAGTAGCAATTAAACCAGAATCGGATAAGATATTTAAATGACGAGAAATTGAAGATTGTGATAATTCTATTTCATTTTGAAAATCTTCTGTTGTTACTGTTTTTTGCTCGCTTTCAGCAAGCATTAGTAATGCTTTAACTCTAGCAGGATTGGATAATGCTTTGAAAAGACTAGCTAGTTCATTAATTTCCGTAGAGTGAACTTCATGTTTAGTTGCTCCCATATGTTGGATTGTAAAAGGTTAATAAAATATTACTATAAATCTAATAATAAAATTTACAATTTCAAAGAAAAAATGAGAGTTTTCGCAATATCGAAATATTTCGATATTGCGAAAACATCAGAAAATTCTATAAATAAGGTCTCTCATTAATACCCTCTACCCAATTAATAAAAGCTTTATTCACTACTTTATTTCCACCTGGAGTAGGATAATTTCCAGTAAAATACCAATCACCTAAATCATTTGGACACGCTTTATTCAAATTTTCTACAGATTGATAAACAATATCAAAATCTGCTTTCAAATCATTTGGAGTTAGAATTTTTACAATTTTTTGTGTGATTTCATCATCTGTAAAAGGAGCATAAATTTCTTTTACATAATTTTTTATTTGCTCTTTTGGTAGATGTTCTTGTTCTTTACACTTACGATATACGTCATCTATAACATGTTGACGACCAGATTCTTTTAATAATTCTATTGCAGCAACAAAAGCAACAAACTCACTCATTTTGGTCATGTCTATTCCATAACAGTCAGGATATCTAACTTGTGGGGCAGATGAAACAACCACAATTTTTTTAGGATCAAGCCTATCTAATATTCTTAAAACAGATTGTTTTAAAGTTGTCCCTCTAACAATACTATCGTCAATCACCACCAAATTATCTTGTCCTCTTTTAACACTTCCATAAGTAATGTCATATGATGAAGAAACAAGGTCGTCTCTGGATTCGCTTTCAGAAATAAAAGTTCTTACTTTAGCATCTTTGTTGATAATTTTCTCAATTCTAGCACGTTGAAAAAGAATTTCTTCTAGTTTTTCTTTTGATATATCATTTCCAAGAGCAGTGATTCTTTCTAACTTTTTGATGTTTAAGAAATCCTCAAGCCCTTTAATCATACCATAAAACGAAGTTTCTGCAGTGTTTGGAATAAATGAAAAGACGGTGTTATCTAAATCATAATCAATTGTTTTTAGGACTTGTGGAATAATTAAATTACCCAACAATTGACGTTCTTTATAAATATCAGCATCATTATTTCTAGCAAAGTAAATTCGTTCGAACGAACATTTTTTAGCTACTTTTGGTTCATTAATCAATACTTCACTTACTTTCCCAGATTTTTTAATAATTAAGGCATGACCTGGAGTTAACTCCTTAATTTGTTCGCTTTTTAATTTAAACGTAGTTTGAATGACAGGTCTCTCAGATGCTACAACACAAATTTCATCATCTTCATACCAGAATGTCGGTCTAATTCCTGCAGGATCTCTTAATACAAAAGCATCTCCATGTCCCAAAAGACCTACCATAGCATAACCACCGTCCCAATCAGCAGATGAACGTTTTAAAATTCTTTCAATATTTAAGTTTTCGATGATTTTTTCGGTAATTTCAGGATTAACGTATCCTTTAGCCTTTAAATCATAATACAGTTCGTCGTTTTCTTCATCTAAAAAATGACCAATTTTCTCAAGAACTGTTACAGTATCTGATTTTTCTTTTGGATGTTGCCCAATTGACGTTAACACATCAAACAATTCATCCACATTTGTTAAATTGAAATTTCCTGCTAAAACTAAATTTCTAGTTATCCAGTTATTTTGACGTAAAAAAGGGTGGCAACTTTCAATAGAATTTTTCCCAGATGTTCCATATCTTAAATGCCCTAAGAATACCTCCCCTGTAAATCCAGCATTGCTTTTTAAATAGGAAATATCTTTTACATGATTAGGATTTTCGTTACTGATTTCCTTAAATCGTTTATTGACATGTTTAAAAATATCTTCAACAGGCTTGCTATCTACAGAACGAAGCCGAGAGATATAACGTTCACCCGGCTTCATGTCTAATTTTATATTTGCTAATCCAGCACCATCTTGTCCACGATTTATTTGTTTCTTCATTAGAAGATTCATTTTGTTTAAACCATAAAATGCTGTGCCATATTTTTCTAAATAGAACTCAAGAGGTTTTTTTAGCCTCAATAGTGCGATTCCACACTCGTGTTTTATTGCATCACTCATTGGATATTTGCGTATTTTTTAGAATGCAAATTTATAGATTTATTATCTTTTATTAAAACGATTACTAAAAAAGTTTAAGTTAATCAAGGATGCAATTTTACTTTTGAAAATTGGATGTGTTTTATGGCTTTATGAAAAATTAGTAAATATATTCTACTTGAATACGGCAATAGATTGTATTTTTGAGCGTTGAAATATTTTGAATGAGAACAAAATTACTTTTTCTATTGATTATGTTAATCCCTGCCGTTGCATTATCACAACGGAATATGATGGATTCAATAATTCCAACACCTCTTTTAGGTGTTCAATATGGTGGAACTTGGAGTGGTGGAGATTTAAAAGCTCGCTATGGATATTTTAACCAAGTAGGTGGAACAATAGGTTATAAATTCAATAAAAATTGGTATCTTGGTGTTGAGGGTGATTTTCTTTTTGGGAACAAAATAAAAATTTCTGATTACGATTTGTTTCACAATTTTGTTGATAGCTATGGCAATATAACCGACCAAAATGGAGATATTGGATCTGTGTTAACATTCTCAAGAGGGTTTCATGTAAATGTTGAAGGGGGTAAGGTTATAAATAAAGCGGGACATAACAAAAACTCTGGTTTATTTTTAAAAATAGGAGTTGGTTATTTAAGTCATAAAATTCGAATCGAAACTAATAATAACGTGATACCTTTGTTGGAGAAAGATTACCGTAAAGGGTATGATCGGTTAACAACTGGTGTAAATTTAAGTCAGTTTGTTGGTTATTTGTTTATGTCCGGTAATAACTTCTTAAACTTTTATGCTGGCTTTTATATTCAAGAAGGCTTTACAAAAAATAGAAGAACACTATTTTGGGATCAACCAAATGAACCTGTTTCAACAAAAACGAGATTGGATTTATTGTACGGATTCAAAGTTGGTTGGTTAATTCCAGTATATAAACGAGCCCCAAAATCTTTTTACTTTGATTGATGAGATTTATCTACACATTAGGAGTTGTATTGTATGCTTTAGGTGTTAGAGTAGCATCTATTTTTCTTCCAAAAGCAAAGGAATGGGTAGATGGTAGAAATAATTTTTGGAATCAACTTCCAGATATTTCTAATAAAAAAGTTTATTGGTTCCATTGTGCATCATTAGGAGAGTTTGACCAAGGATTGCCGGTAATGAACCTAATTAGAAAAAATGACCCTGAAATTTTTATCTTAGTTACGTTCTTTTCGCCTTCAGGATATAAACATTACAATAAAAGAAAAAATCCGGTAGATTATGCTTGTTATCTGCCGATTGATACAAAAGCAAATGCACAAAAGTTTGTAAAGCACTTTCAACCAAAAACTGTTTTTTTTGTGAAATATGAATTTTGGGCAAATTATATTTTTGAAATTAAAAAGCAGAAGTGTCAATTATATTCTTTAAGTACTTTATTGCGACCAAAACACCATTTTTTTAAATGGTATGGAAGCTTTTTTAGAGAAATACTACATCAATTTGATTACTTTTTTGTGCAAGACCAACAAACATTTGATTTGCTAAGGTCAATAAACATCAACAAAGCAATAATAACTGGAGATACGAGGTTTGATCGGGTTATTGAGAATAAAAACAATCTTGTTCTGGATGAGATAATAAGTGATTTTGTAGGTGAAAGTAAATCAGTTTTTATTGCAGGTAGTACATGGCAGAAAGATGTGGAGTTAATAAAGCCTATAATTGGGAGTAGTATGTTTGAAAAGTATATTATAGTTCCGCATAATGTAGATGAGGTATCAATTAAATCATTAACTAGTTTTCTTGATATCGTAATATTGCGATATAGCGATTTAAAGGATCATTCTAGCACAATTTCAAATGTATTAATTGTTGACACCATTGGTCTTTTAGCATCTGCTTATTCTTTTGGAACTATAGCTTATGTAGGAGGTGGTTTTTCAAAAAGTTTACATAATATTCTAGAACCAGCTGTGTTCGGATTGCCTGTAATTTTTGGTCCTGTTTACAACAGGTTTCCAGAAGCTCAGGCATTTATTGATAACGGTATTGGGTTTTCTGTGAAAGAATCAGATGAACTATCACAAACAATAGAATCAATTAAGATGAAAATTGATGAAATTCAAAGTAAAAGCAGTCAATTTATTGAAAGTAACAAAGGGGCGTCACAAAAAATAATAGCTTATTTAAGCTAAATTGCTTTTCTTCTTGAATTTTAAATAGCTTGATTTTATAGGTTCACCAATCATTTTAGAATATATTTTTACAAACTTAGCACCTAAGAAAATGATTTGACCTGTATAAAATATCCAGGCGAGAATAACTAAGATTGAACCTATAACTCCACCATTTGCACCCATAAAATAGTGTGTTAAGTAAAATTTAATAATTATTTGTCCAAAGTAAACTAACAAAGCAGTTAGAATTGCACCATACATTGCAGGTTTCCATTTTACTATGCCATCATGTACATATTTAAACAAGAGGGTGAAAATTAAAAAATTAGAAAATATACTTGCAACGTGCGTTAAACCATTTTGAATCAAGAATTGTAATGTTGGGTTTTCAATGAAATCTTTACCGATTGATATTAAAACCGTTTGACTAAAATAAATCACAATGATAATTGTTCCAAAAAAACCAATAAATGCAATCGATAATAATCGAGCAATAATGGATTTAAAAATTAAATGTTTTGCAGCAACTTTTACTTTTCTTATCCCCATAAATTCATTGATACTCTTTCTTAATGTAGTTATGAATGCTGTGCTAACAAAAAGTAAAACAACAATACCAATAAACTCCATCAAAGGTTGTCTTTTCTCTACATCATACATGCTTATGACTTCCATAATTCCTGAAGAATCTTTCATGCCAACTTGATTTTGAAAAAAATCGTTTGTTAGCTGATATACAGTATCGTTACCTAAGAATCGGCCAAAAAAATAAACAGCTAAGTAAAGTAATGGAACTAATGAGAAAATAGCATAATATGCCAAAGCAGCAGCATGACGAAATGATGACTCAGAAAAGTATTCCTTAAAAATTGTTTTGGTTAAGCCCCAGGCTTCAGACCAACTTATTTCTTTCTTTTTTTCTAATTGTAATTCCTTCGACATTAGTCATTTTATTTTGGTTAAATAAAATAATTTTTTTGCTATTTGGCATGCTAAATTCATTCAAATAATAACCACCCATAAACATAGAACGTTCAAATTTTAAAGTAATTTCAGGATTATCAGAACAAATTTCATATTCATCTGGTCTAAAGTGAATAGATTTATTTAAAACTGTTGCTTGATTTAATATGCCAAACATTTTACCTTCTTTAACCGACTTGTAATTGTAGTAGAAATCATGTGGAGAAGCAACGCGCTTAATTTTTCCTTCATTCAAATAAATAATTTTATCAGCCAAATTGAGCAATTCTTCACTGTTATGAGTAACAATTACCACACACATTTTACGAATTTTTATAAGTTGTTCTAAATAACTAATAAGCTTAATTCTGAGTGTTGTGTCCAAGTGTACAAATGGTTCGTCAAGTAGCAAAACTTTTGATTCTAGTGATAGTGCTCTTGCAATTGCCAGTCGTTGCTGCTCTCCTCCAGATAATGTTTGCGTTTGATGATGTTTTAAATCAGAAAGTTCAATCAAGTCTAAAAGCTCATCAATGAATTGGTTTTGAACATCTCTTGGTAAATGAAGTATTTTGTTTCGTAAATTTTCTTCAACTGTTTGGTAATAATCTAAATTAAAGTCTTGATTCACTAATTGAATTTCTGAGTGACCTGGAATTAATTTCTGTGAAGGGCCGACCATTAATTTGTTATCTAACATAATCTCACCCTTGTCGGCATCAGCTAAGCCTGCAATTACCTTCAATAAACTTGTTTTTCCTGCTCCACTTTTTCCTGCAATTCCAATTATTTCTCCTTCATGCACATCAAATGAAATATTTTTTAATAGCTCACTATCAAACGAAAGACAAATATTGTGAATAGACAGCATGATTAAAAAATTAATTCTTTTGGAAATTCCTTAGAAGCAATGTAAATACCCGGAATAGGATTAGCATATGCTTCATAATCTTTTAAATAAATTGATAAAAATATAGTTTCACCATCTGTTGATTGCGAAAAATCACTTAATATACTTTCAGAACATCCAATATATGTTGTTGGTGAATCAACTGATTGCACTTCAAACAAAAACATGTTTTTAACCTCAAAATTAAAAGGTTTGCCATCAGGCATTTCTCCTTGAAGTGGAAAGGCAACATTTCTTAGTTCTTCAACTTTAATTACAGAAGATGTTATTCTCAGGTCATCTTCCCAATCATATTTTCTATTGTTTTCAGAGGGCAAACCATTATGGTTAGCATCAGCATGCTCTTGAGAAAAATGCTCATTCAGCATGTAAACATTAATTTGACATTTCATATCAACAAAATTAATTGAAATAATAGATAAATGATGCTTTTTAAAGAATTCCTTCATCAGCAAAACTATAATAACCAGCATCTGTTATTATCAAATGATCCAATATGTCAATTTCAATAAATTTACCAAATTCAACTAAATTTTTTGTGATTTTAATATCAGATTCACTAGGTTTTAGTCTGCCACTTGGATGGTTGTGTGCTAAAATAATTGCAGCCGCATTTAGTTCAATTGCTGTTTTATATAAAATTTTGCCATCTACAACAGTACCAGCTGTTCCACCAATAGAAAGTCTTTTTTTCTGAATTACGCAATTTCCTCTGTTCAAGTATAATGCATAAAATTCTTCGTGAATTAAATCTTGTAAATCAAAAGATAATAAATCAAAAGCGCTTTTAGACGAAATGATGCGTTGTTTTTCTTTGCTATTAGATAGTTGTCGACGCTTTCCAAGCTCAATTGCAGCACTCAAAGTAACAGCTTTTGCCATTCCAATTCCTTTTATTTGCTGTAAATCATAAAGGCTTAATTTTCCAAGTTGAAATAAATCGTTTTCACTTTTTTGAAGTAAGTCTTTTGCAATATCAACAGCAGAACGAGTATGTGTCCCTGTCCCCAATAATATGGCAATTAGCTCTGCATCAGATAGAACACTTTTGCCTTTTAATAACATTTTTTCTCTAGGGCGATCATCTTCTGCCCAACATTTTATTGAACGGTTTGTTTCCATTTTGATAGGTTATTTTTATATTTTAATGTTTAGTTGCTTTCTGAGGAATTTATTTGATATGTGTTAGGGCTTAACTTAAATAAATTTAACCTATATAGATTAATGTTATTTTGATAGAATCCCTTCAGTGCACTTAATCGTTCATTTTCATTTAAATCAACTTTATCGTTTATGTGGTTGATAAGTTTTTCAAGAAACTCAAATGCTGTTTTGTTAAGACGATATTTTAAACAGCTTTTATTTCTATTTTTTGTTAGCTTAGTTTTTATAATGCCAGCTTCTATCAGCTGCTTTAAATGAACAGATTTTGTAGATTGTGCGAGGTTAATATTTTTGAAAATTTCATCAAAAGTTAATTCATCTCCCCCAGCTTCGATGAGACTTTCAATAGCAGCGAATCTTGCAGGATGAGCAATTGACTTAAAAAAGTTTGCGAATTGAATCTGACGTTCTGTATACGCCTCATATTTTGTGGCTCCCATATTGTAAAAAGTTTAAGGTTTAACACTAAGATAGTTAATTTTATTAGTTTTCCAAAATATTTTTAGAAATTATCTATATCGCTATATTACGATATGGTGATTTTTACGATTTATTTTAACTTTTTCAACAACACACCCCTCACAACTTTCAATATTAACCCCAATTTTACATCACCATATTTTCCTAAATTTGTTTGTTATTGTAAATAATCATAATCATGAAAGTTAAAATAATCAATCAGTCCAAGCATTCTATTCCTAAATATGAAACAATTTTCTCTGCTGGTATGGATGTTAGGGCAAATTTGAATGAGCCAATTACTCTAGAACCATTTCAACGAGCATTGATTAAAACTGGATTGTTTATTGAGTTGCCACAAGGTTATGAGTGTCAAGTTCGCCCAAGAAGTGGCTTAGCGTTTAAAAATGGAATTACGGTTTTAAACTCACCGGGTACAATAGATGCGGATTATAGAGGAGAAATTGGAGTAATATTAATTAATTTATCCAATGAAGCTTTTGTAGTAAATGACGGTGAAAGAGTAGCTCAGTTGGTGTTTGCAAAATACGAACAAGCAGAATTTGTTGAAGTAGATGTGCTTTCAGATACACAACGTGGAACTGGTGGGTTTGGAAGTACAGGTGTTAAATAAAAAATTAGAAAAATGAATATTATTATTCCAATGGCAGGAAGAGGTAGTAGATTGAGACCTCATACATTAACAATTCCTAAACCATTAGTTCCCGTTGGGGGAAAACCAATTGTTCACCGATTGGTTGAAAGTATTGCTGAAGTTTTAAATAATAAAATTGATACTATTTCTTTCGTGATTGGTGACTTTGGACAAGAAATAGAAGAAGAGTTAATAAAAGTTGCTGAAAAATTAGGAGCAAAAGGGTCTATACATTACCAAACCGAACCATTAGGGACTGCACATGCAGTTTTGTGTGCAAAAGAAAATTTAGTTGGACCAACAGTAGTTGCTTTTGCTGATACATTATTCAAAGCAGATTTTAAAATCAACCCAGAAGATGATGGTATTTTATGGGTCAAACAAATAGAAGACCCTTCGGCATTTGGGGTGGTGAAATTAAATGATAAGTTTGAGATTACTGATTTTGTTGAAAAACCTAAAGAATTTGTGTCCGATCTTGCAATGATTGGGATTTATTATTTTAGAGAAGGTGAAAAATTAAGAACAGAATTAGAATATTTGATAGACAATAACGTTATAAAAAGTGGTGAATATCAATTGCCAGATGCTTTGAGAAGATTGACAGAAGCAGGATATAAATTTAAGCCAGGCAAAGTTATTGAATGGTTGGATTGTGGAAACAAAGAAGTAACAGTTTTTACCAATCAACGTGTGTTAGAGTACGATAAAGAAGATGGAAAATTATATTATGCTTCGAATGCTAAAATTGATAATTCAACGATAATTCAACCTTGCTTTATTGGCGATAATGTGGTGATAGATAATTGTATAATTGGACCACATGTATCAATTGGAGCAAATAGTAATATTGCGAATTCGATAATTAAAAACACCATTATTCAAGATAGTTCATCTGTTAAAAATGCAATAGTTGCAAATTCAATGATTGGATCGCATGCGCATTATCAAGCATCATCAAAAGATTTAAGTATAGGTGATTATACAACAATAAAAGAATGAAAAAAATACTTCTAATAGCTTTAATTGGGATAATATCTGTGGCTTGTGCAACTAAAAAAAATAGTAATCAAGCAAGCATACATTCACAAGCAAGTTTTTCCTATATTGAGGCATTTCATAAAGGGATGCGCTTAAAAATAAAAGGAGATTCTGATGCTGCAATTGAAGCATTTCAGAAGTGTTTAAATATGCGTAAAGATGATGATGCTGTTTTTTATGCGTTATCTCAGCTGTATGTTGCTAAAAAAGATTATCAGCAGGCAGTATCCATGATTGAGTCAGCTAATAAAATAGATCCAAAAAATATTTGGTATACTGAACAATTGGCAAATTTGAATTATGGACTAAAACAATACGATAAAGCTGCTATTTACTTCAAAAAATTAGTAGAATATGAGCCTAAGAATATCGATTGGTTATATGGCTATGGTGATTGTTTGTTGAAAAATGGTAAAGTTGAGGAGGCAATTTCAATTATTAATAAAGCTGAGGTTGTTTTAGGAAAAAATCCAAGTCTGTCAATTGAAAAGTTTAATTTATACAAGTCAATTAAGAAAGATAAAGAAGCAATTGCTGAATTAGAATCTATTTTAAAAGAATACCCTCAAGAACCTCAGGTTATTGCAACACTGGCAGATTATTATTTTAGTAAAGGAAATGTTGAAAAAGGAGTTGGTTACTTAACTCAATTAGTTGCAGCTGATCCTGAAAATGGCAGAGCTCACTTAGCTTTAGGAGAAATTTATAGAAAACAAAAAAAGGTAGATGAAGCTTTTGAACAATTTTTAGCAGCTTTTAAATGCGAAGATGTTGATGTAGACACGAAAATGAGTTTATTGATAGAACTACAAGAAAGCCCTTTGTCATCACATCCAAAAACATTAGAATTAGTTGATTTAATGGTTGACTTACATCCAGAAAGTGCTAAATCCAATTCAATAAAAGGAGATTATTTATTGGCAAAAGGTCAAGAAAAAGAAGCATTGGTTTATTATAAAAAAGCATTAGATACTGAAAAATCTCAATTTCCTATTTGGAATCAAGTAATGGTTTTAGAGTACCAATATCTAATGTGGAATGATTTGTTTGAAGATAGCAAGCAATGTTTAAACTATTTCCCGAATTTACCTATTGTTTATTTACTTAATGGAACGAGTAGTATAGAGCTCAATAAACCTAATGAAGCAATTGATGTATTGACTACAGGAAAAGCATTTGTTATCAACAACAAAGGGATGGAAGCTGAATTTATGGCTCAAATTGGGGAAGCAAATTTTATGCTTAAAAATATTAAAGAAGGTAAAAAGTGGTATGAAGATGCGATTAAACTTGATCCATCAAGCAATCATCTGAAAAACAACTATGCTAATCGTTTAGCAATTGCAAAGATTGATTTTGATTTGGCTTTTAGCTTAATAAATCAGTCAATTTCTAACTCTCCCACCATATCGCAATATTACGATACGAGAGGATGGATTTATTTTCAACAAGCCAAGTATTCTCAAGCCCTTGAAGACTATTTAAAAGCTTTTGAATTGGAAAGCACCAATGCGCTATACATTGAACACCTTGGAGATGTATACAGCAAATTAAACCAAAAAGATAAAGCTCTTCAATATTGGCAAAAAGCTGTTGAATTGGGTGTTGAAAAGGATGTTTTGAAGAAAAAAATTGCAACGGGCACCTATCATGAAGAGTAGGGTTTACATATTATTTGCCCTTAGTGCAGCATTGTTTGGTCAGTCTTGTGCAAAAAAAATGACCGAAGGCACTGTTATTTTACCAGGACATAATAGCGAAGATGCTGTTGAAGTATTAGATAGTATTCAAAAAAACACACCTTATTTCCTTTCTTCAAAAATTGATACAAGATACACAGATAATAAACAGAATATAAGCTTTAAAACTTCTTTACGCATGAGTAAAGACACATCTATTTGGGCTTTGTTTACTTATGCTGGAGTTCCTTTGATTACAAATTATATAACAAAAGATTCTATTCAAATTTCCAATAAAAAAGAAAAGTGTTATATCAAAGATAGTCGCAATTTTATTGCCCGAAATTTTAAGATTGATTTGAGTTTGGGTGACTTACAAAGCGTATTTTTAGGTCAACCATTGAAATATAATAAGTTACTTAATTATAATTTGAATTCAACTAGTAATCAAATTATCATATCGAATGTTGAGAATAAACGCTATTTCCTTACTTATTTCATTGATAAAGTAAGTAAGCGTATAAATTCAATAGAATATACCGATCAAGAAATTAAACTAAAAATAAGCTATTTAGATTATTGGATTCAAGATCAATACAGTATTCCCAAAAACATTAAAATTGAAATAAATAAATCCAATAATAATATTACAGTTGATTTAAACGTTGAAAAAATAGAAATAAACCAACCAAAAGAAATGGTTGTTGTTATACCAGAGTCCTATGAAAAATGTAATTAGTTGTTTAATATTTATTATTGTTTCGGTTTTTGCAAGTGCTCAATCAAAGAGTGAAAAGTTGAAAAATGAACAAAAGCAATTAGAAAAAAATATTGCTAATACTAAATTGTTGCTTGAAAAAACAAAATCAAGTAAAGCATCATCATTTAATGAATTACAACTATTAAACAATCAAATTGCATATCGCGAACAGTTGGTAAGTAATTACGATAACCAAATTAGAGGAGCTGAGTATAAAATTAAAGAAAAGCAAGCGCAAGTTGACCGTTTAAATGACGAAATGCAAGAGTTAAAAGATCAATACAAAAAATTATTGCTTTATGCCTATAAACATCGTAATAAATATGGAAAAATGATGTTTATTTTTTCTTCAGATTCGTATTATGAGGCTGTAAAAAGGTCAAAATACCTTGAAAAAATTCAAGATTTAGTGCAAAAACAATTTTTAGTTATAGAGCAACATAAAAAGATGATTGCAAGCGAGGTGAAAGCTATTGAAACAGAACGCAATCATAAGATGGTCATGCTAGATGAGAAAAAAGCTGAACGAGAAAAAATACTTATTGATCAACAAAAGCAGCAGCAAGTTTATCAGAATCTTAAGTCTCAAGAAGCTCAAATATTAGCAAAATTAAGAGAAGAAGAACAAAGAAAGATAAACCTAAAAGCACAAATTAATGCGGCCATAAAAAAAGAAATTGCAGAGGCAGAAGCAAAAAGGTTGAAGGCTGAGAAAGAGGCTAAGAAAAAAGAAAGTGCAACAAAGTCTAAAACTTCCACAGGAACTTCTACAGCACCTGTAAAAGAAACACCATCTACACCTTCAAAATCAGTTGAATCGTTACCTGAAACAAAAGAAAGTATCGCTTTAAGCAAAAGTTTTGAAGGAAACAGAGGTAAATTACCTTGGCCTGTTGAAAAAGGTTCAATTACTGAAGGTTATGGGAAAAATCCGCATCCATCAATACCTGGGGTTTTTACTAATAACAATGGTGTTGATATATCAGCCCCAAAAAATGCACAAGTGCGAGCAGTATTTAGCGGTGAAGTTACTTCAATAATAAATATACCTGGATCTGGAAAAGTTGTAATTATAAAACATGGAAACTATAGAACTGTTTATAGTAACTTGAATAGTACTTTTGTTAGTGTTGGTTCAATTGTTTCAACTAAGCAAGTGATTGGTTCTCTGGTGGGTAGTGATGGCCAATCTTTATCAACTTCTCATTTTGAAATTCACCAAGTTGTTGATAATAGTGTTACCAGTTTAAATCCTAGTTTATGGTTGAGTCGCTAAATAATTTATATTCTTTCTAAATAACTTTCAATTGGCTTAAAAAAATATTATTTTTGTGCTAAATTTTTAGAAGGGTATAAATGGCTAGTGATTTCATTAAACTATCAAAAGCTAAAATTGGCGATAATCTAGTTGTTCATTCAGTATGTGGTGATGACTTAAGAGCTCAATTGTTGGAAATGGGTTTGACAATGGGAAGTAAAGTTCAAAAATTATATACTGCGCCTTTTGGTGATCCTATTGCTATTGATGTTGAAGGGTTTGTACTTTCATTACGAAAATCAGAAGCAGATTTAATTCTAGTTACCAATTAATCTTTTAGTTAATGAAAATTGCACTCCTTGGAAATCCAAATACGGGCAAGAGTTCCATATTTAATTTACTTACAGGACTAAGACAACAAGTAGGTAATTTTGCTGGTGTTACTGTAGAAAAACGTCAAGGAATACTAAATATTGACGGAGAAGAACATCAAGTAATTGATTTTCCAGGAACTTATAGTATTTATCCACATTCAGAAGATGAAAGAATCGTATATAATGTGCTCTCCAATAAAAATAATGCACATCATCCAGATTTATGTATTGTAGTTTTAGATGCATCTAACCTAAGAAGAAATTTGTTTTTGTTTACTCAAGTCTATGATTTAGGTTTTTCTACAATTATGGTTTTAAACATGATGGATATAGCTGAAAAAAATAGAATTGGCATATCTATCGATGAATTAAAAAAACAATTTCCAAATACACAAATTGTTACTACAAATGCCCGTGTTAAAATGGGTAAAATGAGAATATTTGATGCAATTAAAAAAGTAACTAAATCTGAAAATAAACACCACTTTTTAGAACCAATCTCAATTTCTACTGCTGATGATGTAGAAAAACAAGAAGTTGAAGCCGAAGCACGATATTCAAAAATTGATGAAGTATTACCATCAATTTTAACTAAAAAGCAAGACAAAATAACTAATGAAACTAGAAGCAATAAGGTGGATAAGATTTTAACTCATCCGTTCTGGGGATATTTTATCTTTTCACTCATTTTATTAGTAATATTTCAATTTATTTTTTCTTTTGCATCCGTCCCAATGGACTTCATTGAAGAACAATTTGGTAATTTATCTATATGGATGTCAGAATTACTTCCAGCAGGTATTTTCAATGATTTGTTAACTAAAGGCATCATACCTGGAATTGGTGGAGTTGCTGTTTTTGTACCTCAAATTGCTATTTTATTTTTCTTTTTAACAGTATTAGAGGAAACAGGTTATATGGCACGGGTGGTCTTTATTATGGATCGCCTCATGCGCCCTTTTGGATTGAACGGAAAAAGCGTAGTTCCACTTATATCCGGTGCAGCATGTGCAATTCCGGCTGTTATGGCAACAAGAACCATATCTGATTGGAAAGAAAGAATGACAACAATTATGGTTACCCCTTTAATTAGTTGCTCTGCTAGAATTCCTGTTTATACTCTTTTAATATCATTAGTAATTCCAGAAAAAACAGTGTTAGGGTTCATAAATCTTCAAGGATTAGTATTGTTCGGATTGTATGCGCTTGGTGTTGTTTCTGCTCTTGGTGTGGCTTTTTTACTAAAATTTATAATTAAAGCTAAAGAAAAAAAGAAAAGCTATTTATTAATGGAGATTCCTGCATATAAACAACCTCGTTGGGGTAATGTGGGTATTACTGTTTTTGAAAAAGTTAAATTATTCATCTTAGATGCGGGAAAAATAATTTTAGCTATTTCAATTATTTTATGGGCGTTGGCTTCTTATGGTCCTGGCGAGAGGATGGAACAAGCGGTTGCTAAAACAGAAGTTTATGCACATAAAAACAACATTGATGAAGATGCAAAAGCAGATATGATAGCTAGTGCACAACTAGAAAATTCATACATCGGTATAATGGGTAAATTTATTGAACCAGCCATTGCTCCACTTGGTTATGACTGGAAAATGGGGATTTCTTTAATTACCTCATTTGCTGCTCGAGAAATTTTTGTTGGTTCATTAGCTACCATCTATTCAACACATGATGACGGTGGTGAAAACATTCCACTAAAACAAAAATTATTGAAAGAAAAACATGCTGATGGAACTCCCGTTTACTCTTTAGCTTCTGGTATGTCATTACTCATCTTCTATGTATTTGCAATGCAATGTATGGCTACTATGGCTGTTGTTAAACGTGAAACTGGAAGTTGGAAATGGACACTAGGACAGCTCGTGCTATTCGATTTTATTGCCTATGTTGGTGCTTTTGTTACATTTCATTTATTAAAATAAAATGCAAGTAGTCTTAGTTATATCATGTATCGCCTTAGCAGTTTTCTTTATTGGAAGAAAGCTGTACCGAGAATGGAAAGGGGAAAACCCAGGAGGTGGCTGTAATAAATGTCATTAATTTTAAATATCGTCATATCGCAATATTACGATATGGTGTTTTTTATATTTTAAAAAGTGGGATGTATCACTTTAAGAAATATCATTGATATCGACATATTTCGATATTGAAAATTGAAAATTTTTTCAGATTAAATATTATCTAAAACATTTAGTATCAAAACAAAATAACCATTTTTCGATTATATCTTCATATCGCAATATTACGATATAATAAAATCACTAATTCCAAAACGATGTAAAACAAAAAACCCTCATAATCAAAGATTACAAGGGTTTTGTACTCGAGGCGGGACTTGAACCCGCACGGGCAAAGCGCCCACAGGATTTTAAGTCCGGCGTGTCTACCGATTCCACCACTCGAGCATCCTGTTGAGCGAGAAACGGGATTCGAACCCGCGACCCCGACCTTGGCAAGGTCGTGCTCTACCAACTGAGCTATTCTCGCAAATTATATTTCAATTGCCGTACATCGTGTTGTAACGGGCGACAAATGTATAAAGTTTTTTTGAAACTCCACACATCTTTTTAGAAAAAAATAAAATATTTTTAGCAAAAAGGAATTTTGTCAATTCGTTTTTGATGTCTTCCGCCCTCAAAAGGCGTGTCTAAAAAGTTGTTTACCATTTCAATAGCCGTTTCCGTGCTCACAAATCTTGCAGGCATAGCAATAATGTTGGCATCATTGTGCTCTCTTGCTAATTTTGAAATTTCTGGGGTCCAACACAATGCTGAGCGAATTCCTTGGTGCTTGTTAACCGTCATGTTAATACCGTTTCCACTTCCACAAATAACAATCCCCAACATGCCTTTGTTTTGTTCCACCATCTCTGCAACAGGATGTCCATAATCAGGGTAGTCAATACTCTCTTCAGAATAGCAACCAAAATCCTTTACTTCATAACCTCTTGATTGAAGGTGTTTTATTATCTCTTGTTTTAACTGGAAACCTGCGTGATCGCAACCTATTGGAATTATCATACTTCTTGTTTTACTACCGCAAAATTAGTGAAATCATTCAAAAAAAAATTACTATTTGATAAATTCCTGTATTTCCTGTTAAATATATTTTGGAATATGTGTATTTTACAGTCTATTTACCTAAATTTGCTGTCCCCAATTAAATTATAGAGAAAAATATGAGTTTTATTGAGTTGTCCGAGCAAGAATTACAGCGTAGAGAAACATTGAATCAAATCCGTCAAATGGGTATTGATCCCTATCCTGCAGCTTTGTATCCTGTTGATGATTATGCTAAAAATATAAAAGAAAATTTTGAAGATAAAAAGCAGGTTTGCATTGCAGGTAGAATGTTGAGCCAACGAATTATGGGGAAGGCCTCTTTTGTGGAGTTGCAAGACTCAACAGGTAGAATTCAAGTGTATTTTAACCGTGATGAAATTTGTCCGGGCGATGATAAATCACTCTACAACGATTTGTTTAAACGTTTTTTAGATCTTGGCGATTTTGTAGGTGTAAAAGGTTACGTGTTTAAAACACAAGTTGGCGAGATTTCTGTGCATGTACAAGAATTTACATTGCTAAGTAAATCACTTAAACCACTTCCTTTGCCAAAAATTGATGCCGAAGGAAAAGTTTACGATGCACTAACAGATCCAGAAACACGCTATCGTCAACGATATGCTGATTTAGTGGTTAACCCACACGTAAAAGAAGTTTTCGTAAAACGTACAAAATTATTCAACGCCATGCGCCAATTCTTTAATGATGCAGGTTATATGGAGGTTGAAACACCAATATTGCAATCAATTCCTGGTGGAGCTGCTGCACGACCGTTTATCACACATCACAATGCGTTGGATATTCCTCTTTATATGCGTATTGCAAATGAGTTATATTTAAAACGACTAATTGTTGGTGGATTTGATGGCGTGTATGAATTTTCCAAAAACTTCCGCAACGAAGGAATGGATAGAACACACAATCCCGAATTTACAGCAATGGAAATCTATGTGGCCTACAAAGATTACAACTGGATGATGGATTTTACAGAACGCTTGTTGGAACACTGTGCAATGGCGGTAAACGGAACAACAAAAGCAACTTTTGGTGAACATACGGTTGATTTTAAAGCACCTTATGCACGTGTTACCATGCGTCAAGCAATTATCGATTTCACAGGATTTGATATTAAAGGTAAATCCGAAGACGAATTGCGCCAAGCTGCTAAGTCAATGGGAATTGAAGTTAATGAAACCATGGGTAAAGGCAAGTTGATTGATGAAATTTTTGGAGAAAAATGTGAAGGCAACTACATTCAACCAACATTCATTACCGATTACCCTAAAGAAATGTCGCCTTTGTGTAAATCACACCGAAACGATCCAGAATTAACAGAACGTTTTGAGTTGATGGTGTGTGGAAAAGAAATTGCTAATGCTTATTCAGAACTAAACGATCCAATTGATCAGCGTGAACGCTTTGAAGAACAAGTGAGATTGGCAGAAAGAGGTGATGATGAGGCAGGACAGTTTATTGACCAAGATTTCTTGCGTGCATTGGAATATGGAATGCCACCAACATCTGGTTTAGGAATCGGAATGGACCGCTTAATCATGTTTTTAACAAACAACCCATCAATCCAAGAAGTGTTGTTCTTTCCACAAATGCGACCAGAAGTAAAAAAAGTGGCGCTTTCTGAAAATGAAAAAATTATCTTCTCTATTTTAGAGAAAGCTAAAGAAATAGATTTGAATGAGCTAAAATCACAAGCTGGGTTAAGTAACAAGCAATGGGATATTAGCATCAAAGCCTTGACAAAAATGGGAGTGGCTTCCGTTACTAAAGAAAATGATTTGTTAACCGTTCGTTTGAAATAACGAGTTTTTTTATTGATTGGTGGAATGAGAACAAAGTACATTGATTTAATTGATCAAACTTTTGATTTTCCTCAAGATGAATTTAGCTTGATTGAAGATCGCTTATTGTTTCATGGTATCGACTTAATGCGTTTGGTTGAAAAATACGGAACTCCGTTAAAATTCAATTACCTTCCGCAAATTTCGCACAACATTCAACGTGCCAAAGGATGGTTTCGTGAAACGATGAATAACATTGGTTATCAAGGTAATTATCACTATTCCTATTGTACCAAAAGTTCACATTTCTCTTTTGTGTTGGATGAAGTAATGAAAAACGATGTGCACATCGAAACATCATCTGCTTTTGATATTGATATTGTTAAGAAATTACAAGAAAAAGGGAAGCTAAAAGACGGTCAATTCGTTATTTGCAACGGGTTTAAGCCAAAACATTATATAGAAAACATTGCCAATCTTATCGAAGAAGATAAATTGCGCGTTATTCCAATTGTTGATAATACACAAGAAGTACAAGATTTATTGGCAAGAACCGATAAAGACATAAACATTGGTATTCGTATTGCTTCCGAAGAAGATCCAAAATTTGAGTTCTATACCTCGCGTTTAGGAATTCGCTACCGTGAAATAGTTCCTTTCTACAAAGCAATTTTGGAGAATAACCCACGTGTAAAAGTGAAAATGTTGCACTTTTTCATCAACACAGGGATTACAGATAATGCCTATTATTGGAACGAGTTAACTAAATGTTTGCGCGTTTATTGCGATTTGAAAAAAGTATGTCCAACACTCGATTCACTTAACATTGGTGGAGGTTTTCCAATCAAACAATCGCTTGCATT
Source organism: Bacteroidota bacterium (assembly GCA_029558435.1). The sequence goes on from JAKQEZ010000451.1 coordinate 55,862, forward strand.
TGATTACGATTACGCCTATATGGTGCGCGAAATTTTGATGCAGGTCAAAAAAGTATGTTCCGATAACGAAATTCCAGAACCAAACATCTTCTCAGAATTTGGATCCTTTACAGTTGGTGAAAGTGGAGGAGCAATTTTTCGTGTGTTGCACCAAAAACAACAAAATGACCGTGAGAAATGGAACATGATTGACTCTTCGTTCATGACCAATCTGCCTGATACTTGGGCAATTAACAAGCGTTTTATTATGTTGCCAATAAACCGTTGGAACGATGATTATGAACGAGTTTTGCTCGGTGGTTTAACATGTGATTCAGACGATTATTACAATTCTGAACAACACGCCAATGCCATTTATTTGCCTCGTTTTGATAGAAATAACCCACTTTATATAGGTTTCTTCAATACAGGTGCTTACCAAGAAACGGTAGGAGGTTTTGGAGGGTTAAAACACTGCTTGATTCCCGAACCAAAGCACGTACTCATTCAGCGCGATGAAGATGGAAAAATCAATACAGAAATCTTTAGCGAAGAACAAACAGCCAACGATTTTTTAAAAATTTTAGGATATTAATTTATTTTTGAAATCAATTCATTACTTTTGCACCCCGATTCAAATGTGAATCCACTAGAAATATGAAGCTTAAACAAGTATATATCAAGCCTGGAGGCTATTTTAGCTCGGTTATTAACGAATGGGCAACAACAAATAATGTTGAAACCATTGAAGCATCTTTAGCCGAAGGATTTGAAGAAAATATTGACGGTTTGGTGATTTTTAATCAAAACTCTGACGAAAGCAAAGAAATCCTTGACATCAGAAAAATATTTGATAAAAAATTAAAACCAGTACACAGAATTGATATCAACGGAACATTGATGGTGGGAGTTTCTAACTTCTCACTTTGGTTAGAAAGAAATGCTTGCGGTAGCGTATTGTTTCTAGGTGATGATGTGTTGAAAGAAAACGCCAATCTTTCCCGTTACCTCGAATCATTTAAAGTTCAATAATTTTACTTTCTATACTTTTGGTTGGATTTTTGATTATATATTTGTTGTAATCAAAAATTGAATAAAATGAAATCCCTGTTTTTAGCACTTGTAAGCTTATTCCTAACCATTGGAATCTATTCTTGTGCGTCCAAAAAAAATACAACTACAGATGTTGTTAAAACAGAAACAGCTAACAATCCTTCTTCCGGAGATACATTATTTGCTTCATTGCAAAGAGGCTACTGTTTTGGTAGATGCCCTGTTTATACCCTAGAAATCTACAAATCGGGATATGCTGTATATGAAGGAAAAGCCAATGTGGAAATGTTAGGGAAATACAGCACACGTTTTACTAAAGAACAAATGAACTCATTGGTTAAAGTTGCCAACGAAATCAATTATGCTTCACTTGAAGATAAATACGACGGCAATATTACCGATATACCAAGTCATACCACCTCCATTGTATTAAACGGAAAACGTAAACAAGTGATGCGACGATACGATTATCCGCGCTCTATCCTCGAATTTGAAAACCAATTTGATACACTCATCAAGGAGGCAAAGTGGACACTTTTAGAAAAATATATTGACCCAAACAATCGTTAATACAACAAAAAAACATGTCAAAACCGCTTATTTTAGTAACCAACGACGACGGAATTAACGCAAAAGGTATAGAAACCTTAATCAGAACCATGCAGCAATATGGCGATGTGGTAGTGGTGGCACCAGATTCTGCACAATCAGGTATGGGACACGCAATTACTGTTAATCATCCGTTGAGAATTCATCGCTCTAAATTGTTTCACGATGTTGAAGCGTATTCTACTACAGGTACGCCCGTTGATTGTGTGAAAATAGGTATTTACGAAATTTTAAACAGAAAACCCGACTTGCTAGTTTCTGGTATCAATCATGGAGCCAATTTTTCAACCAATGTGTTGTATTCTGGAACCATGTCGGCAGCCGTTGAAGGAGCAATGGAGAATATTCCATCCATCGGTTTTTCTCTTTGCGATTTTTCTGCCGATGCCGATTTCACAGGCGCAAAAAAAGTGGTAGAAGAAGTAACCGAAATGGTGTTGCGCAATGATTTTCCTCCGCACATTTGCTTAAATGTCAATATTCCGAAGGTGAATGCTGAAGAAATTAAAGGCATACAAGTGTGTAAACAAGCCGCTGCTTTTTGGGATGATCGCTTGGAAAAACGACAAGATGCGATGGGGAACGATTATTACTGGTTGACAGGTAAATTCCAAGAAATTGAAGTAGAAAAAAATACCGACTTGTATTACATCAAACATAATTATGCTACTATCGTACCTACACAATTTGATATGACAGCTTATAATGTGATTGACGAACTTAAAAATTGGAAATAATGAATCTTAGAAACTGGTCAAAAGAACATACAAAAGGATTAATAGTGGGGATTCTCACCATCGCTGTCAGCATTTTTATTGTATTATTTATCCTTTCAGCAATAAATGGCGTACCTTTTTCTGAAAGTTATAATCGCTTTACATATAAGCACGATTATATTGCCAAAGTTATTTCGTTAGCAGCCATTGGAAATCTGCCTTGGTTTCATTTTGCTTCGTTGAGAACGAGTAATTGGGCATTTGGTCAAGGTATCATCATTGCAACTGTTTTGGATTTATTGGTAATGATATTCTTTAAATTCATTATCTGATGCAAAAACAAAAATTTTATGTCATAGCTGGAGAAGCTTCAGGAGATTTACATGCAAGCAACCTAATGCGTGCCATGTTGCAAGAAAATCCCAATTGCGATTTTAGATTTTGGGGCGGAGATGAAATGCTAAAAGTGCAAAACAATTGCGTTAAGCACATCAAAGATCTTGCATTCATGGGGTTTGTGGAAGTGTTGCTCAACCTTAAAACCATTCTTGGCAACATAAAATTTTGTAAAAACGATATTCTAAATTACCAACCCGATACGCTGATTTTGGTAGATTATCCCGGTTTCAACTTGCGAATAGCAGAATGGGCACACCAACAAAACATCAAAGTGGTGTATTATATTTCGCCACAAGTGTGGGCTTGGAAACAAAACAGAGTGCATACTATCAAAAAAGTGGTGGATGAAATGTATGTCATTCTCCCGTTTGAAAAAGATTTTTACCAAAAATTTGATTTTAACGTAACCTACGTAGGTCACCCCTTGTTGGATGCAATAGAAAACTACAAACAATCAAAAAGCGATGATTCTGTTTCATTTCTTCAAAAAAATCAGTTGACTGAGCAACCAATTATTGCTGTTTTGCCTGGAAGTAGAAAGCAAGAAGTGTCTAAAAAACTTCCAATCATGTTAGAGGCAGTTCAATCATTTACCAATTATCAAATTGTAATTGCCGGAGCGCCAAGTTTAGATGCCGCGTTTTACCATCCTTTAATTGAAAAATATAAAAATGTGCACTTGGTTCACGGTCAAACCTATGATTTACTTGCCCAAGCCGAAGCTGCAGTTGTAACATCGGGAACAGCTACCTTAGAAACGGCTCTTTTTCAAGTTCCAGAAGTAGTGTGTTATATCGGTTCGCCAATTTCATACATCATTGCTAAGCAATTGATAAAAATTAAATTCATCTCTTTGGTGAACCTCATTATGGATAGAGAAGTGGTGAAAGAATTGATTCAAAACGAATGCAATCCATCAATCATTAAAGCTGAGTTGAGTCAACTAATCAAAGGTGGAAACAAACGAGAGGCAATGCTTGAAGATTACCAAAAATTAAAAGAAATCTTAGGCGGAGGAGGTGCAAGCAAAAAAATTGCACAATCCTTGTTGAAAACTAATGAGTGAAGCATAAAATCGTATGTTTCACCTGATTAAATTTGTAAAGTGAAGCAATTAATTCTGATAGCTATTTTACTGAATTGTTCTTTTTTTGCATTTAGCCAACAGATGCAAATAGGACTTTTTCGTGATTATAAAATCAATCGATTGGTTGCCGCCTATAATTCTGGAAGCTATTCCATATATGCCGATACAACCAATTTAGGTTCCATTTTACCCAATGAATTTGTTGATGTAACGGCTGAAGGAAATTTATTGCGCTTAAAAGTTGGTGTCATTGACAAAGGTTTGTTTTCTACCATTTTATTAATCCAAAACAATTTAGGTTCGTCCATAACCCTTGACCCCAAATCTAGTCAAACAATAAAATCAAGAAAATACGAAGAAAATATATCGCTAACAGCAACTAAAAATATCATTACCATTGTCAATTTAGTGGATATTGATAATTATTTATCGGGAGTTGTAGAATCCGAAGGAGGAGGTAGCCAAACCATCGAATATTACAAAGTTCAAGCGCTGATTAGTCGCACCTATGCATTAAAATACGTTGGTCGCCATTCCAAAGAAGGTTTTTCACTCTGCGATGGCGTTCATTGCCAAGCCTATCACAGCATGTTGCGCTTTACACCCATCATACGCGAAGCCGTTCATTCCACTACAGGTAGTGTGTTGTTGGACGAAAACAATCAATTAATCGATGCGTATTTTCATGCCAATTGTGGCGGGCAAACGTGTGAACCCGATTATGTGTGGAACAATTCAGTGCCCTATTTAACTACATTTATTGATACATTTTGTATTTATACCAAACAAGCAAAGTGGGAAAAAAGAATTGCAAAACCAATTTGGGACAATTATTTCGTTTCGCAGTTTAACTATCCCATCCAAGATAGCATTTGGAAAGAAAAATTGTATTCATTTACACAAGATATTCGAAAAGCATTTTATTTGACGCCAGCTTTGGGAATTCCTTTGAGGGATATTCGAACAAAATTCGGGTTAAAATCAACGTTTTTTTCTACGCATTTGGAAGGGGAAGAAGTGGTTATTGAAGGGAGAGGCTATGGTCATGGTGTAGGTTTGTGTCAAGAAGGAGCGATGAAAATGTCGCGTTTAGGTTACGATTACAAACAAATTGCAAAGTTTTATTTTCCAGGCGCTAAAGTTATCGATTTACCAGAAAGTGATTTTTTCAAACAATTGGCAAGAAAAGGTCCTTTTAAACTATAAAAATCCTTAATTAAACCAAATTTCGTATTGCTGTTTCATTATAAATGTTATTTTTGCTGACTTATAAAATTGAAAGATATAATCAAAACTAAATACAAAGCTATGAGTGAAACAGTAAGATATTCAGATGCAGAATTAGAAGAATTCAGAGTGTTAATTGAACAAAAATTGGCAGAAGCGAAAGAACATTTAAAAATGTTGAAAGGAACCTTGTCTCACTCAGATGATCACGGAACAAACGATACCGGACGTACCTTCAACATGATGGAAGATGGTTCTGATACCTTATCGCGCGAAGAAGTAGCTCAATTGGCTGCTCGTCAAGAAAAATTTATTCAGAATTTACAAAGTGCTTTGATTCGAATTGAGAATAAAACCTATGGAATTTGTAGAGTAACTGGCAAAAAAATTCAAAAAGAACGTTTGATGTTGGTACCTCACGCAACTTTAAGTATCGAAGCAAAAAACAATGAACAAAAATAATTCTTCGGCTAAACGCAATATTTTGATTGTTGGTGGAATGATTGCACTCATTCTACTGCTCGATCAATTATTAAAAATTTATGTAAAAACGCATTTCCAATTGGGTGCAACTCATCCTATTATTGGCGATTGGTTTGTAATGGAATACATTGAAAACCGAGGGATGGCTTTCGGAACTTCTTTCGGAAACAAAGCGTGGCATAAATTAGCGTTGAGCATTTTTAGAATTATTGCAGTTACTGCGTTAATTTATTATTGGATAAAAAAAGCCAAAGAAGGAATGAAATTAACCTTTCTAATTCCTTTAGGACTAATTATTGCTGGTGCAATGGGAAATTTACTCGACTCAATGTATTTCGACTATTATTTCCCTTATGACCCATGTTTCCCATACAATATACAAGAAGGTTCAGGTATTTGGACAGATTGTAATATTTGGGGCTTTACAGAAAGAATTGAAACAAAACCAAGAGGATTTTTATTTGGAAATGTGGTAGATATGTTCAAATTTGACGCCACTTGGCCAAAAAGCATCCCTTTTGTTGGTGGAACTGCTGTTTTTCCTGCTATATGGAACCTTGCAGATGCAGCAATTACTGTAGGAATCATCATTATTTTAATTTGGAATAAAACCTTTTTTCCAAAAACAACAACACCTAAATCAGATAACTAATTCCCAATAAAACGATTGAAAAATCAATCAAAGTGAAATAGTAAAATGGACGTTTTTGATTTGCAAAAACTAAAAAGAGCAATTGCACTAATACGGCCAAATAAAACAAAAGATTATCAGGTTCCATAAAACCTAAATACAGATTGCCAATTATAAAAATTAATAGAAAAGCAATTCCAACCAATTTAGAATATTCAACACCTAACAATTGAGGTAGAGTGCTGTTCTTTAGATTGTCTATCGGCATATCGCGAATGTCAAACGGAATAATGATGGCAACAAAGTAGTTGTAAATCAACAACATAAATAATCCTGAAGTTCCAATAAACAAACCTTCATTTACCAATGGGAAAAATGCACTAGCATATCCCCAAGTAAGCGCTGTAATCACAATTTTAAAGCCGGGTATTTCACGCAATTTTAAACCAAAAATGGGTGTTGTGTACCACATACTTATAAATGCAAATGTCACTGAAAGTAACAGTAACCACCAACTGAAATAAAATAATTTTAACCCAATTGTAAACGCAATTAATAAAGATATGATGCTCAAAATTAAGGGAAGATAAATGTATTTTCCCCATAAAGGTGGTTCTGAAAGTGCAAATCCACGTTTATCTACTAATCGTTGTAAATTATAAATTGAAAAAGTTAGAAAAAATACAATTAATGCATATTCCAAAGCATGTTCCATCAAAAAATGCGAAACTATTCCGTAGGTCAAAACAGCACCTGAAAAGCTTATATTGAGATTGGAGGAGTCAAGAAAATATACTATTTTTTTGAATGTTGCCATGTACTTTAACTTTCACAAAAATAAACATAACTAATAGTTTCATTGAATTTCTTAGACATAACTTCGGTTGAATTTTAAATTTCATTTTTTAATAAACAATTTATTTTTTTATTTATCTCATTTTGTTAGCCTTTATTATCTTTGCAAGCTTATGCGTAATCTCATTGCTTTTTTAAGACGTTTTCAAGTATTTTTGGTATTTGCTTTATTGCAAGTGGTGGCGCTTACATTGTATTTTTCTTTTTTCTTTTATCCACGATCACAATACCTTACAACTGCAGCTGGATTTAATGCAAAAATTTGGGAATTGAGTAATGGAATAACAGAACATCTCAAATTAAAGAAAACCAATGTTGCATTGCAGCAAAAGAATAAAGAATTAATGGAAAAAATACCATCAAGTTACACTCGAATCAATAATTCCACAGTAAAAGTTGATGATACTATTTACCAACAAAAATATGAGTTTATACCAGGAGAAATCATAAATTCAACTGTTACAAATAGAAACAATTATTTCACAATCAACATCGGAACACTAAATGGCGTTGAACGCGGTTTAGGTGTAATTTCTGATAATGGCGTAGTAGGGGTGATTCATAAATGTAGCGACCATTATTCTATTGTTAAGTCTGTACTTACTGAAAACATTAATATTAGTGTGGTTGTTGATAAAGTGGGTTTGTTTGGTTTACTTAAATGGGATGGAGTTGACCCTAGAAGAGGTACTGTTGCTGGAATTTCAAATGATATCCGTATTAAAAAATGGTCAACTATTGTAACGAGAGAAGGAACTGGGCTTTTTCCAAAAGGTATTCCAGTTGGTAAAGTTGAAAAATTGAAAAAAGTTGAAGGTGAAGCATTTTGGGATGTTTCCATCGTGTTTTCTGAAGATTATCGAAAGTTGCAAAAAATATATGTTGTTAAAAATATTTTGGCGCAAGAACAAGAAAAACTTGAATCACTAATACCTCAAAACAAAAATTAATGAAACTCATCATTACACATAGTATAAGATTTGTATTATTTGTTTTTATTCAAGTATTAGTCTTTAACCAATTGGAGATAGGATGGGGTATTCATCCTATGGTGTATCCTTTGTTTATCATGCTGCTTCCTTTTGGAATTTCTTCCATTACAATGTTTTTTATAGCATTTTTCATGGGCTTCTTTATTGATATTCTTTCAAATACAGGTGGATTGCACGCTTCTTCTTTATTGATACTTGCTTTCTTCCGTCCTATTATATTTAAAGCATTTAGCCCTAGAGATGGTTATGATACTAATAAAGAACCATCCATTTATGAAATGGGTAACCGCTGGTTTATTAATTGTTTTGGTATATTGTTGATTTTACACCATTCTTGGTTTTTTGTTTTAGAAGTATTTAAGTTTAGTGAATTCCTTTTTGTGCTTAAAAAAATTGTTTTGAGCGTACCAGTTTCCTACTTAATGGCATTACTTCTTCAGTTTTTATTCATCCGTGTTAAGCCAACAAAATGACATTTGACGGTAGAAAATATATTGTCATTTTTTTCATCTCAATAGTCGGTATTATTTACGTATTCCGATTGTTTCACATGCAAGTGGTTGATGATCAATGGAAATTAAGGGCACAAGAAATTGCAGAAAAAAGAAAATACATTGTTCCTCCACGTGCTGCAATGTTTGATAGAAACGGAAAAAAAGTCGTTTCCAATAAAGCATACTACAACTTGATGTTTGTTGAAAACGATATTAAAGATTTGGACACAGCTGCCTTTGGTAAGTTGGTTGGAATGACGGTTGAAGAAGTGCGTAATCGTTTTAAAGAAATTCGCGAGAAAGAAGGTTATTTTAAACGTAAAGACGGAAAACGAGTTCCCAATTACCAACCTGTTCGCCCTTATGCTTTTCTAAAAGAGTTAACAGCAGATGAAATTTCTAAAATTGCGCCAAATTTGGATAAATTCCCTGGTTTTTACGAACAAGTTACCAGCATGCGCTCTTATCCCTATGCCGGTGGAGCAAATATCTTAGGTTATTTATCCGAAGTCAACCAACAAGAAATTGATGAAGACCGTTTTTACCGTTCTGGAGATAATATCGGTAAGGCGGGAGTTGAAAAATATTACGAAAAAGAATTAAGAGGGCGCAAAGGTGTTAAATACATCGTTACTTCTGCCTTAAACAATGTAATTGAATCATACGCCAACGGAAAATACGATACTTTAGCATTGCAAGCCGAACCTTTGAAATTAGGGATGGATATTGATTTGCAAGTATATGGCGAACAATTGATGCAAAATAAAATGGGATGTATTGTCGCAATTGATCCTAACTCTGGAGAAATTCTAGCGATGGTTTCCTCTCCATCCTACGACCCTAATTTATTTGTTGGAAGATCCAATATTTCAAAAAATTATCCACGGTTGTTAATGGATCCCAAAAAACCATTGTTTCCACGTCCATTGCAAGCGGAATACCCTCCTGGTTCAATTTTTAAGTTAACCCAAGCATTAATTGGTTTGCAAGAAGGAGTCATTACTCCCAATACCTCATTTCCTTGTAATCAAAGTCAAGTTGGTTGCCATAACCACCCTACGGCTCAAAACGTAGCACAAGCAGTGCAGATGTCGTGTAACCCTTATTTTTATGGGGTAACTCGCAAAATAATTCAACAAGGTAAGAGTAAAAATGCATTTAAAGATGCCGAAATAGGACTCGGATTGTGGGCAGAATATCTACATTCTTTTGGTCTTGGAATCAAGTTGGATGTTGATGTAACAGGACTGCGTTCTGGTTTAATTCCAGACCCCAACTATTACAATAATTTATTCCCGTCAAAACGTAATCCATACGGAAAACACCGTTGGGCATTTTCAACCATTCGATCCAACTCTATTGGGCAAGGAGAAGTAAAGCTAACACCCTTACAAATGGCTAATTTAGCAGTGATTATGGCCAATAGAGGTTGGTTTTATACACCACATATTGTTAAATCAGTTGGAGGAAAAGGTCCTCTTCCTCAATTCAGCATCAAGCACAAAACAATGGTAGATGCCAAGCATTTTGCACCTGTAATTGAAGGAATGAGAATGGCTGTAAATGAAGGTGGAGGTACTGCTAGGATGGCACGTATAAATGGGATAACAGTATGTGGTAAAACGGGTACGGCACAAAACCCTCACGGAAAAGACCACTCTGTATTCATTGCTTTTGCACCGATGGATAAGCCTAAAATTGCAATTGCCGTTTTTATTGAAAATTCTGGTTTTGGTGGAACTTGGGCAGCTCCAATTGCTAGTTTAATGATGGAAAAATACATCAATGGAGTAGTAAAAGACAAAGAAAAAGAAAAATACATTCTAGAAGCAGTGTTAGAAAAATGATGAGAGAAAATGAGAAAATAACAAGTTATATTGATTGGCCTTTGCTAATCACCTATTTTCTTATCATGTCTTTGGGTTTGATGACAGTATATTCTGTAGGGTATGATGAAGAAACCAACATGTCTTTTAGTTTTTCAACCTTGTTTGGGCGTCAATTAATTTGGGTTGGAGTCAGTTTGTTCCTTGGATTACTCGTGTTTCTAATCGACTCTGAGATTTACCGCAAATTCTCCATCCCTATATATGCAGGTACTTTGTTTCTATTGGTTGTTGTTTTGTTTACACCTCCAATTAATGGTGCTAGAGCTTGGTTAGGAATCGGTCCTTTTGGTATCCAGCCCGCTGAGTTTGCGAAAATTGGTACAGCGATTCTTTTGGCTAGTTACATTGATAAAATCAATATTCGCTTACAAACCATTCCTAATATTTTGTATTGTTTGGCAATTATTGCCATTCCAATGGTGTTGATTATGTTGCAACCCGATGCGGGAACGTTTGTTGTTTTTACATCGTTTTTCTTTATCCTTTATCGTGAAGGAATTACATTTGATCCAATTGTACTGTCAATTATTAATTCATTTCCAGGAATGAAATTTAAACAAACATGGATTGGTACTCACTTTATTCCTATTCTATTTGTAGTTGTTTTTATCTCTGTTGTTACTCTTTTTATGAGTAAAACAACATTTGATTTTGAAATTTTAGGGTTGTATGAAGTGCCTTCTATTGCTGTAATTATCGCAGTTTATTTTCTTTTTGCAATATTGTTTTATCTAATTGGGAGAAATTTTATTAGTAGTAGAAATAGAAAACAGTTTTTAATTGTAATCTCCTTAACTTTTATAATTTTTTCAACGCTTTCTGCATCGGTTTCAACAGCTTTCAACTCTTTAAAACAGCACCAAAAAAATCGAATTGAATTATTGCTTGGTCTCAATGAAGATGATCAACGGGATGGAGAAGATTACAACCGTAATAGGGCTATGACGGCTGTAGGATCAGGAGGGTTTTTAGGGAAAGGATATACGAAAGCAACTTTATCATCAATTAAATCCAATCACGTCCCAGAAAGTGATACCGACTTCATTTTTTGCCCCTTTGCAGAAGAATGGGGGTTTGTTGGTGCATTGATTATTGTTGGGTTGTATATATTTTTCTTATTGCGAATCATCACAATTGCAGAACGCCAACGCTCCACTTATAACCGGGTTTACGCTTATTCGGTGGGAATGATTTTATTTTACCACTTTGCAATTAACATTGGGATGAACATCGGATTAGTGCCAATTATTGGTATTCCACTGCCATTTTTCAGCTATGGAGGCTCATCCATGATGTCCTTCTCAGTAATGTTTTTTATCCTTCTAAAATTAGATAGTCAGCGAAGAGATACTTTATTCTAATCGTCTCATAATAGAATTATTCAACTTTTAGTGTTAACAAGTAATTGAATGTTGAATTTTTTTCATTTAAAAAGTAGCGAATTTTGTAAAAAACGTGAAAATGAAAAAAAGCATTCTAATTATTTCCATTTCTCTTATTGCAGCTAGCTGTGTGCCTGCAAAAAAATACAATGATTTATTAGCAAGCAATAAAGAATGCAACGATGAATTGGCATTGTATAAAAGTAAAGCACTTTCTTTTGAAGGAAAATCGACTGAATTGGAGGCACAACAAGCTGTGCTAACAAAAGAATTAGATCAACTCAAAAGCGATACAACGCGTTTAGGAAATGAATTTAGAAGTTTACAAGCACAATACGATAAATTAACAGAACGAGTTGAAACACTTGAAACTTCATTCGATAAATACAGATTATCGGGCGAAAAAAAATCAGCATTACTTCAAGCCGACTTAGATGCAAAGAGTCTTGAATTACAAAGAAAGCAAGATGAGTTATCAGAATTAGAGGCAGAATTAAAAAACAAACAGCAGTTGTTGGCAGAACGTGAACGTAGAGTAAATGAATTGGAAGAAATGATTGCAAAGCAAGAGCAAGCAACCAAAGCATTAAAACAAAAAATTGCTGATGCATTAAAAGGATATTCTAACCAAGGTTTATCGGTTTATGAGAAAAACGGAAAACTATATGTTAGTCTTGAAGCCAAACTATTATTTGCTTCTGGTAGCGTTGTAGTTGATGGTGCAGGTAAAAAAGCACTGGTTGATTTATCAAAAATCATTGAAAATGAAAAAAACATTGAAATTATTGTAGAAGGACATACAGATACTGATAAATTGGCTAGTGGTAGCCATCCCAAAAATAATTGGGAGTTATCTGTATTGCGTTCAACAGCAGTAATTGATATTTTATTAGCAAATTCTAAAATCGATCCAAAAATCTTAGTAGCATCAGGCAGATCAGAATACCTGCCAGTTGACATTGCTGATAAATCAAAAAACAGAAGAATTGAAATTATTATTGCTCCGAACTTGAATGAATTATTCGATTTAATCAATAAATAAAAGAAGTTGAGGTTTAAAAAGAGCTTTTTTAACTACCTGATTCAGAACCAAATTAAAATTATTTTTAAAAAAAGTTCAAAAAAAAACCAGAATCTATTTTGAATAAAGAATTTTTGTATATCTTTGCAATCCAATTTTGAAAGAGTTGGTTTTTCAAAAGTTCTTTTATTTATTGATGTACCATCAAGTACGCCGATGTAGCTCAGTTGGCTAGAGCAGCTGATTTGTAATCAGCAGGTCGTGGGTTCGAATCCCTCCATCGGCTCCAAGAATATAGATGGGAGTGTCGCATAGTGGCTATTGCAGCAGACTGTAAATCTGTCACCTCACGGTATCGCTGGTTCGAGTCCAGCCACTCCCACTTTTTTCTTATTTTGCGGGAGTAGCTCAGTTGGTAGAGCGTCAGCCTTCCAAGCTGAGGGTCGCGAGTTCGAATCTCGTCTCCCGCTCAAATAAATAAAAGAGCTTTTTGCCGGTGTAGCTCAGGGGTAGAGTGCTTCCTTGGTAAGGAAGAGGTCACGAGTTCAAATCTCGTCATTGGCTCGAAAAGTTAGTTGTGACTTTAATTTTCACTCAGAGATGGGTGAAATTTAGTGTATATATAAATTTGTATTTTTATTAACTAAGTAAACAAGAATAAAAGATGGCTAAGGAAAATTTCGACCGTTCCAAACCACACGTAAACATTGGAACAATTGGTCACGTTGACCACGGAAAAACAACTTTGACAGCAGCTATTTCATCAGTATTAGCTAATCAAGGTTTGGCAGAGAAACGCGATTTCTCTTCTATTGATAACGCTCCAGAAGAAAAAGAGCGTGGTATTACAATCAACACTTCACACGTTGAGTACCAAACAAAAAATCGTCACTATGCACACGTTGACTGTCCAGGACACGCCGACTACGTTAAAAACATGGTTACTGGTGCTGCGCAAATGGACGGAGCTATCTTGGTTGTAGCTGCAACAGACGGACCAATGCCTCAAACTCGTGAGCACATCCTTTTAGGTCGCCAAGTTGGTGTTCCAAGAATGGTTGTATTCATGAATAAAGTGGATATGGTTGACGACGCTGAGTTGTTAGAATTAGTTGAGATGGAAATCAGAGAGTTGCTTTCTTTCTACGATTACGATGGTGACAATACTCCAGTTATCAAAGGTTCTGCTTTAGGAGCTTTGAACGGTGAAGAGCAATGGGTAAACACAGTAAACGAATTGATGGATGCAGTAGATTCATGGATTGAATTACCAAAACGTGATGTTGATAAACCTTTCTTGATGCCAATCGAAGACGTTTTCACAATTACAGGTCGTGGAACAGTTGCTACAGGACGTATCGAAACAGGTGTAATCAACTCAGGTGAAGCTGTTGATATCTTAGGTATGGGTGAAGAAAAATTATCTTCTACTGTAACTGGGGTTGAGATGTTCCGTAAAATCTTGGATAGAGGTGAAGCTGGTGACAACGTAGGTTTATTGTTACGTGGTATCGACAAGTCTCAAATCCGTCGTGGTATGGTTATCTGTAAACCAGGTTCAACAAAACCACACAAAACTTTCAAAGCTGAGATTTACGTTTTGAAAAAAGAAGAAGGTGGACGTCACACTCCATTCCACAACAAATACCGTCCTCAATTCTATTTCCGTACAACTGACGTTACAGGTGAAATCATCTTAACTGACGGACGTGAAATGGTTATGCCAGGTGATAACGTTACAATCCAAGTTAACTTGATCGTACCAGTTGCGATTGACAAAGGATTACGTTTCGCTATCCGTGAAGGTGGTAGAACTGTAGGTGCGGGTCAGGTAACTGATATCGTAGAATAATAAATACTTTAAGAGGAAGTTTTTTAAGCTTCCTCTTATTTATACACGGGCTTAGCTCAGCTGGTAGAGTAGTGGTCTCCAAAACCATTGGTCGTGGGTTCGAATCCTACAGCCCGTGCAAACTTAAAAAAACATTAAAGTGGCAAATTTTATTAACTATATCAACGAAACTATTGAAGAGTTAGTCCACAGAGTTTCTTGGCCTACTTGGAAAGAATTGCAAAACAATACTATCATTGTAGTTGTAGCATCTATTTTGATTTCATTAATTATATTTGTTATGGACTATGTTGCTGGTATCGTGCCATCTAATGGAGGATTCTGGAAAGGAGTTCTTGGTTTCATTTATAGTGGATTTTAATTTGTGATTAGTGATGAGTGAAATCAAAAAATTATGGTATGTAGTTAGAGCCATTAGCGGCAAAGAGAAAAAAGTGAAAGAATATCTTGAACTTGAAATCTCTCGCATGAAATTGGACGATTACATCGGGCAAGTATTGATTCCTACTGAAAAAGTTTTCCAAATGAAAAATGGAAAAAAAGTAAGTAAGGAAAAAGCATATTTACCGGGATACGTTTTAGTAGAAGCTGCACTTGTTGGTGAGGTTTCTCACGTTATTAAAGGTATTCCTAATGTTATTGGCTTCTTAGGGGCAGAAAAAGGTGGAGAACCTGTTCCAATGCGTCTTTCAGAAGTGAATAGAATTTTAGGAAAAGTTGATGAACTTTTAGAAACTGAAGAAGAAATGAAAATTCCATTTATTGTTGGAGAATCTGTTAAGGTTATTGACGGTCCATTCAACAACTTCTCTGGTACAATTGAAGAAATCAACGAAGAAAAGAAAAAACTGAAAGTAATGGTGAAGATTTTTGGAAGAAAAAATCTTTTGGAATTAAGTTACTTACAGGTAGAAAAAGAAGTGTAAATTTTTAACCGTAGGAGTGAGTTAGACGAATAAAGCTTCCCGTCGCTTGAGCTCATGTTTGACTACATAATTTAAATACAAATGGCAAAAGAAGTATCAGGCTTGATTAAATTGCAAATCAAAGGTGGTGCTGCTAATCCTGCACCTCCAGTAGGACCTGCTTTGGGTTCTAAAGGGGTGAACATCATGGAGTTCTGTAAGCAATTCAATGCTAGAACACAAGATAAAGCAGGAAAAGTTGTTCCAGTTGTTATCACTGTGTACAGTGATAAATCTTTTGATTTTATTCTAAAAACAGCTCCAGCTGCTTCGCAAATCTTGGAAATTGGTAAATTCAAAAAAGGATCTGGTGAGCCTAACCGCTCTAAAGTAGGTTCTTTAACTTGGGACCAAGTTCGTACGATTGCAGAAGATAAGCTAGCAGATTTGAACTGTTTTACTGTTGACGCAGCTATGACTATGGTTGCAGGTACTGCACGTAGTATGGGTGTTACAGTTAAAGGTGGAGAAGAACCTAAATCTAAAAATTAATAGTTATGGCAAGAGTATCTAAGAAAAGAAAGGAGATTTTGGCGAAATACGATTTCACAAAATCATACAGCTTGGCAGAAGCTAGTAAATTAGTTAGAGAAATCTCTACAACTAAGTTTGATGCATCTATTGATGTTTCAGTTCGTTTAGGTGTTGACCCTCGCAAAGCAAACCAAATGGTGCGTGGAACGGTGGCATTGCCTCATGGTACTGGTAAAGATGTTCGTGTATTGGTTTTATGTACTCCTGACAAAGAAGCGGAAGCTAAAGCGGCAGGTGCAGATCACGTAGGTTTGGACGATTATATCGAAAAAATCAAAGGTGGTTGGACTGATATCGATGTTATCATTACATTACCTTCTGTTATGGGTAAAGTTGGTGCTTTAGGTCGTGTTTTAGGACCAAGAGGATTGATGCCTAACCCTAAAACAGGAACTGTAACAATGGATGTTGCAAAAGCTGTGGAAGAAGTAAAAGCGGGTAAAATTGATTTCAAAGTTGATAAATTTGGTAATATCCACGCAGGTATAGCAAGAGCTAGCTTTGACGGAGATAAAATCAAAGACAACGTGAATGAATTAATTCAAACGCTTATTAAATTAAAACCGTCTGCTGCAAAAGGGACTTATATCAAAAGTATTTTCTTGAGTGCTACAATGAGCCCAAGTGTACAAGTTGATACAAAGTCTGTTGTTGCTTAAAACTGATTTATAATGAATAGAGAAGAAAAAGCAAAGTATATAGACGATTTAGCAGCTCAATTAAATGAGGCAAATGTTGTCTATCTGGCAGATACAGCAGATTTAACTGTAGAAGTAATCAATCAGTTGAGAAGAAAATGTTTTCAAAATAACATCAGTATTCGTGTAGTAAAGAATACATTGTTAGCGAAAGCAATTGAAAAAGTTGATAGCAAAAACTTTGGTGATTTACCAACTGTTTTGGCAGGGTCAACTTCTATCATGTTCTCAGAAGTAGGTAACGCTCCTGCTAAATTAATTAAAGACTTTAGAGCTAAAAATGCGAAACCAATTTTAAAAGGTGCTTATATTGAAGAAGCAGTTTTTATTGGTGACAATCAATTAGATGCTTTAGTTGCAATTAAAAGTAAGGAAGAAGTTATTGGTGATATCATCGGATTGCTTCAAAGTCCTGCTAAAAATGTTATCTCTGCTCTTAAAGGGCAAGGAGGTAAGATTGCCGGAATCCTTAAAACGCTCGAAGAAAGAGCATAATATTTTAGAAATAATTATTTTTGAACCTTTTTAAATTTTAATAAAATGGCAGATTTAAAACAAATCGCGGAAACATTAGTTAACTTAACAGTTAAAGAAGTAAATGAATTAGCTGCAATCTTAAAAGATGAGTATGGTATCGAGCCAGCAGCAGCAGCAGTAGCAGTAGCAGCAGTAGGTGGTGGTGCTGGAGCAGGAGAAGCAGCAGCAGAACAAACTGAGTTCACTGTAATCTTGAAATCAGCAGGAGCTAACAAATTAGCTGTTGTTAAATTGGTGAAAGAATTGACAGGTCAAGGATTGAAAGAATCTAAAGACATCGTTGATGGTGCACCTGCAACATTGAAAGAAGGCGTTTCTAAAGACGAGGCTGAAGGTCTTAAAAAATCTTTAGAAGAAGCTGGAGCTGAAGTTGAAATTAAGTAATTTTACTTTATACTAAGGAAGGCGTCCCGAAATTTTCGGGATGCCTATTCCTGTTTTTAGGCCTAAACACGCTAGAATGCCCATAATCATAAACAAAAACGTTTGACATTGGCAACAAATAATAAGACAACAAGAATAAGCTTTGCAACGGGTAAAGCACAGTTTGATTATCCAGATTTCTTGGATATTCAATTAAAATCCTTTCAAGAATTTTTCCAGTTAGAAACTACTCCGGAAAATCGTGAAAGTGAAGGATTGTATAAAGTTTTTGCTGAAAACTTTCCAATATCTGATACGAGAAATCAATTCGTGTTGGAGTTTTTGGATTACTTCATCGATCCACCAAGATACACCATCGAAGAGTGTATTGAAAGAGGTTTAACTTATAGTGTGCCGTTAAAGGCTAAATTAAAACTGTATTGTACAGACCCTGAACACGAAGATTTTGAAACTATCGTACAGGATGTGTATTTGGGAACTATCCCATACATGACTCCAAAAGGTTCATTTGTTGTAAATGGTGCTGAACGTGTTATCGTTTCTCAATTGCACCGTTCTCCAGGTGTTTTCTTTGGACAAAGTCGCCATGCAAATGGTGTTAAGTTGTATTCAGCTCGTGTAATTCCTTTCAAAGGTTCATGGATTGAGTTTGCAACGGATATTAATAATGTAATGTACGCTTATATTGATCGTAAGAAAAAGTTGCCTGTTACAACTCTTTTCCGTGCAATCGGTTATGAAAGCGATAAAGATATTTTAGAAATTTTCGGATTGGCTGATGAAGTGAAAGTTTCAAAAGCTGCTTTGAAAAAAATAGTAGGCCGTCAATTGGCTGCTCGTGTGTTAAAATCATGGGTTGAAGATTTCGTAGATGAAGATACAGGAGAAGTTGTATCTATCGAACGTAACGAAATTTTATTAGATCGTGAAACTTTCCTTGAAGAAGAACACATTGACTTAATTGTTGATGCGGGTGTTAAAACAATTATTCTTCATAAAGAAAATGCCAACTCTGCTGATTATGGCATTATTTACAACACACTTCAAAAAGATATTTCCAACTCTGAAAAAGAGGCTGTAGAACATATTTACCGTCAATTGCGTAACGCTGAACCACCTGATTATGAAACAGCAAAATCTGTATTTGAGAAATTATTCTTCTCAGATACACGCTATGATTTAGGTGAAGTAGGTCGTTTCAGATTGAATAAAAAATTAGGAATTGATAATTCTGAAGAATCACGCGTTTTAACGAAAGAAGATATCATTTTAATCATTAAATATTTGATTGAATTGATTAACTCAAAAGCGGATGTGGATGATATTGACCACTTGTCAAACCGTCGTGTTAGAACGGTAGGTGAACAATTATATGCTCAATTTGGTGTTGGTTTGGCTCGTATGGCAAGAACTATCCGTGAGCGTATGAACGTGCGCGATAATGAGGTCTTTACTCCAATTGACTTGATTAACGCTAAAACACTTTCTTCTGTTATCAACTCATTCTTTGGTACTAACCAGTTATCTCAGTTCATGGACCAAACAAACCCATTGGCAGAGGTAACTCACAAACGTCGTTTGTCGGCATTAGGACCTGGTGGACTTTCTCGCGATCGTGCAGGGTTTGAGGTGCGTGACGTTCACTATACACACTACGGACGTTTGTGTACAATTGAAACACCAGAGGGACCAAACATCGGTTTGATTTCTTCACTTTGTGTGTTTGCAAAAATCAATAAATTAGGTTTCATTGAAACGCCATATAGAAATGTAGAAAATGGTGTGGTGAATTTAAAAGATGAACCAGTTTATTTAACAGCAGAAGAAGAAGAAGCAAAAACTATTGCACAAGCTAATGCTAAGATTGACGATAAGGGTAACTTCTTAACGGAGTATGTAAAAGCACGATATGAAGGAGATTTCCCTGTAGTTAATCCTACAGAATTAAGCTTGATGGACGTAGGTGCAAACCAAATTGCATCCATTGCGGCATCTTCTATTCCTTTCTTGGAAAATGACGACGCCAACCGTGCATTGATGGGATCGAACATGCAACGTCAAGCTGTTCCATTGTTAAAACCATCTGCTCCAATTGTTGGTACTGGTATCGAACGTTTGGTAGCAAGAGATTCACGTGTTTTAATTAATGCTGAAGGAGCTGGTGTTGTAACTTATGTGGATGCAGATGAAATTGTAATTACATACGACTGGAACGAAGACGATAAATTGGTAAGCTTCGAGACAGAAGAAAAACGTTACATGTTAACGAAGTTCAAGAAAACTAACCAAAATATGTGTATCAACCTAAAACCAATTGTTACTGTTGGTGATAGAGTTGAAAAAGGTCAAGTTCTTTGTGAAGGTTATGCAACACAACAAGGTGAATTGGCTTTAGGTCAAAACTTGAAAGTAGCATTCATGCCTTGGAAAGGATATAACTTTGAGGATGCGATTGTAATTTCTGAAAAAGTGGTACGCGATGACATGTTTACATCTATCCACATTGATGAATATACATTAGAAGTACGTGATACAAAACGTGGTATGGAAGAGTTAACTTCTGACATTCCAAACGTTTCTGAAGAGGCAACAAAAGACTTGGATGAAAACGGTTTGATTCGTATCGGTGCTGAAATCAAAGAAGGCGACATCTTAATTGGTAAGATTACTCCAAAAGGAGAAACTGATCCAACGCCAGAAGAAAAATTGTTAAGAGCTATCTTCGGTGATAAAGCAGGTGATGTGAAAGATGCATCATTAAAAGCTGGACCATCATTGAGAGGGGTAGTGATTGACAAAAAATTGTTCTCAAGAGCAGTTAAAGATAGAAAAGCGAAAGCACAAGATAAACCAATTTTGGAAGGATTAGATGCTGAATATGAAAAAGATTATGCAGTATTGAAAAAACAATTGGTAGATAAATTATTGAAAATTATCGGTGAAGAAAAATCTGCTGGTGTTTTCAATAACTTCCGTGAAGAAATCATTAAAAAAGGTTCTAAATTCACAGAAAAGAATTTATTTGCAATTGATTATACAATTGTTAACCCTACAAATTGGACAAGTGATACACGTTTGAATACGTTAATTGGACGCGTTTTACATAATTTCACAATTAAGTCAAACGATGTGCTTGGAGCATATAAACGTAAAAAATTCCATATCTCTGTAGGTGATGAATTGCCAGCAGGAATTATCAAAATGGCAAAAGTTTATGTTGCTAAAAAACGTAAATTAAGAGTCGGTGATAAAATGGCTGGACGTCACGGTAACAAAGGTATCGTTGCCAACATCGTTCGTCAAGAAGATATGCCATTCTTAGAAGATGGAACGCCAGTAGATATCGTGTTGAACCCACTTGGGGTACCTTCACGTATGAACCTTGGACAGATTTACGAAACTGTATTAGGTTGGGCAGGACAAAAACTAGGAGTGAAGTTTGCTACACCAATTTTTGATGGAGCTCAACCAGAACATATCGATGAGTGGTGTGATAAAGCTGGAATTCCAAGATCAGGTAAAACGTATTTATACGATGGAGGAACGGGAGAACGTTTCCACCAACCTGCAACTGTTGGGGTAATTTACATGTTGAAATTATCACACATGGTGGATGACAAAATGCACGCTCGTTCTATCGGACCATACTCGTTGATTACACAACAACCATTGGGTGGTAAAGCTCAGTTTGGTGGTCAGCGTTTTGGTGAGATGGAGGTTTGGGCATTGGAAGCATTTGGTGCAGCCAACATTCTACAAGAGATTTTGACGGTTAAATCAGATGACGTGATGGGTCGTGCAAAAGCTTACGAAGCAATTGTTAAAGGAGACAACATTCCAGAACCTGGAATTCCTGAATCATTTAACGTATTGTTACATGAGTTGAGAGGACTTTGTCTAAATGTGTCATTGGATTAATTTTGAATTAAAGAAACAAGCAATAGTATGGGTTTTAGAAAAGAAACACCAAAAAAACAAAGCAGCTTTAATAAGTTGACTATTTCCTTAGCTTCTCCAGAGCAAATCTTGGAGCAATCAAGCGGGGAGGTTTTAAAGCCAGAAACGATTAACTATCGTACTTATAAACCTGAACGTGATGGTCTTTTCTGTGAGCGTATTTTCGGTCCAGTTAAAGATTACGAATGTCACTGTGGTAAATACAAACGTATTCGCTACAAAGGGATTGTTTGTGACCGTTGTGGTGTTGAAGTAACAGAGAAAAAAGTGCGCCGTGAAAGAATGGGACACATTTCTTTGGTAGTTCCTGTTGCACACATCTGGTATTTCCGTTCACTTCCAAATAAAATTGGTTATCTTTTAGGATTGCCAACGAAAAAATTGGATCAAATTATTTATTACGAGCGTTATGTAGTAATCCAATCAGGTATTGCTGTTAATGTTGATGGTAAAGAATTAAAACGTTTAGATTTCTTAACAGAAGAGGAATACTTAAATATTTTAGAGTCATTACCAGTAGAAAATCAATATTTAGAAGATACAGACCCTAATAAGTTTATCGCGAAAATGGGTGCTGAAGCTATTTATGATTTGTTACGTGGTTTGGATTTGGAATCAACTTCATACGATTTACGTCACCAAGCAAATACAGAAACTTCTGTTCAAAGAAAACACGAAGCACTAAAACGTTTGCAAGTTGTTGAGGCAATGCGTGAATCGCAAGAGCATATTGATAACCGCCCAGAATGGATGGTTGTTAAAGTTGTTCCAGTTATTCCACCAGAATTGCGTCCGTTAGTTCCTTTAGATGGTGGACGTTTTGCTACTTCTGACTTGAATGACTTGTATCGTCGTGTAATTATCAGAAACAACCGTTTGAAGCGTTTGATTGAAATCAAAGCTCCGGAAGTGATTTTGCGCAACGAAAAACGTATGTTGCAAGAAGCGGTAGATTCATTGTTTGATAACTCAAGAAAATCATCTGCAGTTAAAACAGAATCCAACCGTCCATTAAAATCGTTGTCTGACTCGTTGAAAGGAAAACAAGGTCGTTTCCGTCAAAACTTGTTGGGTAAACGTGTGGATTATTCAGCACGTTCGGTAATTGTTGTTGGACCAACATTAAAATTACACGAATGTGGTTTGCCAAAAGACATGGCAGCTGAGTTATACAAACCGTTCATCATTCGTAAGATGATTGAGCGTGGAATTGTAAAAACAGTTAAATCCGCTAAGAAAATTGTTGATAGAAAAGAGCCTGTTGTTTGGGATATTTTGGAGAATGTATTGAAAGGACACCCAGTATTATTGAACCGTGCTCCTACTTTGCACCGTTTGGGTATCCAAGCATTCCAACCAAAATTAATTGAAGGAAAAGCAATTCGTCTTCACCCATTGGTTACAACAGCGTTCAACGCCGACTTTGACGGTGACCAAATGGCGGTTCACTTACCTTTGGGTAACGCTGCAATTTTGGAAGCTCAGTTATTGATGTTGGCTTCGCACAATATTTTGAACCCTGCAAATGGTGCACCTATTGCCGTTCCTTCTCAGGACATGGTGTTGGGTCTTTACTACATCACAAAATCGAAAAAATCTACAGCAGATGAAATCGTGAAAGGTGAAGGGGGGATTTTCTATTCTGCAGAAGAAGTTATCATTGCATACAACGAGCGTAAATTAGATTTACATGCCGAAATCAAAGTAAAAGACTATGATTTGAATTTCAATGGTGAACCTGAATTGATGATGATTGAAACAACTTGTGGACGTGTGTTATTTAACCAAATTGCACCAAGAGAAGCAGGTTTCATCAACGAGGTTATCACTAAAAAATCAATGCGTGATATTATTGGTAACGTATTGAAAGTTTGTGGTACTGCTCGTACAGCTAAATTCTTAGATGATATCAAAGAATTGGGTTATGAAATGGCATTCAAAGGAGGTTTATCTTTCAACTTAGACGACATTATCATTCCGAAAGAAAAAGCTATTTTGGTTGGTAAAGCTGAAGAAGAAGTGAAAGAGGTAATGATGAACTATAACATGGGTCTTATTACCAACAACGAGCGCTACAACCAAATTATTGATATTTGGACACATACCAACTCACGTTTAACACAAACGTTGATGGATCAATTGAAAAACGACCGTCAAGGATTCAACTCTATTTACATGATGTTTGACTCTGGGGCGCGTGGTTCGAAAGAACAGATTCGTCAGTTGTCTGGTATGCGTGGATTGATGGCGAAACCGCAAAAATCGGGTGCTACAACACAAGAAATTATTGAAAACCCAATTTTATCGAACTTTAAAGAAGGGTTATCTATCTTGGAGTACTTTATTTCTACGCACGGTGCGCGTAAAGGTTTGGCCGATACAGCGTTAAAAACAGCCGATGCAGGTTATTTGACTCGTCGTTTGGTGGACGTTGCACAAGACGTTGTTATCAATGCCGATGACTGTGGAACATTGAGAGGATTACATGCAACTGCTTTGCGTAAAAATGATGAAATTGTTGAACCATTGTATGACCGTATTTTAGGACGTACATCTGTTCATGATGTTTACCATCCAGATACAGAAGAATTAATTGTTGCTGGTGGTGAAATTATTTCTGAAGAAATTGCAGCTGCTATTGACAATGCAGGAATTGAAGAAGTTGAAATTCGTTCTGTATTGACATGTGAAATGAGAAGAGGTGTTTGTGCTAAATGTTACGGACGTAACTTGTCGAACCACCGCTTGGCACAAATTGGTGATTCTGTTGGTGTAATTGCGGCACAATCCATTGGTGAGCCTGGTACACAGTTGACACTACGTACATTCCACGTTGGGGGTACTGCGTCAAACATTGCAGGTGAATCTGATATCAAAGCAAAAACAGCTGGTAGATTGGAGATTGAAGAGTTGAGAACAGTTGTTTCTAAAGATGCTAATGGTAGCGAAGTAGAAGTAGTTGTTGGACGTTCAGCTGAATTGAAAGTAATTGACGAAAAAACAGGTGTAGTTGCAATGATTGCAAACATTCCTTATGGTGCTGAAATGAAAGCGAAAAACGGTTCTAAAGTTGCCAAAGGTGATGTAATTTGTAAATGGGACCCGTATAATGCCGTAATCTTGTCAGAAGTTTCTGGTAAGGCTGTATTTGACAGTGTTATTGATGGTATCACTTACCGTGAAGAAGTCGATGAGCAAACAGGATTTACAGAAAAGGTTATTATCGAGTCGCGTGATAAGAAAAAGAACCCTGCAATTCATATCATTGATCCTAAAACAAAAGAAGTTTTAAGAGAATATTCATTGCCTGTTGATGCACACATTTCTATTAAAGAAGGTGAAGTGTTAGAAGCAGGTAAAGTATTAGCAAAAATCCCACGTAAGTCTGGTAAGTCTGGGGATATCACCGGAGGTTTACCACGTGTAACAGAGTTATTCGAAGCACGTAACCCTTCTAACCCAGCGGTAGTATCAGAAATTGATGGTATTGCAGAATACGGTAAAGTGAAGAGAGGTAACAGAGAAATTTCGATTACATCTAAATCAGGTGAAGTTCGTAAATACTTAGTTCCACTTTCTAAACACATCTTGGTACAAGAAAATGACTTTGTTCGTGCTGGACAACCATTATCAGACGGAGCAATTACTCCAAACGATATTTTGAACATCCAAGGACCTACAAAAGTGCAAGAATACATTGTAAATGAAATCCAAGAGGTTTACCGTTTACAAGGGGTAAAAATTAACGACAAACACTTCGAGGTTATTGTACGTCAGATGATGTTGAAAGCCGAAGTTGTTGATGCGGGAGATACTCGTTTCTTGGAAGGACAATCTGTTCACAAAGCAGATATCATGGAAGAAAACGATGAAATCTTTGGTAAGAAAGTAGTAGTTGACGCTGGAGATTCAACTGTGTTGAAACCAGGACAAATTGTTACCGCTCGTAAATTGAGAGATGAAAACTCACAATTGAGACGTGCTGACAAGAAATTGGTTGAAGCAAGAGAAGCTATCCCTGCAACATCTACTCAGTTGTTACAAGGTATCACAAGAGCATCATTGCAAACACAATCGTTTATTTCTGCGGCATCGTTCCAGGAAACAACGAAAGTATTGAATGAAGCTGCTGTTGCTGGTAAACAAGATTTCTTGTTAGGATTAAAAGAAAACGTTATCGTTGGTCACTTAATCCCTGCTGGTACAGGTGTTCGCAATTTCCAAAAAGTAATTGTTGGAGACAAAGAACAAATGGAAGAAATTTCAAAAAAATAATCTTTCAGATAGGCATAAAGAAAGGCGCTCAATTGAGCACGAATGGTCGGAAGAAATTTCTTCCGACTTTTTTGTATTTATTAACCTTTAAATGTTGATATAAACAACTGATTATCAATAAAATAACTTGTTTTTAAGCTTTATTTTACTTATCTTTAATGCTGATAATCAATATA
>JAKQEZ010000459.1 GCA_029558435.1 Bacteroidota bacterium
AAACGGAATCAAAGTCTATAACTTCAATTGGTGCTTAAACTACATCGAGTACCAGGGCAAACTCATCTACGGTCGCTCTTTCAGAATTGAAGTTGTTGATCATCAAACGATTCTCAAATTGGTTATTTATGCTATTCGAGACGAAAAAAAGGCTCAGGAATTAAATTTAGACCTTGGAAAAGGTATTTTATTATCGGGACCAATTGGATGCGGGAAAACGTCAATTATGGCGTTAATTCGACCATTTTTTTACCACAAACACGATTACAAAATCAAGACCTGCAGAGAAATCTCTTTCGAATTCGCAAAAAACGGCTTCGAATCACTTCATCATTACACCCAAAAAGAACACACGCAAACACGTTTAACCGGCTACTGTTTCGACGACTTAGGAGCCGAACAAAACATAAAACACTACGGCAACGACCTCAACGTCATGGCAGAAATCATCATTTCACGCTACGAAGATTTTGTACAAAATCATTCCATCACCCACATCACCACAAACCTCTCCGCCAGCGAAATCGAAGCCCTCTACGGCAACCGCCTTAGATCAAGAATGAGGTCAATGTTCAACCTAATCACCTTCAACAATGAATCCAGAGATAAAAGATAATTTTCAATCAATTATGATAATGATTGTGTAATTCCGTGTGCCTGTCACACTGAGCCTGTCGAAGTGTCCAACGAAGTAGACTTCCCCTTTTAAGCACAACTTAAAACCACAACCTGAAACCTGAAACTTGAAACAAAAAAATGAATAAAATCCGTCCTCATCCGCCTTCGCTTTAGCGAATCCAAATTTAACCGCAAACAACAAAATAAATATCCGCGGACATCCGATAAATCCGTGTCATCCGTGTGCCAAAAAACTACTTAAAGTCAAAATTTTTCCAATTAATTAAATTTCTAAAATCTGTGTTCCAAAAAACCTGACCCGAGGCCAAGCCGAACAAAACGAAGTTAAACTTGAAACCTGAAACCTTAAACTTGAAACAAAATGAACAAACAATTAAACCCCCGCCAAATAAAAACCATCCAAAACTTCTGGACCTGGTTCCAAGACAACGAACAAGCCATCTACAACGCGTGCAAACTAGAAATTAACAAAGAAGAAGTACTCTTTCACCTTCAAAGAAACCTCAACTACGTTTCCAAAAGAATTGAATATTTCATTACAAAACATCCACAAGATGAGAACAAATTAAAGGTTTTCATAACAGCTCATGGTTACAGAAAACTATTCCCTAAAATGAAAGAGTTACAAGAAAAAACACCAATCCTAAACTTCTTCTCAATCCAAGTTTATATAACCTCATTAAATCTTGAAAACCCAACAATACCCGACGATTTAACAGGCTTAATCCAAAACACTAAAATCAAATTAGAAGATTACAACATCGCAACTAAAAAAATAATTTTGACATTGTATAGTAATAAAAATACCATGCAAATCAGTAAAAAAAAATTGGAACGAAATGCCTATATTTTATTACTATTCACACTCGGTGAAGTCAAATACAAAAAACACATCTATGACTTCAATTGCGAAGTAATGCCTCCAAACACAAACGGCTTATTATCACTCTCCGAACTCCCAGAATTCATAGACTATCTCGCAA
Organism: Bacteroidota bacterium; assembly: GCA_029558435.1. The sequence goes on from JAKQEZ010000459.1 coordinate 1,623, forward strand.
AAATCAATTACAGCAGAAAACTAAAAATCTTCTTTGAATGAGTTTAGTGTTGTAAGTGATTAAAACCTTTATTGTCAGTTTTTATATGTTTAATTTGATTTCAATATT
>JAKQEZ010000467.1 GCA_029558435.1 Bacteroidota bacterium
TTTTAGGGCGGACAAAATGCGGACAAATCATAATGTGTTGTTTTACTGATTGTTACAAACTGTGTTTTATTCTAAAAGAGTAATGCCCAACTCTCAAAAACACCAAAAGCGACCAAATTAAAGTCGCTTTTGAATGCTGAATTTTAATTTAACATGATAGTAGTAGCTTTTTCATAAGCAGTATGAAATAGATAAAATATTCAACAAACTTTTAATTGGTTATTTGAAAATTGTTGGCAAATGTATTAGCATGATATACTATTAAAAAAAAATTATGCGGACAAAAAGCGGACAATTTATAATGATTTAACTATCAATTATTTGAAAATGAAATCTAAAGATGTTTTTTCAAGGTTTGCAGCAAATCATTGTCTTTTGTTAAGTTAAAATGAGCTTTTAAACGTCTTTTTGAGCGGGCAACGCTCTCTTTACTTATACCCAAAGTTTGCCCAATTTGCATACTGTCTAGATCCAAAACAATTAAAGCTGCTAATCGTTCAAGAGATGGTGTGAGTTGCTGTTGTTTATTAATATTGATAAAAAATTCAGGATAAACAATTGAAAATTCCTTTTTGAAATTCAACCAATGTTCATCGGTAAGAATTGTTGTTTGTTTTAAAAGTTCAATACTATTGGGAGAAAGTTCATTTTGTAGTTTTTGAATTACTCCATTTTTTTGTTGAATATCTGCAATAAATTGGTCGATTTGTTTTTTAGCATTTTCAACTAGAACACGCTGTTGTTCAATTTGTTTAATGTATTTATTTTTTTCTATTTCTATTCTTTTCTTACGTTTTCTGAACACAACTGCAACTGTTGCAAGTATAAAAAGTATCGCAACAATAAAAATAACAGTATCTCTTTTGTTTTTATAACGTGTTTGTTCAATTAATCGTTTATTGGCAACATAGCGGTTGTAATTGTGTTTTTCTGCAGCTTGTTTTATTGAATTATCGGTAATAATTTGTGTTAAACTATCTTTGTGTTCTATATAAAGATTGGCAAAGTTTATAATTTGTTGTGCATCATTTTTGATTAAATAATAGTAATACAAAAGGTGAAAATAATCCGTTTTTGAATTCAACGTTAACTGTTGTATGTTTTTATCCAATAAATTAGCTTCAATGAAATGTATAAAGGTATTGTGGGGATCCAATTGATAAAGTAAATTTGCTTTTACCAATAAAAACTCAAAATATTCATTGGGAAAACTGTCACTATTCATTTTTTCACAAGCAGCAACAATTCGGCTAGCATTGGTGTAATCTTTTGTTTTTATATAGAGTTTTGCTAAATTAGTTGATGCTATTAAAAACCAAATATCGTTGTTTTCATTATGCGCTTTTTTGAGTAGGTTTTCTAATTCAATGGTGGCTTTTTCATTATTTCCACTATTTTGATAAATAAGTGCTTTTGTATTAAGTAGGTTTAAATGTAGGTTTTTATCGTAACTAAATTCAATTTTTTGAGCTTCATTGATATAAAACAAAGCTTTTTGATAATATCCAGTATGCAAACACATATTGGCAATGTCCAATAAGGCATTTTTCTTCTCTGGAAAATCTTCTTGCTTTATTTTGGATAAAAAATTATAGGATTCCAAGAACCAAAACAATGCTTTTCCATCGTAACGGTATTCGTAAAAATAATGGAAACCTAGTGCTTGTCGTGTTCTAATTTGGAGTTGTAAAATATGCTCATCATCTGCTTTTTGCATCAGTTGATTCAACTCGGAAATGTAGTTTTTATAGCCTCTAGATGAAAGGTAGTTTAATTTCATGTAATCTGTTTCCAATTCCAATTCTCTGTCGTTGTATTGTATCGCCAATTGCCTCAAACGTTTTATTTCGTTAAAATAACGAACAGAATCTTTTTTGTCGGAATGGTAATAAAAACGTTCAATTAGCAGTGGTTGTCTCTCTGCATAACTTTTGTTTAATAAAGGCTCATTAGCATTTGTTGGAAAGCTTGGATAAAGTAGTAGAAAAAATAGTAAACTGTAAATGAATTTCTTTGGCAGACACATTTAATTATATACTTTTTATTTCATTTCAAATATAGTTAAGTTTTTAGATTTTAAACTAAAAACTGAAACATAAACACAAAAAAACCGCTTGCCTTTTCAGACAAACGGCTATTAACATTAAACCAAACATTATTTATTTCCAACCGCCACCTAAAGCACGATAGATGCCTATCTTAGCTTCTTTCTCCTTTAAGATTGTTTCTATTAATTCCATTTTGGCATCCAAGGCTTCTTTTTGTGTCAACAACACTTCCATGTAATCGGCTCTGGCTGACATAAACAAATCGTTAGAAATATCAACCGATTGATTGAGGATATCCACTTCCTTTGTTTTTGTTTGCAAACTCTCTGAAAAGTTTTTCACCATTGCCAATTGATTGTTGATTTCAATAAAGGCTTTTAGAATTTTTTGTTGATAATCCACCAATGCTTGAGATTGTTTTGCTTTAGAGGCATTGTATTGCGCACGTATTGCATTTCTATTGATAAGTGGAGCAAACAAATCGCCCAGTAAATTGTAAAGCAACGATTTAGGATTGAACCACACCGCTGGATTAAAAGCTTGCATTCCTACATTTGCTGAAATACCCAATGAAGGATAAAATGCTGCTTTTGCTGCTTTTACATCATATTTTGCTGCAACCAAATCGCGTTCTGCTTTGCGAATATCAGGGCGGTAGGATAATAATTGCTCGGGCGAACCGGTAACTATTGTATCCAAAATTGTGCTATGAAACGATGTTATATCTCGCTCTACAGGTTGCGGAAAACGCCCCACCAAAAAATTGATTGTATTTTCTGTTTCCACCACCGATTGTTTGATGCTGTATTGCATGTTTTTAGTTTTTAGCAATTGTGCTTCAAAACGATTTACAGCAAGTTCGGTTACTTTGGCTGCATCTTTTTGTTGTTGAACAATTTCTAACACATCTTCCTGAATATCGATAAAATGATTAACAATTGTCAATTGTTCATCCAAGGCAAGTAACTTATAATAATTTTCTGCAATTTCTGAAACTAGGTTGGTTACCATGAAGTTTCGTCCTTCAATAGTGCCTAAATAGCGTGACAATGCAGCGTTTTTACTATTTCTCATTTTGCGCCAAATGTCCACTTCCCACGAAAAATGTGCTCCAACCATAAAATCGCCTAATGGTTCTGGGAATTTTTTGTCTTCCATTACGTGCAATTGACTTTCAACGGCCCCATTGCGTGTAAATTCGGCTGATTTATCCAATCCAGCACCCAATTGCAAGCCTCCAGTTGGCAAATACTCTCCCTTTTTAGCTCGAACTTCACTTTTTGCCACTTCAATTTCTTGCATGGTGATGTTTAACTCCTGATTGTTGTGCAATGCTGAATCAATCAACGTAGTTAGATGTATATCCGAAAATACAGCTTTGAAATTTTTTGCTGCAATTGTATTGGTATCTTGTGTTTGAGCAGCATTATAAGCTGTTGGAATATAGTCTTTCCCTTGCTTATAGGTCTCGTCTTGCAATGCTGTTTTGGAGCTTTTACACCCCAAAACAACAAAACACAAGGCAATTACCATCCATTTTGATTTGAACTTAGTCATCATTTTTTTTTGTAATTTTTTTAATTAAACTGTTGATAGCTCGTTTCTTTTTGGTTTTAGGTTCTACATATTCCACAAAATCTTCACTCAATGGAGCGTCTTCTTGATCTTTTATGTAGTATTTTCCTTCTGCCAATGTCCCAAAAATGTAATACAATCCTGGCACAATAATCACCCCGAAGATGGTACCTGTCAACATTCCACCAAGTGCCGAAGAACCAATAGTGTGGTTACTTACAGAACCGGGTCCGTGGGCAACAACTAACGGAATTAACCCCGCAATAAATGCAGATGAAGTCATCAAAATGGCTCTAAATCGGGCTTTTGCACCTTCAATTGCCGATTCAAAAACCGTTAATCCTTCTCGATGCTTCATAATGGCAAGCTCTACAATCAGGATGGCATTTTTACCCAGCAATCCGACCAGCATAATGAGTCCGATTTGTGCATAAATGTCGTTGGCTAATCCCATTAATTTAAGCATCATGAAAGAACCAAAAATCCCCATAGGTAAGGATAAAATCACCACCAACGGAATTAAGAAACTTTCGTATTGAGCGGATAAAACCAAGTAAGTAAATAGAATTACGACGATAAATATGACAACTGCTTCATTTCCACGAGCTGCTTCGGTATAGGTTAACCCTTCCCAAGCAATATCGTAACCTTTTGGCAATGTTTCTTTTGCTACTTCTTTGATGGCCTCAATTGCATCACCCGAAGTGTAGCCAGGTGCAGGAACCCCACGAATTGCTGAAGAAGTATAAAGGTTGTAACGTGTAATTTCATTTGGACCTTGTGTTTTTTTCATGGTCATAAATGAAGAATACGGAACCATCTCGCCTTCTTCGTTTTTAATAAACAAATTCATCACATCGGAAGGCATTTTACGATATTCAGGCGATGCTTGCGTATACACTTTATAGAAGTTGTTGAAACGGATAAAACCTTGCTCATAAGTTGAACCAATCAAAATATCCAAGTTATCCATTGCTTTGCCTATAGAAACTCCTTTTTGCATGGCGCGAAGGTTGTCTATTTCTAAGTCGTATTGTGGATAATTGGCTGCGTAAAATGTAAACAAACCAGCAAGTTCTTTACGTTTATGCAATGCTGCCATGAATTCATCGTTGATTTTGCTAAATTCTTGATAATCTGTTTCTTCTGCTTTATCCAATAAACGCAATGAAAAACCATCAGACGAACCATAACCTGGAACTGCAGGTGGTTCAAAAAACTCAACCACCGTACCAATATCTTTGGTTTTTTCTTCTAATTCTTCGATAACTTTGTGTACGTTATTTTTTCGGTCTTCCCAGTTTTTTAAGTTGATGACACAAGTACCCGCATTGGAGCCACGGCCTTCTGTCAAAACCTCATAACCTGCTAGTGATGTAACCGATTGCACACCTTCAATCTTTTCAGCAATATCTTGCAATTGGCGTGAAATTTCATTGGTCCGTTCCAACGTTGTTCCCGGAGGTGTTTGCACAATGGCATAAATCATTCCTTGATCTTCATTAGGAATGAAACCTGTTGGTAATGTTTTATTGACCATAAAAATTCCAAATCCAAAAAGAAGAAATGTTGCCCATGTTACCGTTTTGCGAGTAACAATTTTATGTAAAACATTGGTATAGCGACCTGTTAGCTTTTCAAACCCTCGGTTAAAAAAGTCGATAAACATTGTTATTGGCGTTTTACGTTTTGGTTTACCGTGATTATTTTTCAAAATCATGGCACATAAAACGGGAGTCAACGTCAAGGCAACCAAACCAGAAAGCACGATGGAACTTGCCATTGTGATGGAGAATTGACGATAGAACACCCCAACTGGTCCCGACATAAAGGAAATAGGCACAAACACCGAAGTCATTACCAAGGTGATGGCGATAATTGCCCCACTGATTTCTTCCAATACTTCTTTTGTGGCTTTGAATGGTGATAGATGCTTTTCTTCCATTTTGGCATGCACCGCCTCGACGACGACAATGGCATCATCCACCACAATACCAATAGCCAACACCAATGCAAAGAGCGTAATTAAGTTGATTGTTAGCCCAAACAACTGCATAAAAATAAACGCACCAACCAAGGAAACTGGAACGGCAATAATTGGAATCAATGTAGAACGTAAATCACCTAAGAAAATGAATACCACAATGGCTACCAAAATGAAGGCTTCTACCAAGGTATGAATTACTTTATCAATGGATGCATCAACGAATTTAGATACGTCGTAATTGATTTCATAATCCATTCCTGCAGGGAAACTTTGTTTTAATTCTTTTAATTTCTCTTTGGTTTGCTCAATTACCTCACTGGCGTTACTACCAATATTTTGTTTCAAGACAATGGACGCCGAAGGATAACCATCTTTGTTAGAATAAATGTCAAAAAATTCACTTCCAAATTCAACCGAAGCAATGTCTTTTAATTTCAACACTTCTCCATCGGCATTGGCACGAATGATGATGTTTTCATATTCTTCAGGCTTGTTAAAACGACCTTTGTAGGAGAGCGTGTACTCTAACGATTGAGCTTGTTTACCTGTACTTTGTCCTAAACGACCAGGGCGACCAATAACACTTTGCTCATTAATGGCTTCCATCACATCATCAGTAGAAACTTTATAAGCTCGCATTCTGTCGGGTTTTAGCCAAATACGCATTGCATATTTACGTGACCCCAAAATTTGAGCACGCCCCATACCGTGAATACGTTGTATTTCTGGCAAAAGCGTTCCGTTGGCATAGTTGTACAAGAATTTTTCATCAGCACCTTTATCTTTACTATACAAGTTGACATACATCAACATACTTGGCTGAATGGGTGTAATGATAACTCCTTCACGTTGCACCAACGGAGGTAAATTATTCATTACTTGGTCAATTCTTGTTTTAACGTTTACAACGGCATCACTTGGGTTGGTTCCTGGTTCAAAGATAATTTGAATGGTTGCTTCACCAGCACTGGTTGCATCCGAAACAATATAACGCATTCCTTGCACACCATTGATGGCACGTTCAAGCGGAACCAAGGTAGATTTTACCAACACATTGGCACTTGCACCCGGAAAGGCAATAAATACGTTAACTTGAGGAGGAGCAATTTCTGGAAACTGAGAAATTGGTCGAGTGTTGATGGCTAGAAATCCTAAAAAAAGGATGGCTAGCGATAACGACAAGGCTAATACTGGTCGTTTTATAAATTTACTAAACATCTTAACTTAATTTAGATTATTCTGAAAACAAAGAATTCATTTCTTTCAATACATCCGTTGTTTTACGATAAGTGTATTGAATTTTATCGTTGTTTTTTACCTTTCGCAATCCGTTTAACAAGACTTTATCTTTAGTTGACAAGCCTTTAGAAACAACATACAACTGCGGTAATTCTGCCTCGATTTGGATTTCTCGTGGATGAATAACATTGTTTTTGTTAACTACATACACATATTTTTTATCGAGTACTTCAAACGTAGCTGCTTGCGGAATGATGACTGCATCTTTAATGTCATCTGGCACTAAAATGCTTCCTGTTTCACCGTGGCGTAAAATTCCTTTCGAGTTATCAAAAGTTGCTCTAAATGCAATATTTCCTGTTTCACTATTGAAATCGGCAGCGATGGTTTCTATCTCCCCTTCCTTGTCAAAAAATTGATTATTCGCCATTAACAACTTCACTTTTGGCATTTTCTCGTTGTGTTGTTTGTAATGCAAATATTCGGCTTCTGGAACATTGAAATAAACCCAAACTTTACTGTTATCAGAAAGCGTGGTCAGCAATTCACCTTCGTCTAACAAACTTCCCAAACGCACATTAAAACGCCCCATGTAACCATCAAAGGGTGCACGCACATCGGTAAAACCAAGGTGAGTATTGGCTAGTAATAATTCTGCTTTTGCTTTCTCTAACTTAGCTTTTGACATTGCTAATTCATTTGGCGACACGATTTTTTTGTCGGCCAAACGTTGCGTTGTTTGGTATTCGATTTCTTCAAACTCTTTTTGCGCCTTTGCAACACTTACCTCCGCTTCGTAAATAGTAGGTAGAATCTTGAACATCAATTGTCCCTTTTTGATGAATTGCCCCTCATCTACATAGATATTTTGCAAATACCCTTTTTCCAAAGCGCGCAATTCAATGTGCTGAATAGAATTGATGACACACACATAGTTTTTGTACACCACTGTGTCTTTTTGAATGGGATTAGTAACTTCAAATTTTGACTGTTCTTCGGTGTGTTCTTCCGATTTACATCCCACCATTAGCAACAATGCCGCAAAGCATGTCACCATTGACATTTTTTTCATAAAATAAACAGAAATTAATTAATAAATTGCATGAATTTGTTGCTCTAATAGCAACACCAAAAATGAGATTGACTTAAAAAACAATCTTTAAAACCTAAATCAAATCAAATCAAGAGTTGGCAATTCTTAATCCAGAGAGGAACTTGCCCTTTAGCTTCTTGAAAATAGTTTGCAATTATTAATTTCTTAGAAGTAAAGTCATTTAAAACAGCAGTAGATGGTAGTGTAAAATCATTAAGAAAAAGGTGAGAAAACAAATCTGATTCTGCTTCACCTTCTTTTTCTTTAAAAAATTCTTGTGCTAATGTGAGTTGATTTTCATCGTTGTCGGTATAAACAACATTATTTTTATTGTCTGTACCATTTTGAATGTTAAAACCTGCTTCAACATGTGGAAAATCTTCGTAATTTAAAAAATATTGAGATGCGTTGTTATTTAAAGCAATAAGTATAATTGCTAACATGCAAAAAATGCGACCAATATGTAATCTAAAACATCTCATATTTGACCTCAAAATTGACTATTTTTAAAGTTGCAAAACAAGTGATTCGTAATATTTAACACGAAATTTAACATTTGAAATCTATTTTTCTGAATATTTATGATTGAAGTAATAAATTATTAATCAAAAATAATAATTCTTAAAATCTCTTTGGCTTCTAAAAAATAAAGTGTAAATTAACTGTCAAAATATACCTCTATGAAAACCATGATGACTTTATTGAAGAAAACGTTGAAATTTGTTTTCTATTTACTTCTCGTTCTTTTGATTGTTGCCAATGGTTTCATTTTACTATCTGGAAGAACTTATTTGTATCGTGGAATATATTTAACCTATTTATCAGGCAAAACAGGACCTTCCATATACGATTTAGATAATTTCCCCAAACGAAAAGTGGCTAAAGGAAATAAGCAACTACCTTGGATAAAAACGGCCAATTACACCCAAAATACGCAAATAAATGGCTTTGAACAGTACAATGAAGGGCTAGAAACAAAAGCATTTTTGATTTTTAAAAACGATTCATTGTTGTTTGAAAAATACTGGGGCAATCATACTGTTTCAACGCTTTCAAATTCATTTTCTGCAGCTAAAACGATGGTAGCATTGCTGATTGGTATTGCGGTTGAAGAAGGGAAGATAAAAAACTTAGATGAACCCGTTGGAAATTACCTACCCGAGTTTAAGCGGGATGATTTATCCATCATTACCATTCGTGATTTATTGTTAATGGCTTCTGGATTAAATTGGTCGGAAAGTGGTAAAAATCCGTTGTCCAACAATGCAGAATCGTACTATGGCACCGATTTATATGGACTCGTAACCCGTCAAAAACGTATCAGCACACCTGGTCGGACATTTATTTATCAAAGTGGCAACAGTCAATTATTGGGCTACATTATTCAAAAGGCAACTGGCAAAAACGTTTCGGATTATTGTTCTGAAAAATTATGGTCAAAAATGGGAATGGATGCCGATGCTTATTGGAGTTTAGACAAAGAAAATGGGGATGAAAAAGCATTCTGCTGTTTGTATGCCACAGCACGTGATTTTGGAAAAATTGGTCAGCTAATTGCCAACCGTGGAAAATGGGGAAATGAACAATTAATTCCAAGCTGGTATTTTGAAGAAATGGTAAGTGCTCCAGAGGATATGGACACTGAAGAAGCAATAAAAAATTACCAATACGGCTTGCATATTTGGACCTATCAAGGTTACAAATCGCCTATTTATTATTGTAGAGGAATTTTGGGACAATACATCATTGCTATCCCCGAAGAAAAAACGGTCATTGTTCGTTTAGGCGAAAAACGCAGCAAAACAATACAACCTACAGATGCTAAAATAAAACAGCGACAATTAAAGAAGATTGGTCATACCCAAGATTTCATTCAATATATTAATTTTGCAGAAGAAATTATCAGCGAATTAGAAAATAAGAAATGAAAGAAGGGATTTTAGGACCAAAAGTAGAAGGTGTAGCATTTGCAGTTGTTCAAGATGTTAACGAATTAAACGAATTCATCTACAATGTTTATTTACTAAACTTGCGTGATGACATCATGGAGGGAATCATCATAACTAGCAAAGGCTATGGCGAAAATTTGGAAACTGGAGAAAAAATTAAAACCTCTACCCTTCGTCATTGTTTAGAGTTATTGCTTCCAGACGAGGCTGCAAAAATAGAACCGATTATGCCCGAAGTATTCCACATTGCTAACGAATATTGGATAAGTTTTTGGGTAAACGAAGTAATGTACGATAAAAAATTTGTTTTCTTACCTGGCGTTATTACAGAAGAAAACATGGTGGAAATTCCTTTGTTGAACAAAAAAGGTGTGTTGATTAAATAGAAAATTGAGTTTAATACAACATTCCAAAATGCCATAATGGAATAACTGATGCAAAACCAGTTTCAATCTCATCTTTAACAACGTATCCTTGTTGATGTGACTGCAATTGTTTAGCACTTTTTTTCTTTCCTCCGATTTCAAATTCCAGGTTGTTAACTGTAAAATCTACAAGAGAGGATGAATTTACAGGTGCAATACATTTTAATTGATTGATAAAAAACGTTTCTCTAACATTTCCAATGTTAAGTTTATTACCAACCAAGCTGTATATCAAATTTGAATTATCCAAATAGATTTTATCAACTTTTCCAAGGTTTCTTATGCCTCCAGTGTCTGCTTTTAATTGAATTATCATGCCCGCTTCTTCTAAAAAATAAAGATAATCCGTCATATTATTTCTACTAACTCCAATCATTTCAGCTAGTTTACTCATATTGGGTTTAAAAGGCACACTTTCTGAAACAATTGCAAGTAACTGTTTTAATTTACGTCCTGTAGCAACATTCATGTTAGAAAAAAAAGGAATATCCACTTCTAACGTTTGATTGATAATTTGCTTCAATTTTACATCAAAATCTTCTTCACGGGCAAATGGATAATAACCATTTTTCAAATAATCAGAAAAATAAAGTAAAGGGTGTTTTACAACTGAAAAATCTACACGGTGATTCAATACATCGTCCAAGGAATAGGTTGGTAATTCAATAGAATGAAAAATAGCCAAATACTCTCTAAACGACAATCCTTGCATTTGATAAACAACACTTCTTCTACTTAAATCGGAAGATCCTTTTTTAATATCCAATACAGAAGAACCTGTGAAAACAACATGCAATTCGGAATGGTAATCGTAAATCAACTTTAATTCTTTAGACCAATTAGGATATTTGTGAATTTCATCGATGAACAAATATTTACCTCCCAATTGAACAAACGTTGTTGCTAAATCTATTAATTTATTGGTCGAAAAATAGAAATCTTCTGCTGTAACGTATAATGTTTGATGATGTGGGAGTTTTGATTTAATGTGTTGTAAAATAAGTGTGGTTTTACCAACACCTCTTGGCCCTACCAAACCTATTTGCCTATTATTCCAATTAATTTTTTCATACAAATAGCGCACAAAAACAAGTTCTGTTTCTGCAATTAATTTGGCTGAATGTGCAACTAGTTGTTCCATAACACTACAAAAATACACTTTTTGCACTATTATAGTGCATTTATTTTATTTTTTTGCACTATCATAGTGCATTTAGGGAAATAATCATAAAAAAACCTGAGATTCGATGGCCGCTGTTACACTTGGTCTATCTCAGGTTAAACTCTGCAAGAATATAAAACCTATTTACTTTATTGACGCAACAATTTTAAAAAGGTTGGGTTGATACATAAAAAAAGGTGAAATTTTCATTCCACCTTTTCAATTATTTAATCGAAACTTATTTACAAGCTTCTTGTTTTTTCAACATTTCAGGTCCAGCCATTGTTTCGTAAGGAGCACAAATTTTTTCTTTTTTTTCTTTTAAAGCTTTCAATTTTGCAACATCTTTATCGGTAATCTTGTCCAACTCTATGGAACTATATTTAGCTGCTTCTTGGTTCAATTCATTGCCTACCTCCAAACACTCACAAAACTGTTTATCCTTGTTGGAACAAGAAAAAACGAGCATCAAACTAGCTACAACAACGCCAACTTTTTTCATTAATCTTTGATTAAGAATACGTAACGACCAATATTTTTCAATGCGATTGCAGTTCCACGAACAACGGCTCTTTGTGGATCTTCTGCAATGTGCACTGGCAATTTTGTGCGAGCAGAAATACGCTTATCCAAACCTCTCAACTGGCTACCACCTCCTGCTAAATAGATACCTGTTTTATAGATATCGGCAGATAATTCGGGTGGTGTCATTTCCAAAGCACTTAAGATGGCTTCTTCTATTTTTGAAATGGTTTTATCCAATGCATGTGCAATTTCAGAATAGGTTACCACAATTTCTTTTGGAATACCCGTCATTAAGTCACGCCCTCGAACAGCAAAGTCTGCTGGTGGATTATCTAATTCTGGCAAGGCTGAACCTACTTCTATTTTAATTAGCTCAGCAGTGCGTTCACCCACCAAAATATTGTGTTGACGGCGCATGTAATCTTCAATATCTGCACTAAAATCGTCACCCGCAACACGAATGGATTTATCACAAACAATACCACCTAAAGCTATTACGGCAATTTCGGAAGTACCACCACCTATGTCAATTATCATATTTCCCATAGGTTCTTCCACATCGATACCAATACCGATTGCAGCAGCCATAGGTTCGTGAATCAAATATACTTCTTTAGCACCTGCACGTTCTGCCGAGTCACGAACGGCACGTTTTTCTACTTCGGTAATACCTGAAGGAATACAAATTACCATTCTTAACGAAGGAGTAAATAAGCTTTTACCTGGATTGATCATTTTAATCATTCCACGCATCATTTGCTCGGCACTATGGAAATCGGCAATAACGCCATCTTGCAACGGACGAATTGTTTCAATCAACTTGTGTGTTTTACCATGCATTTGTTGCGCTTTTTTTCCAATTGCTACAATGGCACCCGTTTGAATGTCTTTTGCAACAATTGAAGGCTCATCCACAACCACTTTATCGTTCATGATAATCAACGTGTTGGCTGTACCTAAGTCAATTGCAATTTCTTGAGTTAAAAAGCTAAATAATCCCATTTGGTAATGCTTATTTTTTGTTTTCGGTTATAATGTTAATCAGATTCTTCGTATTTATAGCAAAAAAGTTACATTTTTTTTGTTAAAAACACAATTTTTAGTGTTTGAAATGTCTATTTCCTGTAAACACCATTGCCATGTTGTGTTCATTACAATAATCGATGGATAATTCATCTTTTATTGAACCACCTGGCTGGATTACAGCAGTTATACCAGCATTGTTGGCAATTTCAACACAATCTGGGAAAGGGAAAAATGCGTCCGAAGCCATCACAGCACCATTCAAATCAAAGTTGAACGATTTTGCTTTGTGAATGGCTTGTTGCAAGGCATCCACACGTGATGTTTGCCCAGTACCACTTGCCAATAATGTTTTATTTTTTGCCAAAACAATAGTGTTTGATTTGGTGTGTTTTACCAATTTATTAGCAAACAACAAATCGGTAATTTCATCCGCTGTTGGTTGTTTGTTGGTGCGTGGTGTTAAATCTGCAGCAGTTTCTTGCAACAAATCTTTATCTTGTTCCAACACGCCATTTAAAATGGTGCGGAATTGTTTTTTAGGTAATTCAATATCTTTTTGAACCAAAATAATTCTGTTTTTCTTGCTTTGCAATAATTCAATTGCTTTTTGGTCGTATGCTGGAGCAATAACAACTTCGCAGAACAATTCATTAACCAATTCAGCAGTTGCAAAATCAATTGTTTTGTTGGCAATTAAAATTCCGCCAAAAGCACTTACAGGGTCGCCTGCCAATGCAGCTTCGTAGGCTTCTTTAATGGTTGAGCGTGTTGCCAAACCACATGCGTTGTTGTGTTTTAAAATTGCAAATGTTGGATCGTCGTTTTTAAACTCAGCCATCAATGCTACAGCCGCATCAACGTCTAACAAATTATTGTATGACAATTCTTTACCGTGCAATTTATCAAACATAGCATCCAAATCACCGTAGAAAACACCTTTTTGGTGTGGGTTTTCACCGTAACGCAACACTTGAGAAGTTGCAATACTTTGTTTAAACACATCCAACTCACCGTTGTTGAAGTAGTTGAAAATATGTGTATCGTAATTGGATGAAACATGGAATGCATCGCGAGCAAAAGCTTGACGTTGCTCAATAGTTGTTGCACTATTTGACGCTGAAATGATGCTTAAAAATTCGCCATATTGTGCTTGCGAAGGAATAATCACTACATCTTGGTAATTTTTTGCAGCAGCACGAATCAATGAAATTCCACCGATATCGATTTTCTCAATAATTGCTTCATGAGTAGCTCCAGATGCTACTGTTTGCTCAAAAGGATATAAATCAACAATCACTAAATCCAATTCTGGAATTTCGTATTCTGCAATTTGTGCTTGATCTTCTGCCAAACCACGACGGTTCAAAATCCCACCAAAAACTTTTGGATGCAAGGTTTTAACACGACCTCCTAAAATAGAAGGATAAGACGTTAAATCTTCCACTCTTTCTACTGGAATACCAAATCCTTCGATGAACGATTGTGTTCCACCTGTTGAATAAATTGTTACACCATCGTTGTGTAATTGCTTGATAATCGGCTCTAAACCTGTTTTATCAAATACTGAAATTAATGCTGATTTAATTTTTTTTGTTGCACTCATGAAATCTAACTAAAAAGAAAGTGCAAAATTAGCTAATTTTTAAAAGAAACTTGGGAAAAAAACAAATTATTTTGCCTTTATTTTTTTGAGCACCAAATGGTAGTTGAGATAATCAACATTTGGAAAATCAAGAACTAAATCTTCTTTGGTTTTGTAAACAATAATCATATCTCTGTTTTTACCATCGGAAGAAACTAATTTTGCAATATTTTTATTTTCAATGTGATAGGTTCCTTTTTCAATAAAATTCAACGGACTTCCATTAAAATCAAAATACAATTGAAAATCATAGGTTCCGGTTTTTGATTTTTTGCCATCGTTGTTAAAAATCAATGTTCCCGTACAGGTAGGCGTGTGTTTAATGCCATCGTAATCATTGAGGTAAAAATCTACAGGAATCCATTTGCCATCAATGGCTTTATTGTTCTCAATTTCTTTAGAGCAACCCCATATTGATATCAGTAAAATGAAAATTCCTAAATATTTCATTCCTTATATGTTACAATTAAATGATGTTTGTTGGTGATTAACTTTTGAAGCAATTGTTCAAACTGTTTTTTTGCTCTTTCATCAAATTGCATTGCTTGAGCATGCTTTTCAATTTTTAAAATCGCCTTTTTTTGAAGTTTTTTACGTGCCGTGTCCTTCCAATCACCATGTTCTAAAAAAACAGATGTTCCTGAGGGAATAACCACACAACTTAAAATTTTGGGGGCATGAACAACAACATGCGCGGTGTCGTTTATTACATTCACTTTAAATTCATCGGATTTTAAATCAAAGCCATAATTTAATTCGCCATTTACAATTAAGGTGAGGCGTTTTTCTATTGCAGAACCTCTTAGGGCATATCCCCAAGAACTTGGATCGATTATTTTACTCACATTTCCAACTACTTGTTCATTAACGTTTTTGTAATAAACAATAGAATCTACAACCACTTCATCTTTAAAGTTGATTAAACTTAGTTGTGCAATTTTTTTAATACTTTCAATTTTAAGAGGATGATTTTCTAGGGTCCATTCTTTTTCTTCGCTGGATGTACATTTTTTAAACCCAACAACAATAAATCCAATTAAAGCGCTAATAATTGCAAGTTTAGCCACTAATTTCAACCAATAAAGTTTGTTTTTTACTTTCATAATTTGGCTGATTTAGTTTCAATAGTAACCGATTCATAACCAAGGTTGGTATAAAAATCAACTAAAAAGGCGTGTGTATTTTTTTTAGCAACTTGAAGAATAGCACTTTTTCCCATGTCTTCTTTGATGCTTTTTTCACCCAGTTTTAAAATCTTCAATTTTTCCTGTTGGCTAAATTCAAAACGCAAACCGCTTATATCTTCCATTTCTGTTTGCACATCATCCGGATTAATTTCAAAGGCTAAAATTTCGGCTTCTGGCAATTTAATGTGGATGGATTTTTTACCATCAATGGTTACATCTTCTGGTTGTACTTTATTAAAATCTATACCTGCTTTTACTTTTGCTTTAACACTGAACAATATTTTGCGATTACCTATTTTGTACCAATCTTTATCATCGTTGAGTTGCACAATTTTGCTAAAGGTGTATTCTGTAGTTGCTAAGGAACCAATGTCTTGAATTTGAATAATATTCGTATTTGCTACTTCTTGCGCATCGTTATTTGCACAGGAAACAACAAAAAGAAATACAAAACAAAAACTGAATATTTTCATAGATTAAAAAACAGCTAAACTCATCATTTGCATACCAATTTTCAATGCTTGTGGGTCGATATCAAAACGTGCATGGTGTGCACCAAAGATAATTCCATTTTTTTCATCCCTCACACCTATTCTAAAAAAACAAGCTGGAATTTCTTGTGCATAATACGAAAAATCTTCACTTCCCATGCGGATAGGTAAATCAACCACATTGTCACTACCCAATAAATCAATAGATTTTTGTTTCAGTTGAGCAGTTAGCGTTTCGTCGTTTTCCAAATAGGGATAGCCCTTGCTAATTTCCAACTCCAGCGTTGCGCCATTTCCTTCCACTATTGCTTTGGCTTGTTGTTGCAATAATTCAAGAGCTTCTGCACGCCATTCTTCATTCATGGTACGAAAAGTTCCTTTCAAAACCGCTTTGGCTGGAATGATATTGGTTGCCCCCAATGCTTCAAAATATCCAAAGGTTAATACACCCGGAATTTTTGGATCTCGTCTTCTACTGATGATGGTTTGCAAATTTAAAATCAATTCTGCACCAATCGTTATTGGGTCGATGCATTGGTGTGGAGTTGCTCCGTGACCACCTTTACCGTGAATGGTAATATAAATTTCATCGCAACTAGCCATGTAGAGTCCGCCTTTAAACCCTGTCATTCCAGCCGGTAAATCTGGAAAAACATGCAATCCATAAATAGTTTTAACAGTAGGATTTTGCAACACTCCATCCTTAATCATCAACGATGCGCCACCTGGATTTTTTTCTTCGCCCGGTTGGAAAATCAGTTTGACAGGTTGAGGCAATTGCTCTTTAATTTCTTGCAGTATTTCTGCTGTTCCCAACAAAATAGCTGTGTGTGCATCGTGTCCGCAAGCATGCATCACGCCATCCACTTTTGATTTATAGGGAACATTATTTTCTTCATGAATGGGCAATGCGTCCATATCAGCACGCAAGGCAACAACTTCCATATCGTTGGTGTGGTGAGAGGCTTTAATAATCCCTACGACACCTGTTCCACCTACACCTGTTTGATGTTCAACACCCAATTCTGTTAATTTATCAGCGACAAACTTCATGGTTTGATGCTCTTGGTATGACAATTCCGGATATTGATGAAGGTGCTCGCGATAAGCCTTCACTTTTTCAAACAATTCGTGAGAACGTTGAACAATATGTGTTTTTATTTCACTCATGATGCGTAAAATTAATAAAAAATGAAATTCAATGAATGAAAATAGAATTCTCTGATAAAAAGTAGAAATATTTTCCTAAATTCGTAGAAGTTGACTTGCAAGATGTTAAAATGAATAATTCTTTAAAAAAACACATTTTAGATAATTGGAAAAAAGTAGGGCATTATAAAACTTTAGGTGATTATGAGCGTGAAATTTCCATTCAAAAGAAGTTAATGGAATTAATGCAAGTTGGTGATTTCTATTACTTTATTTTTGCACCTCCGATGAATAAAATAGAATTTGTTTCAGCAGAAATGGAAACTATTTTAGGATACAAACCATCTGAATTTACAGTTGAAAAATTATTATCCATCATTCACCCTGATGATTTACCCTATTTCATTGATTTTGAAAACACGGTAATTGATTTTAAAATGAAGTTGCCACCAGATAAAGTGATGAAATACAAATCGCGTTACAATTATAGGATTCGAAAAAGCAATGGTGAATACATGCATATTTTGCAACAATCTACTACTATACAAACCGATGAAGAGGGTGCTATTTTGAGAAACTTTGCCATTCATACCGATATTTCACATTTAAAAAGAAAATCGGATACCAAAATGGAACTCTCATTTATTGGGTTAGATGGAGAACAATCGTTTATCAATGTTAGTCCCCAAAAAGAATTCATAGAATTAGCCGCTGTTCTCACTCCTCGAGAAATGGAAATTGTTCAATTAATTGCCACCAATTTAACCTCCAAAGAAATTGCCAAGCAACTTCAAATTAGCCCAGAAACAGTAAATACTCACCGCAAAAATATACATATAAAAACGGGAACAAAAAGTGCAATAGAGCTGGTTTTATTTGCGCAAGATAAAGGATGGATATAACAAAGGCTATTCTTCAATAGAACAGCCTTTATTTATATAAATTGTGGATAGGTGTAATTTCTAGTTGCTAAGATTTGTACTTTTTATAAGTATTGTTCAAATGTACAATTATCAAATGGAGTGGATATACCCACTATTGGGTATATGCGGTTTTTTGGTTAATTAATTTTCGATTTTTAAGTCATCTAACACAAAAACCATCGCATTCTTGCTTATACAACCTCTTTCATTTTTAAATATTCTGGTGCTGTAATTGCCAACACTTTCGTAAATATGTGTATTTTTGAAAGAAAAAAACATGAAATTTATCCTCGTTTCCCTTTTAGTAGGCTTTAGCTTTTTAACATTTTCTCAAAACAAACCTGCTTATGTTATTTACAATGCAAAAGGAAAAAAAGTAAGTTACAAAAAGATGCTTCAAGCAGCAATAGCATCTGACATTACTTTTTTTGGTGAATTTCATGACAACACAATTGCCCATTGGTTAGAATTGGAGCTAACGATGGATATGGCTCGTTTAACCAACAACCAGCTTACATTGGGCTTTGAAATGTTTGAACAAGATCAACAACAATTGCTTTCCGATTATCAAAGTGGAAAAATTACTGCCAAACAATTTGAAGATAGCACGCGTTTGTGGAACAACTATAAAACTGACTATAAACCGATTGTAAATTTTGCTAAGGACAACAATTTAATTTGTGTTGCATCTAACATTCCACGTTGGATTGCAAGTTTAGTTTACAAAAAAGGGCGTGTTGCTTTGGATTCACTAAAACCAATAGATTACAACCACATGTGTGATAAAAATTATGTGGTGGATACTTCACTTTCGCAATACAAAAAAATGTTGGGAATGATGCCCGATCACAACAAAGGTTTAAATTTCATTTATTCGCAAGCAAGCAAAGACGCTACAATGGCGCATTTTATTGATAAATATTGGAAAAACTATCCAACCAATAAATTCATTCATTTCAATGGTTCGTTTCATACCGATTTTGACCAAGGAATTATTTGGTATCTAAAACGTTTGCGTCCAAATTTGCACTACACAACCATTACAGTGGTTGAACAAAGTGATTTCAAAAAAATGGACAAAGAACATATAGACAAAGCACACTTCATTATTTGTGTGGATGAGCACATGACCAAAACCATTCATTAAAGAATAAATTTGCTACCACTCCATGAAATAACTAACACGCGCATTCTCTATTCTTTTCTTAATTGGGGAAAGGGACATTTATCGCGTTCCATTGGTATATGCAAACAGTTGGTGCAACAAGGTAATCGTTTAGTTATAGCCTGCGAAAAAGAAGATTTTTTGGTGCTTGCCGAATACTTGGATGACTTGGAATTTGTGGAATTGGCAAACTACCCATTTCATTTTTCGGGAAAGGGGAATTTTGCCGTTGATTTATGGAAGAGTCGTAAAGCATTGCTTCAACACCTACAAAACGAACATGTTTTAGTAGAAAATATAGTGAAAGAATACCAGATTGATGTTGTCCTTTCTGATCATCGATATGGGTTTTATTCCAAACACATTCCTTCTGTTTTTATCACCCACCAAGTAAATTTGGCGTTAAAATGGTGGCAATTTCCAGCGCAAATGATTCACAACCGATGGATGCAAGCTTTTAATTGGATTTGGATTTTAGACGATACTACACAATCATTGGCAGGTAAATTAAGTGCAAACAATCGTTGGGCTAACAGTTCTTACATTGGTCATTTCAGTCGATTTGACACAACGACAATAGATACTCCTAAAAAATTAGTCATAGGGGTTTGTAACGGTCCTTTTCCCTATAATTTTCAGCTTTTACAACAACTGGAAGCAATAAAGCATTTGGATTACATCATAACCTCGTTGCCAAGCAAAGATAAAAGAGCCATCCAACCAAGGTCGTGGAAAGAAAGCGATGTATTGTTTTATCAAGCAAAAACCATTTATAGTTATTGTGGTTACACCACCTTGATGGATCTAAAAGCGTTGGGGTGTGAGGGGAATTTATATCCAACACCCGGACAAAGCGAGCAAGTATATTTACATCGATTGCATAAAAGCAAAATTGAGCGATAATAAAAAAGTCGCTCTACCTGTAACAGAGCGACTTTTACAACGAAAAATTTATGTTGTTTTGTAGAATGCTTATTTGGCCAATTCTTCTTTCACCATTGCCGAGATGATTTTACCATCTGCTTTTCCGGCCAATTGTTTTGTAAGAACTCCCATTACTTTACCCATATCTGCTGGTCCAGATGCACCAACTGCTTGGATAGCTGCTTTTACTTCGTTTCTGATTTCATCTTCAGAAAGTTGTTTTGGCAAATATTCTTCGATAACTTTTGCTTGAAATAGTTCATCATCGGCTAAATCTTGGCGACCTTGTTCGATGTACAAGTTATAGGTATCTATGCGTTGTTTGTGTAATTTTAAAACAATTTTTGCAGCAGCTTCTTCTGTTACTTCACCAGCTCCAGAAGTTGCTTCTAACATTAATTTTGATTTAATATCGCGCAATGCGGCTAAGCGTTCTTTGTCCTTAGCCAACATTGCCGTTTTAATATCTGCGTTTATTTTATCTGTAAAACTCATTTGTATCAATCTACGTTATCGTGTAAAAAAGAATTTCCACCATTCAATCTGTACCCTCCATTTTCATCAGAATTAACTCCAAAACGTGAAGATTCAGAAGAAGAGCTGTAGTTATTACTGTTATCAATAGTGATATTTCTTCTTGTGAAAGCCGGTTCTTTTTCCAATTCAATCACACCATCTGCTTTTTTCAAGCGAGTAGTGTATTCGTGAATACGGCTCATTCTTTCTTGTTGTTTTCTCAATTGCTCCTCAGGTGAAAGAACGTGTCTTTTTTCTGTAGATTCAACATTATCCGTTGTATTCATCGTTTCATCCTCTTCATCTAATGTATAACGAACAAATTCGCTTGTTGTATTTTCTGCAACAGGAATAGATGGAGTTTCAGCAATTGGCGCTGGTGAACTTACTTCCCAGTCAAAGTTAATTGCACCTTGTTGTTCTGTAACTTCATCATCTAAATTAACTTTTTTCACTTCAGCAACTGGTTCTGTTGGCATTGAAACAAATTGTGGTTTATCTTCCACTTTCGTTTCAACAACTTGCTTGATGAACGGTTCTTCTTGTTCAGCAGTTACTTCTTTGGCCCCACTCCACACAGCAGATTCAGTTGGAGAAGTCATGGGCATTTTAATTTCATTTTTTGGTTCTTCGTCCAACACTTTTTTGATTTGCTCTGGTGCTTTTTCAAAACCTGTAATTGGAGAAGATGCGAAACCTGTTGCAATAACAGTAACGCTCAATTTATTTCCTAAAGACGCATCGTAGCCATGTCCGAAGATAATTTCAGCAGTTGAACCAGCAGCTTCTTGGATGTAATCCGTAACTTCTGCCATTTCATCCATAGTAATTTCAGCATCGCCGTATGTAATGTTCAACAACACATATTTAGCTCCACTGATATCGTTATCGTTTAACAATGGAGAAGCCAACGCATTTTGTACAGCAACAATTGATCTATTTTCACCTTCAGCCGCAGCGCTTCCCATGATAGCAACACCAGAGTTACGCATAACTGTATTTACGTCATTTAAGTCAGTATTGATAATACCAGTAACCGAAATTACTTCTGCAATACCTTTAGCAGCCACTGCCAACACGTCATCTGCTTGAGCGAACGCATTGCTCAATGATAAATTACCAGTTAATTCACGCAAACGTTCGTTATTGATAATCAACAAAGCATCCACGTTTTTGCGCAATTCATCCAAACCTTCTTCCGCTTGTTGACGGCGTTTTTTACCTTCAAAACCAAATGGAACAGTAACAATACCAACTGTTAAAATACCCATGTCTTTGGCAACACTAGCAATTACAGGAGCAGCACCAGTACCAGTACCACCACCCATTCCTGCAGTAATAAACACCATTTTAGTGTTGTTTGAAAGCAAGTTTTGAATTTCTTCAATGTTTTCTACGGCAGCATTTTTACCAATTTCTGGAATAGAACCAGCTCCTCTTCCTTCAGTTAAAGATGGTCCTAACTGAATTTTGTAAGGCACAGGTGAAATGTCCAATGCTTGTTTATCGGTATTACACACGATGAAATCTACACCTATAATTCCTTGGTTATACATGTGATTAACAGCGTTGCTACCACCACCTCCTACACCAATTACTTTGATGATTGAAGCGTTGTCTTTCGGTAATTCAAATTCCATTCTATTTAGTTTTTCGTTGTTGTATAATTTATTATAATCAGCTTATTCTTCGTCCATAAAGAAATCTCTGCCTATATCTTTACTTTTAGAGATTAATGACTCAAAGAATCCTTTGCGCTCTTTGATGCGTTTTGGTTCTTCTACCTTTTTCTCTTCTTTATCGTTTTTAATTTCAGCATTAACAGCATTGGCATTTATTGCATATCCTTCGCGTTTATCTAGTTCTTTAAATCCTGTCAACACCAAGCCAATACCAGTTGAATAAATTGGGCTTTCTATATTTTCAATTTCATTATTATTTGCTAAATGTTCAGTTGGATATCCAATACGTGTATCCATTCCTGTATGGAATTCAAACAATTGTTTCAAGTGTTTTAATTGTGATCCTCCACCTGTTACAACAATTCCACCGATTAATTTTTTCTTTAATCCTGTATTAATTATTTCGTAATCAATCAACTCAATGATTTCTGTCATACGTGCATTGATGATTCCTGCTAAGCTGCTTACTGTTATTTCTTTAGGCTCACGTCCTCTTAAGCCTGGAATGCAAACAATTTCATTGGATTGATTTTCATTGACGATTGCAGAGCCAAACTTCACTTTCAAGCGTTCTGCTTGTTTTTGCATAATTTGACATCCCTCTTTAATATCTTGTGTAATAACATTTCCACCAAATGGGATGATTGCTGTATGTTGAATTATACCGTCATGGAAAATGGCAATATCTGTTGTTCCACCACCTATATCAACCAATACTACACCTGCTTCTTTTTCTTCTTCAGAAAGCACAGCTTCGGCAGATGCCATTGGCTCCAACACCATATCTTGAACATGATACCCAGCACGCGTTACACAACGCACTATATTCGTACAAGCCCCAACATTTCCAGTAATCATGTGGAAATTAGCCTCAATTTTAACACCAGCATGGCCAATTGGGTCTTTAATTCCCTGGTGGCCA
The DNA here is from genome assembly GCA_029558435.1 of Bacteroidota bacterium. Next base: position 23,631 of record JAKQEZ010000467.1, read on the forward strand.
TCAATATCGTATTGTTTTGGAATAACTTTGATGATTTGTTCTCCAGGAGGCATTAACATTCTGTACATATCATCTTCCAATATGTCTAAATCTTTTTGCGAAATTTCATTTTCAACATTGGTACGCACTAACATACCTCTGTGCTGCATACTTTTGATGTGCTGTCCAGCAACACCAACATAAACACTTCTTAATGTAATTTCAACGCCATCTTTTTGCTGTTCAATATATTCTTTAGCATCTTCGATAGCTCCTTTAATAGATTGGATCGTTTTTTCAATGTTTTCAACCACCCCTCGATTTACTCCAAGAGATTCCTTTTGGCCGATTGCTAAAATTTCAATCTTACCATATTCATTACGTTGCCCCACAAAACAAGCTATTTTTGTGGTTCCAATATCCAATCCTACAACAACTTTTGACATACTTTCCGTTATTCTTTTTTCTTACAAACAATCTGCTTATCGTATTTCAGTGAAATCTCACTGTATGTGCTCCATCCTTCATACGGTATCGCTTCTTTGTAAAATATCTTCAATTTTTCAAATTTATTCTCTATTTCTTTTTCAGTATTTGCCATACCAAAAACAATAGTTTGATCACCAACTACTGGTATCAAAACAAAATCACCGTTATTTTTCAAATGAATTTGCCCGATTAAAGACCTCATTAGTGGATCATTACAAACATAATTTGAAATTCTATACACATTATCAATTTTTTGAATAGTTTTCAAACTATCGTTGTTAATAATTTCAAACACTGTTTTCTGATTGAATTTCAATGGTTTATCTGCTGTAATAATTAAAACACGTGCTGCATGGTCAATTGTACTACTAATTTTATATCCCTCAGTATCAACATAATAATTTTCACCCGATGGATTATAAACATGAAACAATGGCTTTCTTAACACGATAGAAATAGTCCATTTTCCACCAAAAGATGAATAAATTTTCACATTTTTCACTTCTTCCATGTTGGAAATAAACCGCTCAATGCGCTCCGTATTTAGGTCTTTTACACGTTGGTTGACATAAATCAAATTTTGCCGTTGCAACCTTGTCATTACCTCTTCTTTGTTGAGAATAGCATTTTCTCCATCAACGCTAATTTCGATAGTAGGCGCTAGCAAAGTCATGTTATTAATTGCTTTTTGAGCAAAAACCACACCCACAACCACTGCAATTGCAACGATGGACCACAACGTTATTTTAATCCATTTATTCACTTAAAACTTTCGTTAATGGTTCAACAATTCTATCAATATCACCAGCTCCAACAGTTAAAATCACACCTTCTTCAATTGTAGATAGGTAATCTATCACTGCTTGAGAGGCTAACAATTGTTTTGCAGGCGCATGAACTTTATCGAGCAATGCATCACTGGTTACTCCAGCAATTGGTTCTTCGCGAGCAGGGTAAATCGGCATTAAAATAGCTTCGTCAAAACGCGATAATTGCTCTGCAAATCCATCAAAAAAATCGCGTGTGCGGGTAAACAAATGTGGCTGAAAAACACCTGTAATTTTTCGATTAGGATAGATCAACTTAATGGAATCAATCAACGCTTTTAATTCCGTTGGGTGGTGCGCATAATCGTCGATATAAATTAATTTTTGCGATTTTATATGGTATTCAAAGCGACGTTTAACTCCTAAAAAGCTTTTTAATCCCTTGCGAATGGTTTCCATTTCAACACCCAATTCTAAACATAACGCTATGCAAGCAACTGCATTTTCGGCATTGTGACTACCGGGTACTCCCAATTCAATGGCTTCAAAAAATCCAAAAGGAGTAACAACATCCATCCAAAATTGTTCATCCACATAACGCAAATTAACACCATTAAAATCGGCATCTTTTTGTTCAATACCATAGGTATATACCTTTGCTTTGGTGGGTAAATTCAACCCGAATTTTTGCACTACTATTCCATTTTCTGGATGCAAATTGGCATACATTTCAAAACCTTCTCTAAAATGAGCTGCATCGCCATAAATATCCAAATGATCGGGATCTGCAGACGTTATGATGCTTGAAAATGGCGACAAACGCAAAAACGAACGGTCAAACTCATCGGATTCAATTACCGTATATCGGGACGTTGGTTTTAGCAATAAATTGGAATTATAATTGGATGAAATGCCTCCTAAAAATGCTGTGCATCCTTCCTCAGTTTGGTTGATGATGTGCGCCAACATGGTACTTGTGGTTGTTTTTCCATGCGTACCAGCAACACCCAAACCTAAAGAATTTTGTGTAATTAAACCCAACACTTCTGAGCGTTTAACCAATACAAATTCTTGGTGTTGGAAATGCATCAATTCTCCATGATTTTTTGGGATAGCAGGGGTATAAATAACCAACGTTTTCGCCTTATCGCAATATGGCGATATGATGCTTGAATTTCGATCTTCAAAATGCACCTCAATTCCTTCCTGCACCAAGCTTTCTGTTAATTGAGAAGGTGTTTTATCGTAACCAGCTACATTTTTTCCAAGCGCTTTAAAATAACGTGCCAAGGCCGACATGCCGATACCGCCTATTCCTAAAAAATAGATGTTTTCAAATTGCTTTAAGTCGATATTTAATTTTCTAATTTCCATCGGTTATTTTACAATTTTGACTATTTCTGCAACGATATCCTTTGTAGCATTCGGTTTGCCCAATTGCGCTATATTTTGTGCTAAGGTTTGTTGTTTTTCTTTATTATTTAATAAATCTATTGCAACATCTACTAATTGATTTCTTGCCTCGCTGTCTTTCACTAAAATGGCTGCGTTTTTATTCACTAAGGCCATTGCATTGTGTGTTTGATGGTCTTCTGCTACATTTGGGGATGGCACTAAAATTACAGGTTTATGGACCAAGCACAATTCTGAAACAGAAATGGCACCAGCACGCGAAATAATCACATCGGCAGCAGCGTAGGCCAAATCCATTTTTGCTATAAACTGCGTAAGATGAATCCCCGTTAAATCTTTGCCTTTTAAACGATTGGTTAAATCATCAAAATACAATTTACCACATTGCCACACCAACTGAATACCGTGTTGTTGAAATTGTTCTATCCCAGCAATAATCGACTCATTCAATGTTTTTGCACCCAATGAACCACCAATTACCAACAAAACAGGTTTTGATGCATCCAATTGATAATGTGCAATAGCTGCTTCTCTTTTTCCTTCAATTTGGGTTACTTCAAAACGAACAGGATTTCCGGTTAATACTATTTTATTTTTTGGAAAAAACTTTTCCATTCCCTCATAAGCAACACACAATTTATGTGCTTTTTTTGCCAGCAACATGTTTGTTTTACCAGCAAAAGAATTTTGTTCTTGCACCAAGGTTGGAATACCCAACAAGGCGGCCATTTTTAAAGTTGGACCCGAAGCATAGCCTCCAACACCAATAACAATTTCAGGATTGAAATTTTTAATAACTTTTCTTGCCAGCAATAAACTTTTGATGATTTTAAACGGTAAAGCCAAGTTTTGAAGTGTAATTTTTCGTTGCAAACCAGAAATAGGCAACCCGATAATTTTATATCCAGCTTGTGGCACTTTTTCCATTTCCATTTTCCCTTCGGCTCCAATAAAAAGTAGTTCTATGGAAGGAAATTGACGTTTCAATTCATCTGCAATTGCAACGGCAGGAAAAATATGTCCACCTGTACCACCACCCGAAATTATTACCTTTTTCATTTACGCTTCGTCGTTATTATCACTATTATCTTCTTTACTTTTTTTGGATTGCTTAACGGCAATACTTTGAATCATTCCCAATGATGTGCAAGTGACTATCATGGCAGAACCTCCCATTGCTAGTAAAGGCATATTTTGCCCAGTAACTGGAAAAACTCCTGTACAAACCAACATATTTACAGAGGCTTGCGTTAAGAATAACATTCCCAATCCCACACACAAATAGGTTTCAAATAAATTATCTGATTTTAAAGCAATTCTAAAAATACGAAAGAGCAAAACAAGGTAGATAAACACCAAAAAAATGGCAGCAATAAATCCAAATTCCTCTACAAATGATGAATAATAAAAATCTGCATACGCTTCAGGTAAATATTCTTTTAACTTACCATCACCTACTCCTTGCCCAAAAACACCTCCATTGTAAATAGCTAATTGCGCATTAACAACTTGTGCATTTTCTACCACATCATTTTCTGCAGCAATACGGTTAAAAATACGATTTTCCCATGTTTCTAAACGTGGAAGAATATTCAACTCTGGCAATGCCTTTTGCACCCCAACAGCCAACAAACCTAGTCCAACTATAATTCCTCCCATTGCAAAAATGCGTGAGAAAGGGTATTTTCCTACAAACAACAAAGCAACAGCCAACGCAAAAATGATGGCTGCTGTTGAAAAGTTATCTTTAAAAATTAATATAAAAACACCAAGAATAGCACTAGCAATAGGCACAAACCCTTCTTTCCAATCTAAAAAAACATCTTTTTTCTTAGCTAATTGACGCGATAAAAACATGATAAGCGCCACCTTTGCAAAGTCGGATGCTTGAAAGGTTAAACCAATAAATGGTACCTTTATCCAACGTTTTGCATTATTAACCTCATTGGGCATTAAGAGTGTGAGAAACAACAAGCCAATTCCAACATACAATGAAAGTTTAGCAACTTGTGAAAAATATTTCGGATCGCGTTTATGCATCCACAACATCACCACAAAACTGATGATAATGTAAATAAAATGCTTGAACAAATAACGAAATGGAGTGCCACCTTCCACTTTCACCAAAATTGGAACAAAGCTAAAAACGGTTAACAATGAAAAAGCAAGCAACAACAAAGTAATAATCCAAATTACTTTATCGCCTCCCAGTAAATTTAGCAAACGATTTACTGAAAAAAATTGGGAAGGAACAAATGCTTTTTCCTTTGTTGTATCCATTTGTTATTGATGTAGGGTTAAAAACTCCAAAAATTTCTTTGTATTTATTTGCGTATCTTGCCCTTCTTGGCAGAACAAAACTATGCCACGTGGAATTTTGCATTGCTGTAATTCTTCCAACGATTCTTCCATTGACTCAGTTAGTGCAATTGTTGGAATGGCATTTAAAAGCTGCATGTTCAACGTGCAATTATCGTCTATAGAAACAATCGTTGCGTTGATATTTAATTTTACAGTTGAATCAAAATCTACAACTGTCATCAACAAGGATGCAGGTGTTAACAAAACAACTGGAAATGGAAATGCTTGAATGGTGGATGCCAACATGCTTACATCTGGATTATTCCACGTAAACACATCCATTCCCCACAATTTTCCGTGTGGACGAATGGTCTCGTTTGACACATTCTTTAACGTCTCTTGTCTTATTTCCAGTAAATTATCATTAGTTTTAGTTAGGGTCTTTTTCTGTTTCATGCTCTTTTATTCATGTTTAACCTAACAAAAATAAATGATAAGAACATGCAATTTGAAGTCGTTTAAAACAGATTATGAACAGTTTGTTGGTAATAAAATAAAAATGGATTTTCAAGAAAATAATTTGGTTGTTATCCATAAGTTTTTACTAATTTCAAAGTATGAATGAGCAAAGAAAAATATTTACGTTGAAGCAAGTTGTTTCCTCTATTCGGAAGACAATTGAAGAACGTTATCAACAATTTTATTGGATCAAAGCAGAAATGCACAAGCTCAATTTATATCCAAGTGGTCATGCATTTCCAGAATTGGTGTATAAAGAAGATGGGAAAATTGTTGCACAAATCAACGCATCTATTTGGAAGCACAACTTGCAAAAAATTAATCAGCAATTTGTACAAATTTTAAAAGAACCGCTCAAAGAAGGTTCCACACTTTTATTGTGTGCAAAAATTAGTTTTTCAGAGTCTTACGGCATTTCATTGCAAATTATTGACATAGATCCAAGTTATACCCTGGGCGAATTGCAACGTGAACGCCAAGAAACTTTGTTGCGCTTGCAAAAAGAAGGACTCATCAACAAAAATCAGCAGGTAGAGTTCCCATTACTTCCTCAGCGTATTGCCATAATTTCTGCCGATACGAGTAAAGGATTGTCGGATTTTATGAAAGTATTGAACCAAAATAAATTTGGCTATGCTTTTTTTACCCACCTCTTTTTTGCTTATCTGCAAGGCGATAATGCGGTTGATTCCATAACAAAACAACTGCAAGCCATTGAAAAAGTTAAACGCCATTTTGATATTGTGGTGATTGTTCGTGGTGGCGGTGGCGAAGTTGGGCTTGCTTGCTACAACAATTATGAGTTATGCAAAGCCATTGCCAATTGCTCGCTGCCTGTTTTAACTGGTATTGGACACTCCACTAACCTTACTGTTGCCGAAATGATTTCGTATCGCAATGCCATTACACCAACAGAATTGGGCGAATATTTATTGCAGGTTTTTCATGAATTCAGCGTTCCCGTGGATAGAGCGTTGGAAAAAATTCAACAACTTCCATTGCAACTGCTAGAGCAAAATAAAATAGCATTCACCCAAACGGTAAAACACCTTAAATTGAATGTTCAAAACAATTTATTGACCCATCACAACCGTTGGCAAACCATCAGCAGAAAATTAAACACCAAAACCGAGCTTTCTATTCAACGTCAGCGCGAACGAATTGGGTTTTTGAAACAAAGTTTAAGTTCGTTAACCAAACGTTATTGCCTTGAAAAACAGAATTACCTCAACGATGCGTCCATGTTTTTACGTCAAAATGTACAAAAGAAATTTCAACAAGAAAATGATGCTTTAATATTGGCACAAAAACACATTCAACTCCTCGACCCTAAAAATGTATTGAAAAGAGGATACAGCATTGCACGTTATAATGGAAAAACTATTCAAGCCAACAACACACCTCAAACGGGTGAACAAATAGAAATTGAAACACTTAACCACATCATTTCTGCAACAACTACCGTTGTGAATGAAACAAAAAAAGAGTAATTTTACACCAATGACAGAAGAAATAAAATATACCGAAGCTTTTGAAGAATTACAAACCATCGTTGCCGATTTAGAAGATGGCGAAATTTCTGTTGATGAACTTTCCATCAAAATAAAACGTGCCTCCGAACTAATTAAAATCTGCAAAAAGAAATTGGTAACTACCGAAGAGGACGTCAATCAAATACTTAAAGAATTGGAAGAATAATTAATTGTTTTTATTCTTTTCCATAATCCATTTGGATAAATAGCGCGTGCTCATTAAACTATGGTGCTGAACCAATTGCGAGAAATAACGTTTTTTGCGATTGGCTGCATAATTTTTCAGTTGATTAGAAACAAAATCAATAAAGGGTTGCTCGTGTTTTTGCTTGCTAAAATAACGTTGCAGGTGCTCCCATCCTTTGGATTGAAAATGCAACCATTTTTCTTTATCGGTATATAATGTAATCGCTTTTTGTTCAAATTCTTGCCAATCATCAGCAATGCAAGCATCCCAACTCGCATCTAAAAACAAACCTTCGGCACCAATGGAAGTGGTAATAAACGGCACTCCTTGTTCCATTGCTTCCAAAATTTTACCTTTAATTCCGGCGCCAAAACGCAAGGGTGCCAAGCTGATTTTTATGGGTGCATAGACCTCTGAAATAGTTGCAATTTGACCTGCAATTTTCACCTTTATCGACATATCGCAATATTGCGATATGGTGTTATTTTGATACGCTCCAACCACTATCAATTGCGCTTCTGGCATGGATTCACTCACATTTTTCCAAATTCCTTTTTCCAACAACATACGAATTGCATCAGCATTTGGTTCGTGGCGATAATTGCCAATAAACAAGCAATCTTTTTTAGCTTCAAAAGTTGGTGTTTCAGAAATTGCAGATGAGAAAATAGGCAAGTAATACAATAATTCTTCTGGCACTTGCATTTCGGTTGTGAGCAACTCCATTTCGAAAGGTGAAATTATGAGAGAAACATCACAACGATAAATAGATGCCAATTCACGCAAGGTATCGTTATTTTGAAAATCTAATGCTTCTAATTTATTAGCAACTGCATTGTTTTTTTTAACAAATTGATGGCGTGTGCGGCGTAAAAAATGTAAATCTTCGGTATCTAAAATCCGCAAGGCATTCGGACATTGTTCAATGATGCGCCAACCATATTGTTCTTCGGTTAGAAAACGGTCAAACACAACAATTGCTGGATTTAATTCTACAAAAAATTGGTCAACAGTGTCGTTATTCAGTTCTATAAAATGCGGTTGGATTCCAAACTTTTGAAAATCTATCTCATTCCCCGTCAACTGATTGGCACAAGCAAAATGGATTTCTCCAAAATTGGAAAAAAGGTCAATTAATTGTGTCATTCGCTTACCAGCAGCCGAAGAATTGGGTTCTGGCCAAACATTTCCGATGATTAAAATTTTCATTCAATGAAATTATGCAACAAAAATAGAGATAGATATCAGAAAAAATGATTAATTTGTAGAATATTTGAATTTCGGTATTATGAAACATTTACTACTTCTATTGGTTGCTTTTAGTTTGTTTTCTTGCACGAAAAAACAAGATAAAGCTTGCACAGCATTATTTGCAATGATTACTATACAAGTTAAGGATACACTTAACAATCCAGTGCTACTTGATTCGACCAGTATTTTTGTACCTTCAACTAATAGTTATCTATCCATTCTAACCGATGATTTTTACAAATCGAATGGTGAATATGTTGTTTTTTCTGACGAGTTTATTCATTTAACATCCGAGAAAAAATCACTGGAAATTATTTTTAGAGGCTTTAAAAACAATAGTTTAAAGGTTAATGAATCAATAAAAGTTTCACAAGACGGGTGTCATGTCACCAAAGTTTCTGGAAACTCTTCGGTTATTGTTCAGTAGTGTTAAAAACAAACCTCGCATAGCTGAATACTAAAATTTCATTATTTTTAGCCTCATTATCAAACCATACACAGACTAAAAAATGAAACAAGCAACAATTGTGGGAGCTGGATTAGTGGGTTCTTTATGGGCAACTTATCTTGCAAAAGCGGGTTATCAAGTTACTATTTTTGAAAGCAGAAGCGATTTAAGAAAATTGCAATTAACTGCTGGAAAATCAATCAATTTAGCGCTTTCAAACAGAGGATGGAAAGCCCTTGAAACGGTTGGCATTGCTGATGAAGTGAGAAAAATTGCCATTCCTATGTATGGTCGCACCATGCACGATTTGGAAGGTAACCTTACTTTTCAACCGTATGGGAAAGAAAACGAAGCTATTTTTTCTACTTCTCGCGCACATTTGAATTGCATTTTGATGGATTTTGCTGAACAAAAAGCACAAACAAAAATTCATTTCAATCAACAATGCATTGATTTTGATAGTAATAAAAATTGTTTAACTTTCAAAAACACAGAAACAGGAGAAATTACTCAGCACACATCAGATTTAGTGTTTGGTTGCGATGGTGCTTTTTCAGCCGTACGTTTTTTTGGTTTGCAACGCACCGATCGTTTCGGATTTCAACAAAATTTTATTGCAGATGGTTACCGCGAAATTTTATTGCCAGCTAATGAAGATGGTACACATAAATTAGCAAAAAACACTCTGCATATCTGGCCTCGAGGTCGTTTTATGTTGATTGCTCTTCCTAACGAAGATGGTTCATACACATGTACGCTTTTCATGCCGCACGAAGGTGGTGAAAATGCTTTTGACAAAGTGAATACGAAGGAAGAAGTTACGGCATTTTTTCAAAAAACGTTCCCAGATTTTTATGCATTGATGCCTCAAATTGCAGATGAGTGGGAAAACCATCCACTATCGTCGTTGTGCATTATGAAATGTAGCAAATACCATTATAAAAACACCGTATTGATGGGCGATGCAGCGCATGCAACGGTACCATTTTATGGTCAAGGAATGAATGCTGGATTTGAAGATTGCACGGTAATGTGGCAATTGATGCAAAAACACAACGAAAATTGGGAGGCTATTTTTGAAGAATACAGTCAATTAAGAAAACCCGATGGCGATGCACTGCAAGAATTGTCGCTTTTCAATTACCTTGTAATGCGTGATTTTGTAGCTGACGAACAGTTTTTATTACGCAAAAAAATTGAAGCAAAATTCAGTTTATTGTACCCAAATAAGTGGATGCCGTTATATTCTCAAGTTACTTTTTCAGAAATTCGCTATTCGGATGCACACGCAGCGGGCGAACGTCAAAGTCAAATAATGGATGAAATTATGTTAATTCCAAACATTGAAGCTAAGTGGGATTCGCAAGAAGTTATGGACAAAATTTTAAGTTTAGTAGGATGAAAAAAGTTTTAATTGTTTTGTTCTTTTTGGGTTTTACGCAAGTAGGATTTAGTCAGCGCAACCTTGTGCCAGGAAAAGGAAAAAGTAAAAAAGATTTTTTTGGTGGAGCAGCCGACTTTAAGGAATACCGCCCGTTTGGCTTGCAATTATCGGTTGGACCAACATTTACAATTCCTACGCGTCCACGTCCCATTACACAAGATTTTATTTCTTCTGGAAGATCGTATCAGTTGACTACAAAAGCCAATGGTATTCCAGGAATTTTTGCTGAAATTGGCATGATACATTTACCTCAAAAACGTTCTAAGTTATCGCAAGCGTGGAACTACATTTTTATTTCCTACATTGATTGGGGAATTGGTTTTAAAATGCTCAACGGTGCTGAAACAACACGCATTAGTCAGCTTGACCCTGTGACTGGAAATGTGCTCAATACAGCGGAGCAAACTGGAACTTTTAACAACCTTTTTGTTACAGCACGTGTGGCAGTGCACAAGAATTTTTACATCGGTAAAAAATATTTTATTGACAATGGATTTGGAGTAAACGTTGATTTTAACTTTAAACGCAACACTACCAATTACACACCATTTGTAGAAAACGCTGTGCCGGGTAAACATTATTTTCACGAACCTGTAATGGCACACATCCACTATGAATTAGGCTTTGGATTTCGATTAAGCAGAAGAAGTATGCTCATTCCATCGGTGCAAGTTCCAATTTTTGGAATTTATGAATGGCGCAAAGGTGCTTCGGATTTCAAATGGTTTGATTCCAACTATTACCCAATGTTGGTTAAAGTAAAATGGACGTATTTGTTTGAGAAAAAAGTTAAAGGTTGCGCTCCTGCACGTGTCAACGATCAAGATAAAAACACCATGAAAAACCAATAATGAAACGCATTTATCATCTCAAAACGTGTTCTACCAATCAACGCATTCTCAAAGAATTGAATACCGATGGTTTTGAACTCATTAACATTAAAGAAAATAACATTGATGAGCAAACATTGGATTGGTTGGCTCAAAAAGTAGGTTCTTACGAAGCTTTGTTTTCAAAAAAATCGGTGAAATACAAAACTTTGGGACTGAATGAGCAACAACTATCCGAATCGGATTATAAACGTTGGATGTTGGAAGAATACACTTTTTTGAAACGCCCTTTTATTATCAACGGCGATGCAGTTTTTATTGGTAACGCAAAAGAAACTGTGGCAATGGCTCAACAATCGTTGAATAAATAACGATATTTGTCGCCAAAATAGTGGGGATGAACAACAAAATCAAAGCACACGTAGCTCTTTTTTCGGTCAATGCATTTTATGGTGCCAACAACATCATAGCCAAAGATGTAATGCCTACTTATCTTACTCCCAATGTTTTTATCGCATTTAGAGTACTTGGTGCAACGTTTCTTTTTTGGCTAATTTCATTGCTATCAAAACGTGAGAAAGTTGAACGAAAAGACCTCATCTTATTAGCAATATGTGGAATTTTTGGTGTTGCAATTAACCAATTGTGCTTTTTTCATGGATTGAACCGTTCTTCGGCCATCAATTCGGGAATTATTATGACCATTAATCCAATTGCTGTGGCTATCATGGCTTATTTCATTTTAAAAGAATCTCTGAACGCCACAAAAATTATTGGAATTTTTATTGGAGCCATTGGAGCCAGTTTGTTAGCCATTCAATCCAACTCAACTGGTGGTGGCACTTTGCTAGGCGATGTTTTATTGCTCATCAATGCTTTGAGTTATGCCGTTTATCTCATCTTAGTAAAGCCATTGATGAGTAAATATTCAGCATTAACCGTTACAACCTATGTTTTTTCGTTTGGTGCATTGTATGTTTTCATTTTTCCGCAAACGTTGTTTGATTTTGCAACTATTGATTTTGCTGCCATTCCGTGGGATGTGTGGTTGCGCATTGCATACGTTATTGTCTGTGTAACGTTTTTAACCTATTTACTCACCATGTATGCCATGAAATTTGTGAGTACATCGGTAACCAGTTCCTACATTTATTTGCAACCGATTTTGGTCATCGTTTTTGCTTATTTGTTTTATTATTTAGGAATTTCTGGCGATTACACAAAATCCATCACAACTACCAAAATCGCACTTATGTTTTTGGTGTTTTTTGGCGTTTATTTGGTTATTCGTTCCGAGAAAATCAGCACCAATTTCCAACAAATAAAGGGGAAATTTAAAAGAAATTAAGCTCAAAATCCCCACACAATATTCAAATAGAAGTTACGTCCCATACGTGGAATGCGGTTCCAATCTGCAAAAGTGGTATAGTAACTATCCAATATATTCTCAACACCTGCTTTGAAAGCCAATGTGTGTCTTTTTATCTCCAATTTATAGGCTGCCGAAAAATTAAGAACGGCGTATGCTGGCACTGCTGATTCACCAAACTCTTTACTGGCAAAATATTGTTTTGCAGCTCCTGCAACTTCCAACTGACTACTAAAACCTCCATAATTGCATTCTAATGCAGAAGAATAGGTAAAAGGTTGAATCATTGGTAAATTAATGGATTGCTCACCCACTCCTCTACGGATACTTAATTTATTATTCCATTTCCAGTGGTCCACAAAACGGTATTCAATGTTTAGATTTCCGTTAAACAAATGAGCATAATTTAACTGTTCATATACTTTCACCCCGTTTGCACCAATGGTCATGGCACTTAAAATACTATCTTGTCGCCCAATGATGTAATCCTTGATAAAAAAGTAATTAGCCGACAAACGCACAGTTAGTTTTGAATGAATAAATGCTGCCGAAGTTGCAAAAGAAGCTGATTTTTCGTTTTTAAGGAGTGGATTGCCAATGTAATCAAACTTATCAAAACTATTGAACAAATAAAATCCATATCCTTCGGAAACGCTTGGAGCACGTTCGCCATAATTTATACCAGCGGTGTATTCCCAAAATGCTTTGTTGTATTTTTTGTAAGTGAAATTAATTGCAGTACGAGGTAAAACTCGCACTTTATCGGGGTTAAATTGCGGGTAAAAAATTGCAAGGCTTTTGTAGCCAAAATCATCGTAAATGCGGTTGTGGTGAACGCCAATACCTGCGTTGATTGCTATCTTAATATCGTCATATCGCAATATTGCGATATCACCATAAAGGTCACCATAATTGGTGTGCACACCAGGCCAAGTCAACATAAACATTTCCTTTTCATTGGGATTATTTGGATACATGGTCATCTCTGCCAACGATTGGTTGTGGTGTCCACTTATATTAAATTTCCACGCTAAAAAGTCGTTTGCATTCCCTTCCAACAAGGTATAAAATCCAGCGGTTTTACTCCATCCAGGCATATCCATTCGAATAGGTACAATTGGTCGTTTGGAATCATCCATGATATGAGTTACATCATTGTAGTACACTTTTGCTTTTATCAAATGTAATTTTTCAGAAATGTGGTGTTGACTGTATTCGATGGCTCCAATAAATGCTTTTGCGGTGGAAACGTCCATGGGCAAGGCCGGATAGCCAATGTTGAGGGCATGATCGTAAATAAATGTTCCTTCCAACTGACGGTGTTCTCCCAATTTTACGCCTAAATTGGTCGATGTGTTGAATTTTGTGTATTGAGAATACAGCACTTCTTTTCGTTTTCCTGCTTTGTAATTTTCAGCATCTCGAAACGTAAAATCAAAGTCGGTGTAGAATTTGGGACGCGAATAGGACAAACTTGTACCACCTATTTTTTGCCAATTATTGGTTTCAATTCCAGTAAAAACAGCTCCTTTAAATTGTTGTGCGCCAAAACCAGCTCTTTTTCGTACCAAGTCTAAACTTCCAGCAATGGATGCACCTGTTGCAGAATTGGTTGCTCCTCCATGCACCGTTGCTTTTTCCAAATTTGTTGTTTCTACATAAGAAGTAACTGGATCCATTTTATCAGTACAAGCTCCGTAAATTCGCATTCCGTCGATGGTGACAACGCTACGTTCGGTGGACATTCCATTAATATATGGTTCCGAAGCATAACCACCACGTTGAACCAAGTTTAAAGCATCCATTTTATTCAAAAATCCTTCAATTCCAGAAAGAGGTTTAGCCATTCCGTCTGCTAAAATTTTTCGCGTACTGATAATTACCTCATCCAATTGTTGCGAGGTCATTGAATCCGATTTTTGCAACGAATCGGATTGTGAAAAGGCATTGCCAACAACAATTAGCAAACTACCAATAATTAGTGCTAACCTGAACATATCAATCGATATTAATGAGCGACCCCCATCATGAAAAGAGTCGCTCAATTAATAAATAAACCTTAAAACTCTACCTCAAAATAAATGCTGCTAGCTTCGACAGTTGAGGTCACTTCTTCGCCTTTTAAAACAGTGCCAGCATTGTCTAACAATTGCAAGTTGATTTTCCAATAACCTGTCATTGTTAAATTCAATTTACCGTAATAAAACTCGTCACTTCCTTGAGTTAAATGTACGTTGTTAGGTGAACTGTGATTTCCCATACTTGGCATACGTGGATCAATTTTTACAGAATAAGATTCAACTGGTAAAAAACTAGTCATTGAAGCCATTTTATAAAGTACCATTTTCACGTCGTTTGTACCAACAATTGGTGATTTTGGTTCAACCAATGCCAAAATATACTTCACATTATCAGTTCCTTTGAACGATTGAACAATGCGTTTTGGTGCGCTTTCAACTACAACAACACTTGTATTGGAATGTTCTACTCCGTTGATGGTGTAATTCAAAGTAATGTCCCAATATTCTGTATCGTTTGATGCCATTTGAAAAACCATATACCCTTCATTGTAAGTCCCTTTGTTAGTAAGCGACGAAGCAGGGCAAGCGTGACTCATACTAGTCATGTGCATAAGTGGCGCCCAAGTCATAGAAACATTTTCAACATACGTTCCATCTGCTTTTTTGATTTTTACTTTAATGGCATTGTAACCAGTTAAAAACTTACCTTTTTCGGTATAATATTCCAACGTATAATCGCCATCAACAACGCTTTTTGCTAACACATACGTTTCTGTTTCTTGTGTTTCATACTTACAAGTTCCATCGTCTTTTTTGGCTTTAACGCTATAATTAATTGCATTTTTATCGGTACAACCCTCTTTTTTACAAGCGTTCAACCCTATAATTGCTACCCCTAGCAACATGTATTTAAAGAAATTTAAAGTTCTCATCTTTTCAAAATTTAATTCATTATTATTTTGGTAATGGTTGTATAAACCCCATTACACTCCGTAAAAACGTGTGTTTATTTCAACTGAAATAAAATCAATGAATTAGAAAGATGTGGGTGGTTTTGCTGTTAAATCAGCATATTCAAAAGAATAGTTATTGCTATATGCTGGTAATAAATGTATCGGTTCTTCAGTAGTGAAAAACGAATAATAGGCATCAAAATTAAACGCTTGCACCAAAGCAATTGTTTCTATTTGTAATTTGCTTAAAGTTTTATTGGCATCGTCCTCTTTTTGTTCTTTTTGCATTTTTGACATGGCACATTTTCCATCACAATGCATTTCTGGCTTATCGGTATTTTCACAAAAAAGGGAAATGAATAATTCTTGATCATAATTGTAAACAGATGTAATCACCGTGTTTTTTACGATTCCAAATAGAAAGGCAAAAACAAGAAATTGGACTACTATTTTCTGAATTGTTCTCAATTTACAATTAGATTAAAAGTATAACACCACAAAAGTAATAAATTATTTAATATAATAAAAGACATTTTTATCTTTTTTGTAATTATTTAAGATGTTTTTGTCTTATTAAAAATTTTTGTTATATTTACCCCCTATAAATAGCTATCAATTAATATATTACTATTTTTTAAATTTTTAGAACTTATGAAACATCTATTTTTTTCTGGTGTACTATTATTGTTATCTACACCAACTTTTTCTCAAATAACTATCACTCACACTTCTTTGCCACAACCTGGCGATACATTTGCAATGCATTACGATGCCAATCCAACAATTAATTATGGTACGGCTTCATCATCATCCCAACATTTTGATTTTACGCAATTGCAAACCGATGAAGATAAATATGCTGCCTATGGTATAACCGCCAATTTGCCTTTTGCAAGTGAGTTTCCACAGTCTAATTTATATACGTATGGACCTTCTGTAATTTATGGTGGACCCGGAGCTTCTGTTCCAACAGGAAATGGTTGGATGTTGTTCAGAACGGATGTCAACGGAATGGACGTAATTGGTTATAAAACCGATAATGGGGCTAATGATGTTTCAACCGTTGAAGTTCCACCACGTATGTTGATGCGAACTCCTTGCACTTTAGGAACGAATGAAACACAAGATGCTGTTTGGACCTATGTGTACGATGCTGTTGCAACAGATTATGATACCATTGTTAAAAGTTTTAGCCATACGGTATTAAATTGCGATGCTTGGGGAACAATCAGCACACCTGTTGCAAGCAATGTGGATGTTGTTCGTGTTAACAAAACAACACTAATGATTGATTCTGCTTATGTTGTAATGAATGGTATTACCTACTGGAAAGGAGAAATTCAACGTGCATCATCCAATAATTTTGATTTTTATGCAACCACTAAACGCCACCCAATTGCAACCGTTTTTTGCGATCAAAATGGAACTGCTTATGGTGCCGAATATTTGTTTTATGAAGATTTATACAATTCAACAGAAAATTTAACTTCAACATCGTTTTCAATTTATCCCAATCCAGTTAAAAACCAATTGAAAATATCTACAAACGCCTCCAATTTATCCTACGAAATTGTAGATATTAATGGTTCTTTAATTCAAGCTGGCGCTGTAAACAATAACATTATTGATACAAAAGAATTGAATGCAGGATTGTACCTCATCCGATTGTCATCTCCTTCATCTATCCAAACCTTGCGATTTGTTAAGGAATAGATAAAACAATTGATTCTACAAATTATTTTAACAAAATGTGATAAATAAATAAAAAAGTATTGCATTTGTTAAAATCCAATTATATAAAAGACTTTTAAGTCCGATTTATTGATTTTTATTTTATATTTGTCGAAATTAATGCGTGAAATCATAAAATACTTCATAAACTGATTTCCCCTTTGATTGAATGACCAGATTATTACTTTGAAAAAAACTATACTTTTTAATTGTACGCATTGAGCTAAGTAATAAGAATTTAAAATGAAAAGAGAAGAATTAAAGGCGGAAATCTTACGGTTGAAGAAGGAAAAAAACACGGTAATTTTGGCCCATTATTACCAAGAAGATGACATTCAAGAGATAGCCGACTTTGTTGGAGACAGTTATGGATTATCAGTAGAAGCATCTAAAACAAACGCTGAGATGATTTTGTTTTGTGGGGTGCATTTTATGGCAGAAACCGCAAAAATTTTAAATCCAACAAAAAAAGTATTGTTACCTGATCTTAATGCAGGTTGCTCACTTGCAGATGGTTGTAAATACGATGAATTTAAAGCTTTTAAAGACGAACATCCCGATCATGAAGTGGTGATGTATATTAACTGTTCTGCTGAAGTAAAATCTATTTCAGATTACATCTGTACATCTTCCAATGCCGTAAAAATTGTCAATTCTATTCCAGCCGATAAAAAAGTGATTTTTGCTCCCGACCGCAATTTGGGTCGCTATGTAAAAAAAGCTACTGGTCGTGATTTGGTGCTATGGAACGGAAAATGCATTGTGCATGAAGCTTTTTCTTTTGATAAAATCATGAAACTTATTCTTGCACACCCTAATGCCGATTTAATTGCGCATCCAGAATCAACGGCAGATGTATTAGAACTAGCACAATTTGTTGGTTCAACTGCCGCAATGATTAATTATGTGAAAGAATCACCAAAAGATGAGTTCATCATTGCTACTGAAGCAGGAATTTTACATAAAATGCACGAAGTAGTGCCTCACAAAACATTAATTCCCGCACCAATTGATGAAGATAATACATGTGCGTGTAGTGAATGCGCATTTATGAAGATGAACACGCTTCAAAAAGTGTACGATTGTTTGGTAAACGAATATCCAGTTATTGATTTAACAACAGAAGTAATGGATGCTGCACGTTTGCCTATTGAACGAATGATACAAATTACAGAAAGTGCAAAATAAGAGCGATATAGTAGTTGTAGGCTCTGGAATTGCCGGACTATCATTTGCAATAAAAATTGCAGAAAAAATGCCTAATTGTACAATCAACGTGTTGACGAAATCACAAGTGGCATTGTCAAATTCTAATTTTGCTCAAGGTGGTATTGCCGTTGTAACCAATTTGGTAAAAGATTCCTACGAAGCCCATATTCAAGATACTCTTGCTAGTGGTGGCGGTTTATCTAAACCTTCCATCGTAAAATTGGTAATTGAAACAGCTTATGAGCGTTTGAAAGAATTGGTGGCTTATGGCGTTGAATTTAACAAAACCCCTGAAGGTGATTTTGACTTAGCGCTGGAAGGCGGACACAGCACCCATCGTGTGGTGCATTCCTATGATCACACGGGTGAAAATGTTGTAAAAGGCCTAATCAAAAAAGCATCAACTTTTAAAAACATTCAGTTTTTTGAAAACCGATTTTGCATTGAACTCATTAAAAATGAACACGGAGCTGTAAAAGGATTAACGGCATTGAACCTCAACACCAACGAATTGGAAACTTATGTCAGTAATTTGGTGGTGCTGGCATCTGGTGGTTCGGGGCAAGTTTACAAATACACAACCAATCCCGATGTGGCAACAGGCGATGGCGTGGCAATGGGAATCAAGTGTGGTGCAATGGTATCTAATTTGAATTTTATCCAGTTCCACCCTACTGCTTTGTACGAAGAAAATAAACCTCGTTTGGATTTGTTAACCGAGGCAATCAGAGGGTTTGGTGCCCACATCGTTAATAAAAACGGTAAACGCTTTGTGTTTGATTACGATAACCGAGGCGAATTGGCAACGCGCGATATTGTTTCGAAAGCAATTTTTAGCGAACTCAGAAAAAGTGATGAAAAATGTGTGTATTTGGATTGCAAACATTTGGATAAAGATAAATTCAACGAAAAATTCCCACAAATTGCAGCTAATTTACAATCGAAAAACTTAGATATTGCAATTGATTTAATTCCGGTTGTACCAGCAACACACTATCAATGTGGCGGATTAAAAGTTGACGTTGATGGTCAAACAACAGTTACAGGTTTATTTGCCATTGGCGAATGTGCAGAAACAGGCTTGCACGGTGCCAATCGTTTAGCTTCCAACTCGCTTTTAGAAGGATTGGTTTTTGCACATCAAGCAGCCAATTTCATTGCAGAAAATTACGAGCAATTTGTGAGCGATTCATCGATAGAATCTCCAACTTATACCCTCGATAAAAGCAATGATGCTGTTTTTGAAACTGCTATTGACCAGTTGAGAAATACCATGTCAAAATATGCAACCATCGCTTCAAGTTTAGACGACATAGAGCTATGCATGCAACAGTTGGATGCTATCAATAATTCTATTGAATCCATCAAAAACAATCAAATCATTTCAGAGCAACGATTGATTTTCAACAACTTAATGGTGAATGCACGTGCAATTGCAAAATTTAAACGCTTACACATTTTGCATGCTCAAAAAACTGAAACATTAGAGAAACACTAACTATAAAACAAAAACTATGGAAAACAAGAAACAAAATCGCTTGCGTACTTTAACAGAACCGTTCAAAATAAAAGTAGTTGAACCCTTAAAAGTGACTGCCGAAGAATACCGTGAAGAAGCATTGGAAAAAGCAGGATACAATCCGTTTTTATTGAGTTCAAAAGACGTTTTTATCGACTTATTGACCGATAGTGGAACGGGTGCTATGAGCGATAACCAATGGGGAGCCATCATGGTAGGTGATGAAAGCTATGCCGGGGCGAGAAGCTGGGAAAAATTGGAAAATGTAGTAAAAGATTTGACAGGAATGCCTTATGTTTTACCCACTCACCAAGGTCGCGCAGCAGAACGTATTTTGTATTCTACCATAGGAGGTCCCAACAAAGTGTTTATCAGCAATACCCATTTTGATACTACACGTGCTAACATTGAGTTTGTAGGTTCAACAGCTATTGACATTGTTTGCCCTGAAGCATTTGACAATCAATCGGATTATCCATTTAAAGGCAACATCGATTTGCAAAAATTAGAAGCCTTAATTGCGCAATATGGAAAAGAAAACATAGCGGCTGTGATTATGACTGTAACCAACAATTCATCGGGCGGACAACCTGTAAGCATGGAAAACTTCAAAGCAGTACGTAAAATTTGTGATGCAAACGGAATTTTCTTGGTGATGGACGGTTGTAGAATTGCCGAAAACAGTTATTTCGTTCACCACAAAGAAGCTGCTTGTTCCAATAAAACCTACCGTGAAATTGCACAAGAAATGTTTGCGCTTTCCGATGCATTTGTGATGAGTGCCAAAAAAGATGGAATGGTAAACATGGGTGGTTTGCTCACCTTGCGCGATGAAGCATTGTCGGTTAAATGTAAAAACTTACTCATCATTTCCGAAGGATTTACAACCTATGGTGGTTTGTCGGGGCGTGATATGGAAGCACTTGCCGTTGGTTTGGTAGAAGTTTTTGATGAAGATTATTTGCACTACCGTATCAAGAGTACCACCTATTTAGGCGAAGGATTGCGCAAAAAAGGAATTCCAGTTGTGTGGCCAATTGGCGGACATGCGGTGTACATCGATGCAAAAGAATTGTATAAAAATATTCCGTTAAAAGAATACCCTGGTCAGGCGTTGGTTTGTGATTTGTACCTTAAAGGTGGCGTTAGAACTGTGGAAGTTGGGAGCGTAATGTTTGGTAAATACGATGAAAACGGCGAACTCATTCCAGCAGAAAAAGAATTGGTGCGTTTGGCTATTCCACGTCGTGTTTATACCCAAAGTCACATTGATTATGTACTTGATGTTTTTGATGACATCTTGGAAATGAGAGATAGAAAAAATGGTTATGAAATTACGTATGAACCTCCATTCTTGCGCCATTTCACCGCACATTTCAAACCAATAAACAAGTAAAATTAAACTCTATAATATGGCTAAATTAGAAAAAAGATCGTGGGCAGAACCATACAGAATGAAAATGGTGGAGCTCCTCAAAATGACAACCAAAGCACAACGCGAAAAAGCATTAAAAGAAGCTGGATACAATACTTTTTTATTGCACGCCGAAGATGTGTACATTGACTTGTTAACCGATAGTGGAACAAACGCCATGAGTGACCGTCAATGGAGTGCATTTATGACTGGTGATGAGGCCTATGCCGGAAGTAAAAGTTTTTACTTAATGGAAAAAGCGATTCAACAGTTTTATGGTTACAAATACGTTATTCCAACGCACCAAGGAAGGGGCGCTGAGAACTTGTTATCGCAAATTTTAATTAAAAAAGGTGATTTTGTACCAGGAAACATGTATTTCACCACTACTCGCTTGCACCAAGAATTAAACGGAGCAACATTTGTGGATATTATTGTTGACGAGGCACACGACCCACAAGATGAATCACCATTTAAAGGAAATGTGGACATCAGCAAATTGGATGCATTGGTGAAAAAAGAAGGGGCTAAAAAAATTCCTTATGTATGTATTGCTACCAATGTGAATATGGCGGGTGGACAACCAATCAGCATTAAAAACTTAAAAGAATTGCGTGAATATACCAACAAACACGGTATTAAAATTATTCACGATATGACACGTGTTGCCGAAAATGCATATTTCATTCAACAACGAGAAGAAGGGTATAAAAACGTATCCATCAAAGACATTGTTAAAGAAATTTGTTCGTTAACCGATGGAGCAACCATGAGTGCTAAAAAAGATGCTTTGGTAAACATTGGTGGTTTTATGGCTACCAACGATTGGGATGTGTATGAAGAAGCACGCAACTTGGTTGTTGTTTACGAAGGATTGCATACGTATGGTGGTTTGGCAGGACGTGATATGGAAGCCATTGCCGTTGGTATCAAAGAAAGTGTATGTGATCATCACCAAAAAGCAAGAGTTGGTCAGGTTGAATACCTTGGAAAACGCATGGAAGAATACGGTATTCCGTTGGTTAAACCATTTGGTGGACACGGAATTTTTGTGGATGCAAAAGCATTTTTACCACACTTAACCCAAGATCAATTCCCAGCACAAACATTGGCAGCTGAAATTTATGCTGATTCGGGAGTGCGCACCATGGAAAGAGGAATTGTTTCTGCCGGAAGAAAACAAAATGGCGAAAACTATTATCCAAAATTAGAGTTGGTTCGTTTTACTATTCCACGTCGTGTGTACACTCAAGCACACATGGATGTAATTGCAGAATCTACAGCAATAGTTTACGACAGAAGAAAGAAAATCAAAGGATTGAAAATGGTTTACGAGCCAAAATACTTGCGTTTCTTCCAAGCACGATTTGAAAAACTTAAATAGAAAAATTTTTATATGATTACGTCTCAACTTATTTCGCCAAAAAGCATCGCAATTATTGGTGCATCTGAAAACACAAGCAAACCTGGAGGTAAAGTGTTGCAAAATATATTGGAAGGAAAATTTAAAGGTCCAGTTTATGCTGTCAACAAAAAACCAATTGACATAAAAGGTGTAATCTATGTTTCAGAAATTGAGCAAATTGAACAAGTTGATTTAGCAATTATTTCCATTCCGGCAAGCCAGTGTTTGGAAGCAATTCAAAAGCTACTCAACAAAGGTGCAAAGGCATTCATTATTTATTCTGCTGGATTTTCTGAAGCAGGCGAAGAGGGAATTGCCATTGAGAAAGAAATTGTGGCGTTAATCAATAAAAACAATGCAACATTGATTGGTCCAAACTGTATTGGCGTTATCAATGATGTGTATAAAGGTGTGTTTACAACGCCCGTTCCAAATTACGACAAATTGGGCTGCGAATTGATTTCAAGTTCGGGTGCAACTGCCGTTTTTATTATGGAATCGGCTTTGGGAACTGGACTTAAATTCTCCAATATCTACTCCATCGGAAATGCTTCGCAAACTGGTGTTGAAGAAATTTTGGAGTACATGGATCAAACGTTCGACCCCGAAAATAGTCCGAAAGTAAAGCTGTTGTACTTAGAACACATCAAAAATCCATTTAAGTTTATTAAACATGCAACTTCATTAAGAAAAAAAGGTTGTCGTATTGCGGCAATCAAATCAGGATACTCCGAGGCGGGAGGAAGAGCGGCTTCCTCCCACACTGGAGCACTTGCAACATCAGATACTGTTATTCGTGCTTTGTTTAAAAAATGTGGCATCGTTTATTGCAGTAGTCGAGATGAATTAATTGCCGTTGCAGGAGTTTTCCAAAACAAAGAAGTCACAGGAAAAAATATTGCCATCATCACACACGCCGGCGGTTCGGCAGTAATGCTTACAGATGCTCTTACATCCAATGGAATGAATGTTCCTCCATTCGATGCAAAAGACACCAAAGAATTATTGGCTAAACTCAACCCTGGCTCATCGGTGAGCAACCCTATTGATTTCTTGGCAACTGGAACAGCAGAGCAATTGGGAGAAATCATTGATTTTTGCGACAATTACAAGGCCGTTGATGGAATGGTAGTTGTATTTGGTAGTCCCGGATTGTTCAACGTAAAAGACGTATACGAAGTGTTGGACAACAAGATGAGAAAATGCAAAAAGCCAATTTTCCCTGTTCTCCCATCCCTCATCAATGCAGAAAAAGAAATTAAACATTTCTTATCCAAAGGGCGTGTTAACTTTCCAGATGAAGTAAACTTAGGAAAGGCGCTGGCACACGTTTACAAATCAACAGAAATTTCGTTTGACAAAGTTAAACTTCCAGAAATGGATTTACCTGCCATTCGCTCATTGGTGAATGCCGCTTCTAATGGATTTTTAAACCAAGATGCTTGTCGCGAATTGCTCGAAGCTGCTGGTATTGAATTGGTGAAACAACAGGAATACACCGACAGCCAACAGCTGGCAACATTGAAAGACAACATGCGCTTTCCAATTGTTATGAAAGTTACCGGACCTGTACATAAAACAGAAGTTGGTGGTGTTATTCTCAACATTCACGATGAAAACCAAGCAATGGACGCATTCAACCAATTAATGAAAATTCCTGATGCAAAAGGTGTGTTGGTGCAAGAAATGTTGAAAGGCGAAGAATTGTATTGTGGCGCTGTAAAACAAGGAGATTTTGGTCACGTGGTGCTTTGTGGTTTGGGAGGAATATTTCTTGAATTACTCAACGATACAGCTTCGGCATTGGCACCTATGAGTCAGCTTGAAGTATCCACCATGGTTGAATCACTCAAAGGATATGCCCTCATTGAAGGTTACCGCAACAAAAAAGGACTGGATAAAAACAAATACATCGACATCATTATGCGCATTGGGGCATTGGTACACTTGGCACCAGAAATTGCCGAGTTGGATTTAAACCCTATCATGGCCAATGAAACACAAATGACCGTTGTGGATGTACGAATTAAAATAGAAAAATAACAATGAAACTTAGACCAATACACGTATTTGCTACTTTGTGTATTTTGTTTTTGGCTTACTCAATTGATATTTATTTAAAACCGATGCAGGTGAAAGAAGTCACAACAATCAATACACACGACATGACCGAAGGCAGATTGGTATGGCAAAAATACAATTGCCAGGCATGTCACCAATTATACCATTTGGGTGGTTATCTGGGTCCAGATTTAACAAACGTTTATTCCAAATACAACGGAAATGGCGAAGTTATTAAAGGATTTTTAAAAGCTGGTATTCGTCAAATGCCTAGTTACAACATGACAGCAGAAGAAGAACGTTTGCTTATTGAATTTCTGAAAGAGGTAGATGCTACTGGTAGTTCAGATATGAAAAATTTTGAGGTTTTACCAAACGGAATGATAGAACAATATGGAAAGAGATAAAACAGCTACAGGAAGAAGTTTTTTAAGTCTGGCAATGGTTTCTCTTTTTGTTGGACTAATTGGTGGTGTTTTGGCTTCCATCACCTATATCAAACCTGATTTTATGGATAATTTTCAAGGATTATCTAAATTACGTCCCATCCACGTTTCTTTTGTGATGTTTTGGATCATCATCGGGGCAAGTGGCGGCGTGTATATGGGCATGTCTATCCTCTCCAAAAGTAAACCAATCAAGTGGATTGCTAACCTTCAATTGAGTTTATGGATAGTTGCCTTAATTGGCATTGGATATTCTTATTTAGTTGGCGATTTTGGAGGACGTGAATATTGGGAGTTCAATCCCATTTGGGCACTTCCAATTTTGCTTGCTTGGCTTTTGCAATTGATCAATTTTATTCACCTGGCAAGAACGGTTAAAAAATGGCCCGTTTATGTTTGGATGTGGATGTCGGGAACGGTGTTTTTTCTACTCATTTTTATAGAAAATTACTTGTGGATATTTCCCTACTTCCGTGCGCATTTCATAACCGATATGACCATTCAATGGAAAGTAAACGGCTCATTGGTAGGTTCTTTTAACCAATTAATTTATGCTACCGCATTTTTTATGATGGACCGCATTAATGGTACCAATGAACATAAAATTGGAAGTAGCAAATTGGCTTTTGCCATGTATTTTCTTGGATTAGGCAATATGATGTTTAATTGGAGTCACCACATTTATACCTTGCCTACCGAAAGTTACATTCGCTATGTGGGATATGCCGTGAGCATGACCGAATGGATAATTTTCCTTCGCATTGTGGCTTTGTGGAAAAACTCGCTTACAGAATTTAAGAAAAACTACCATTTTTTCCCTTATCGTTTTATCATGGCCTCCGATATTTGGGTGTTTATCAACGTTGGATTTGCCTGCTTTATGTCTATTCCCGCGTTTAACATTTATACACATGGAACGCATTTTACAGTTGCGCATTCCATGGGAACAACCATAGGCATCAACACCATGATACTTTTTGCAGCTGTTTTTATGTTTTTTACTCCAAAAACAGCGCACGAAGGTAAACCAAGCATCGTTCTTCGCAGCACTTTTTGGGTTATTCAAATTGCGCTTTTGTGCCTGTTCTTATCGCTTAAAACTGCTGGATTATTGAAAGGATTTTGGCAATTAGACGAAAATCAAGTTTCTTTTTACGATATGATGCAAAGTCTGCAACCCCTGTTTATCGTGTTTGTAACATCGGGAACAATTTTAATGATTGCATTCTTTTATTTACTTGGAACCATTTTTAAATACAGTCGAATTAATAAAAATTTAAACGCATGAAATCATCCATCAATCTAAACAACACCGAAAAAGCTTTTGCTTATAAATCGGATGCTGAATTGAAAAACACCATCTTTATTTTTGGGTTGTTGCAAAAACCATTTTTGGTTAAAATGCTCATGAAAATTGCCGATTGGATCATCACATTCAAATTGCCGTTGAAATTTATTTTGAGAAAAACGGTATTTCAAGTTTTTTGTGCGGGCGAAAACAGATCGGAAGCTGCAAAAACAATCCAACACATTAAAAAATACAATGTAAATACGGTTTTAGATTACGTTGCAGAAGGCGATAATTCGGAAGCAAGTTTTGAGAATAATTTGCAAACAATTTTAGACAACATTCAATTTGTGAGCAAGAATGCAGCAGACGCTACGGTTGGTGTTAAACTATCTGGTTTAGAAGATGTTGCGTTTTTAAAACAATTTAAAACCATCGACGAAGGAAATAGTGATATCGCAATATTGCGATTAGCTAAATTTACCGAAAGAGTGGAGAAAATTTGCCAATTAGGAAGCGATTTACACGTAAAAATCTACATTGATGCCGAAGAATATTCTACGCAATTCATTTTCGATAATGTGGTGGAATTAATGATGGAGAAATTCAATAAAAAAGAGGTAATTGTTTACAACACGTTGCAGATGTATCTAACCGACAGAGTGGATTATTTGAACAAAGCTATTTCTGATGCACGTGCAAAAGGATATTTATTGGGTATGAAATTGGTGCGTGGTGCTTATGTTGAAAAAGAACGCGAATATGCCAAAAGAGATGGTGTACCGAGCCCTGTTTTTGACACCAAAGAAGGAACCGACCGTTCGTATGATACAGCATTGGAAATTTGTTTAAGAGAAAATAGTCTTATAAACACGTGTTTAGCCACGCATAATCAAGCAAGTGTGGAACTTGCCGTGCAATTAATTGAAGAATTTAAGATAGAAAATCATCACCAAAAGATATTTTTTTCGCAACTTTACGGAATGAGTGACAATCTAACTTTTAATTTAGCTGCGTCCAATTACAATTCTTCCAAATACGTGCCTTATGGTGAGGTAGAAAAAGCGATTCCATATTTGATGCGAAGAGCCGAAGAAAATTCATCCATTGAGGGTCAGGTTGGTAGAGAGTATGAATTATTATTACTTGAAAAAAATAGGAGAAAGTAAAAAATGTTTACAAAAGCGTGTGAGTATGGTATTAGAGCTTGTTTAATTGTGGCTCAATATTCATTAAATGAAACAAGAATAAGTTTAAAGGAAATTGCCAAATTGGTAGATTCGCCCGAAGCGTTTACAGCCAAGATTTTACAAAAATTGGTAAAAAGTAAAATTTTATACTCCATCCAAGGACCACAAGGAGGTTTTGGAATGACACCCGAAAACATAAAAAACACAACATTAGAGCGCATTGTTTATGCCATTGATGGCGATTCATCCTACACGGCATGTGTTTTAGGTTTAAAAGATTGTTCAGACACCAACCCTTGTCCGGCGCACAAAAAATACAAGTTTATCAAGGCAGAATTTTTGGAAATGATTCACAAAACAACGGTTGACGAAATGGTAAACGATATAGAAAACGGATTGGCATTCTTAAAAAACAATACAGGCTGTTAATTGTTCTTTACATTTCCAAAAAAATAGCTTTCTATTGCTTTTTAAGCGTATCTTTGCAAAAAAATTAAAATGTCTGCAATTCGTATCACAAAGAGTTTTACATTCGACATGGCGCACGCCCTTGAAGGATACAACGGTCTTTGTAAAAACATCCACGGTCATACATACGTGTTACACGTTACAGTTTTAGGTAAACCAATAGATGAAAATTCCAATCCAGAAAATGGTTTAGTGATGGATTTTGGTGATTTAAAAAAAATCGTCAAAAAAGGAGTTTTAGATACATTTGATCATGCATTGGTTATCAAAGAAGGTTCGTCCATTTTAAAATCATTGAATTTAACAGAAAACGAGCGTTTAATTACCACTCCTTTTCAACCAAGTTGCGAAAACTTATTAATTCATTACGTAGGTATCATACAATCCCTACTTCCACAACAAGTAAAATTGGTAGCTGTTCGCTTAAACGAAACTCCAACTTCTTATGCAGAATGGTTGCTTGAAGACCAACTGTAGTTGAAATAGTTAGGCTTTTGGTGCCACTGTTGGTGAGAGAAGAATAACTATTATTTGTGTCTTTTGTGAGAGAAATAATTGTTCTCAAGGCAACTTAACACCAGGCTTCAACCCACTGTGGAGCACACCCGCAATAGATGGTGTGTATTTTTATGAGGTGATATTTACATTGGACGATACGATTGTTAACTGCCAATTGCAAAATTGCCTTTTAACAAAAGAAGGATTTATAACGGTAGTAAGGTAAGGTTTAAATGGGATTTAGTTGATTATTTTATGATTCTAGGGGTCACACCTCCCTTAATCCCTCCTCAAAGGAGGGAAACAATAGCTATTTTGCAAATTCCTATAACAAGAAAGGCGCTCAATTGAGCACGAATGGTCGGAAGAAATTCCGGCCATTTTTTATGTTTTAAAAAATAGCTTTGGATCACCGCCGCATTGTACAACTATTAAAGCGATTGTTAGGTTTCTGATTTCCATTGCAAATCGTCTTTTAGCTGTTTTGTATCC